>CAZJGK010000017.1:0-11653 GCA_964545545.1 uncultured Fibrobacteraceae bacterium | reverse complement strand
TGAGGGCCATAGCCAGGAGCCTGATGGGCTTTCTCATGCATACCCTCCTGATGGTGGCGCTGGTCAGCGCGTGAGCATCAGCTTGCGCGCTTCGCTGTAGGATCCCGCACGCAGACCGACGATGTACATACCCGAGGGCACGGAACGTCCGGCCGCATCGAGGCCGTCCCAGACGGCCGCCTGAGGTCCGGCCGCGCGCATACTGTCGATCAGCACCGCGATTTCACGCCCGCGGACATCGAAGATCGTCAGGCGGCAGGGTGTTGTGCGCAGAAGTTCAAAGGTGATCTCGGTGCGGGGATTGAACGGGTTGGGATGGACGCCGAGTCCGCGGGCCACACCTGCGGTGGGCACGTCCGCGACATGGGTCGTGTCGGCCCGGACCGCTACCGTGACGTTACTGTTGGCCGGCAGGGGAACCTCCACGTAACAGATGGCGTGGTCGCCCGTGTCGTCGACCTGGGTGAGCGTGCCGCCGAAGGCCTCGTAACTGGTGCCGCCGCCGGGCATGTTGATGCGCACCAGGCCGTGCGAGAAGGATTCGGCGTACCCGTTGTGGATCTGGGCGGATACCTCGACGGCTGTCCCGCTGTTGTCCGGCGTATAGGTTACCTCAAGCCGGTTCTCATCCTCGGCCGAGAGCGTGGGTCGGGGATCGATGGATGTGCCGTCGAAGCGAACAAGGCGGAACGGCCGGTTGGCGCCGCCGGCGTTGTCGGTGGAGACGTCCTTGGGGTAGGTGTTGTCGTCCACATCGGAGTGGATGTGGCCGGACAGCGAAAGGTCCACGCCCAGGGCGCTGAGGTTCAACTGATGCTGGAAGTCGCGGTGGTGGAAGATCACGTGCCGCGCGCTGCCGGATGAGGCGGAGAGATCCTGGTTCAACCACGAGAGCTGGTCGGCGGTGAAGCTGTCGCTGCCGTAGATATTGTACTTCCAGCTGTCGTAGTTGTTGTAGGCCTCAAGCCCCGTGAAATGGATGGGGCCGTAGTTGAAGCTGTAGTCCTGGGTATGGGCGGGTGCGCCCGCCGGCGGATTGTCCAGCCGCTTCCAGCCGAAGAATTTCCACCAGTCGCGGCGGGCCGTGCCATCGCTGGGAGGGGTGTCGTCCCAGCCGCCGAGGTCGTGGTTGCCGGCCGTCAGGTAGACGGGCACGGCGAACTCGTTCAGGGACATCACCGCGCGGCTGTAGTATTTGCGGCCCAGATAATCCTCCAGCTCGCCCTCGTTGACCAGGTCGCCGGTCAGCAGCACGAACGCGGGGTTGATGATGTTCACGTCCTGGGTGATGACCCGCAGATTGATGGTGGTCGTCGAGTCCGTTTCGGCGCCGTTTTGGTAGTAGTACAGATAGGTGGGCAGATGGGTGTCGGTGATGTGGATCACGTCGAAGGTTTCCTGGAAGGCGGGGATGACCTTCACGGCGTGGTTGGTGGTGTCGTCGATGCCGCCGTCGGCCGTCACGCGCAGGTTGTACAGATCGTAGATCGGCACCTCGGGAGTCGTGCAGGCGAGGGTCCACCACAGGGTCGTCGGGTCGTAAGTCGCCGAGGTGATGGTCAAGGGAACGTCCAGCGCTCCGCGCACCAGCGTGGCCGTCCAACCGGTGGTGGCCGGATCCGCGTCGCAGTTGATGGGCAGCGGATCTCCGGGCCGCACGATATCCGGAATATTCAGCAAAGGCTTCTGGATGACGGTCAGGGTGTCGGCCGTGGTGTAAGTTTGGGAGACTGCAGGTTGGGCCAGGGCGATCAGGACCAACAAGAGGGCGACGAGACTCATGGTGCGCATTGAGGACTCCCGGGAGGATGTGTGAAATTTTGCTAAATTATAACCCATTATTGGGGGAAAAATCCAGCGCCGGGTAAGTTTTTTGCGGATTTCCTTACTTTTCCTCCAGGTGACCCACGATGACCTGGCTGTGGGACGCAATATCCACGATGTCAAAATCACCGAACTCCGCTTCCTCCAAAAGAGCCAGGGTCTCGCTGCGTGTGTAGGACTTCCCGCCTTCGGAATGGACCAGCATGTTCACGCTGAATTGGGCGCAGGGAACCGGTTCGGTGCGGGAATCCTCCAGGAAGAAATCCTTCAGCAGCAGGCGTCCGCCGGGAACCAGGGCCGCGTGGGCCTTCTTGAGCAGCGCCAGGGTCTTGGCGGGCGCCATCGAGTGGATGATGTTGGAGATGTAGACCACATCGAAGCCGGTGCCGATGGGGTCGAGGTCGTAATCCCCGGCCACCGTGGTGATCCTGTCCTGCAGACCGGCGGCGGCGATCTGCTGCCGGGCGATGTCCAAGGGTCCGGCCAGATCGAACACCACGCAGTGCAGCTGCGGATTGGCCTGGGCCAGGGTGATGGCGGCGGTGCCGGGTCCGCCCCCGAGATCCAGCAGGCGCCGGGCCTTGCTGAAATCGATCTTGGCCGCCACCTCACGGCTGCTTTGACGGGAGACGTTCTCCATGCCGCAGATGAAATCCCGCAGGTCCTGTTCCGTGCGTTCCGGCCTCGGCGCCGGCCCGCCGGTTTTCAGGACGGTATCCAGCTGGGCCCAGTTCCTCATCATGGAGAGGTTGTGACCGAGAATGCTCTTCAAGGTTGTGGGGCTATCGGCCAGCAACACGGCACCGGCTTCCGGTTCAAGCTTAAACCGCTCGTTTTCGTGTTTGAGGAGGCCGATGGCGGCCAGGGCGTGCAGGACGATGTCGGTGGCGCGCTCGTCCAGCCCGCATTCATTGGCGATGTCCAGCGGTGTCCGCCACTGATCGCCGAAGGCCTCGAAGATTCCCGCCCGCAGGGCGTTCAGCAGGATGGCGGCGTTCTTGTAGCCCCCGGCCATGTCGTTGATCCTTTGTGTCCAGTCCATCTCGGCTCCTTGCTGATCCTTGGGGTCACGGACACGGTCAGGTCCTGCTTGGCTCTCCGCGGTCGGCCGTTTATTATCGTGCGGTGCTGGATCGATTACGTGCACATTATAATGGATCACGGAGGAATGCGAAATGACCGAGGGACCGCTTGTCTTCGTCCACATCCCCAAAACCGCCGGGACGAGTATTCGCCATGCGCTGGAACAGCAGTATGCTCCGGAAGCCATGGCTTTCGACTATGGCCCCGACGAGGAGAAAACCTCGCCCCTGGTCAAGCGCCACATGTATGAGGAACCGGATCTGGATCGTTTCGGGGATGAGGTCCGCAAGCAGGGGATCAAACTCATCAGCGGCCATTTTCCCGCCAGCCGTTACCTCTCCCTTTGCGGCGTGCAGAACATTCTGGTGTTTCTGCGCGACCCCATCCAGCGGCTGGTCTCTGAATTTCTCCACTTCCGGCGCTATCACGGCTACACCAAGGGCATAGAGGTCTTCGGTCACGATTCCACTTTCATCAACCGCCAGATGGGCTGCCTGGAGGGCGTGTCCCTGGCGGAGGTGGGGTTTTTGGGGATCACGGAGCAATACGACGTTTCGCTGGACATGGCCAACCGCCAGTTCGGCTGGAATCTACCCTGCTTCGTGCTGAATACCGCTCGTCCGAGCATCGGCGTGGACTACACCCTTGAAGGGGACCAGGTTCAGGAACTCCTGGATCTGAACCGCCGGGACATCGACTTCTACCAGCAGGCCGTGGCTGAATTCCAGCGGCGATGTGCCGGAAGGGCTGCGGGGGCCTAGAATTCGCCGAGACAAGCGGTTGGGTCGCTGCGCGCGCTCCTCCGCTGGCGGTTACGTCGAATTTCTATATCCTAGGAGTTAATTTCCAATTCAGATCAAGCCGGCAGGAGATGACGATGCAAATCGGGGTACCCAAGGAAACCGCTGCCAGGGAAAAACGAGTCGCATTGACTCCTGTTTCTGTGGCGGCCTTGATCAAGGCGGGCCTGACCGTTCTGGTTGAACATGACGCGGGCCTGGCGGCCGGTTTTCCGGACCAGGAATACGAGGCCAAGGGCGCCCAGCTGGGCAGCCGGGACGAGGTTTGCGCCTCGTCCGATGTGGTGGTTCAGGTGCGGGGCCCGGGCTCCCATGCCGGCGGTGTGGCCGGGGACCTGATCCACTGCCATGAGGGCCAGATCCTGATCGGCATGCAGGATCCCCTGGGCAACCCCCAGGCGGTGGCCGACATGGCCCGACAAAGGGTGACGGCGTTGTCTTTGGAAATGGTGCCGCGCATCACGCGCGCCCAGGGCATGGATGTTCTGTCGTCCATGGCCACGGTCGTCGGGTATCAGGCGGTGCTGGAGGCGGCGTATCATCTGCCGCGGCTTTTTCCCATGCTCATGACCGCAGCGGGCACGCTTGCTCCGGCCAGGGTGTTCGTGGTCGGCGTGGGCGTGGCCGGTCTGCAGGCCATCGCCACGGCCAAGCGCATGGGGGCGGTGGTGGAGGCCTATGACGTGCGGCCGTCCGTCCGGGACCAGGTCACCAGCGTGGGCGCCAAGTTCGTCGAGTTCGACCTGGAGACCGAGGGAGCCGAGGACCAGGGCGGCTACGCCAAGGAGCAGAGCGCTGCGTTCATCAAGAGCCAGCAGGACCAGATGCAGGCCGTGGTGGCCCGCAACGATGTCGTCATCACGACGGCGGCCATTCCCGGCAAGAAATCCCCGGTGCTGATCACCGAGCCCATGGTCAAGGTCATGCCGCCCGGATCCGTGATCGTCGATCTGGCCGCCGAACGTGGCGGCAACTGCGCCTTGACGCGCGCGGACGAGATGGTCATCGCCCATGACGTGACCATCCTGGGCCCGACCGACCTGGCCTCGCGCAAGCCGTACCATGCCAGCCAGATGTACTCCCGCAACATCGAAAACCTGCTGCTGAGCCTGATCAAGGACGGCAAGCTGGTGTTCGACCGCAACGACAAGATCGTGGCCGGGACCCTGCTCGCCACCGACGGCGAGGTGGTCCATCCGGTCGTCCGACAACTGCTTGGTTTGCCGACGCTCGCCCAGAAACAAGGAGACTGACAGGATGGAAATGCTGGTTGCCGCCATCACCGTATTCGTGTTGGCGATCTATATCGGGTTCGAGATCATAACCAAGGTGCCGCCGACCCTGCACACGCCGCTGATGTCGGGTTCCAACGCCATATCGGGAATCACCCTGATCGGGGCGGTCATCTCGACCCGGGCGGACAATCCCCTGCTGGCCAAGGTCCTCGCCGTTTGCGCGGTGGCCTTCGCCATGATCAATGTCGTCGGGGGCTACATGGTCACCCATCGCATGCTGGACATGTTCAAGAGGAAGAGGTAACGGCATGGGTGGTTTTGTGATCGACGAAGGATGGGTCAACCTGGCGTATGTGGTCGCCGCGATCCTGTTCATCAACGGGCTGAAAGGACTGACCCACCCGCGCACCGCGGCCAAGGGCAACCTGACCAGCGCCCTGGGCATGCTGCTGGCGGTGGTGGTCACCCTGCTGGCCAACGGCCTGGATTACACCTGGATCCTGGTCGGCGCGGTGATCGGCGGGTTGATCGGCGCCGTGGCCGCGGTCCGGGTGCAGATGACCCAGATGCCCGAGATGGTCGCCCTGTTCAACGGCTTCGGCGGCGGAGCCAGCGTGCTGGTCGCCGGGGCGGCGTTCATGATCACGCGCAATCCGAATGCCCAGATGACCATCTCCACGGGTCTGTCGGGCCTGATCGGAGCCGTCACGTTCACCGGTTCCCTGGTGGCCTTCGGCAAGCTGGCCGAGATTCTTCCCGGCAAGGCCGTTTCCTTTCCCGGCCACAAGCTTTTCAACGCCGTCATGGGTCTGGCGGCCCTGGGTTGCGTCGTCTGGATCACCGTCGAGCCGACCGCGACCGAGGCGTACTGGATCATCGTGGCCATCGCCGGCGTGTTGGGCGTGACCCTGACGATTCCCATCGGCGGGGCGGACATGCCCGTGGTGATTTCCCTGCTGAACTCCTATTCGGGTCTGGCGGCGGCGGCCACCGGATTCGTCCTGATGAACAACGTGTTGATCATCGCCGGCTCCCTGGTGGGCGCCTCGGGCATCATCCTGACCCGCATCATGTGCGTGGCCATGAACCGTTCGCTGACCAATGTGCTGTTCGGCACCCTGGGCCCCAGCGCCGACGGGCCCAGCGCCGATGATGTCTACGCGGGCAAGGTCAAGTCCACCTCGCCCGAGGAAGTGGCCATGATGCTCGATACGGCCCAGCGGGTGGTGGTGGTGCCGGGTTACGGGCTGGCCGTGGCCAGGGCCCAGCATGTGGTGCGCGACATGGCGAACATCCTGGAAGCGCGGGGCGTCAAGGTGGAGTACGGCATCCATCCGGTGGCCGGGCGCATGCCCGGGCACATGAACGTGCTGCTGGCCGAGGCCGATGTGCCCTACGACCGGATGCTGGAGATGGATGATGTGAACCGCGAAATGGAACAGGTGGACGTGTGCCTGGTGGTTGGGGCCAACGACGTGGTCAACCCCAGCGCGCGCACCGATCCGGCCAGCCCCATAGCCGGCATGCCCATCATCAACGCGGACCAGGCCCGCACCGTGGTGGTGATCAAGCGCAGCCTGAGCCCGGGTTTTGCGGGGATCCCCAACCCACTTTTCGCCATGGATAACTGCCTGATGCTGTTCGGCGACGGCAAGAAAGCCCTGACCGAGCTGGTGGCGGCGCTGAAGGAAGACCGCTGACCGAGGGGTGGATGACTCCGCTTGCATCCATGTCCGAATTCGTCCGCTGTCATCGCCTTCCCTGGTGTATATTGCCGGACATGGAACTCGATCATGAAGTCTGCTATCGCGCCGTGTGCAGCCGGGATGTCCGCTTCGACGGTGTGTTTTTCACCGGGGTGCTGACCACCGGCATCTACTGCCGTCCGGTCTGTCCGGCCCGGACTCCCCACCTGAAGAACTGTGTGTTTTTCCCGAGTGCGGCCGCGGCCGCCTCAGCGGGGCTGCGCCCCTGTCTGCGCTGTCGTCCCGAAACCAGCCCCGGTTCGCCGGCCTGGCAGGGGACAAGCGCGGTGGTTGGTCGGGCGCTCGCCTTGATCGACACAGGTGCCTTGGATAAGGGCGGCGTGGAGGATCTGGCCGGAAGGCTGGGCATCGGCGGTCGCCATCTGCGCCGCCTGTTTACCGAACAGCTGGGCGCTGCTCCGCGCGCCGTGGCCATGACCCGCAGACTGGGCCTTGCCCGGCGGCTCTTGCAGGAAACGGAGTTGCCCGTCGGTCGGATCGCCCTGGCGGTGGGATTCGGGTCGGCCCGGCGCCTGCGTTCCGCCGCCGTCACGGCCTGGGGCGAACCGCCGGCGGCCTTGCGCCGTCGAGGCGGGCGGACAGGTGGCGGCTGCGATCAGTCCTTGGCGTTGAAGCTCGCCTTGCGCCCTCCCTATGCGTGGGATGATCAGCTGGCGTGGCTGGGGCCACGGGCCATTTCCGGAGTCGAGACGGTGACCCCGGATACCTATGCGAGGACGGTTTGTGTGGGCCGGGATGTGGGGCGAATCTCCGTGCAGGCGGATCCCGCCGGGCGGGCGCTCGTGTTGAAGATCTCCGGGGATTTGGTCCCCCACCTGCGCTTGATCGTGGCGCGCATCCGGGCCATGTTCGATCTGGACGCCGATCCGCAGGCAATCGGGAACGCCCTGAAGGTCGACCCTCTGCTGGCACCCCTGGTGAAACAGTGTCCGGGCCTGCGGCTGCCCGGGGGCTGGGATCCTTTCGAGATCGCCGTGCGCGCGATTTTGGGTCAACAGGTTTCGGTGGCGGCGGCCACGACCCTGGCCGGCCGGGTGGCGGGGGCCTTCGGGCCGGCGACCGCGTACGGAGTGGTCTTTCCGGAACCTGCCGCGTTGCGCGAGGCTCCGCTTGAGGATTGCGGCGTGACCGGCTCCCGCGCGGCCACCGTGCGCCGCCTCGCCCGGGCCATCCTGGCCGGGGAACTTGATCTGGAACCCGGCGCGGATCCGGAAGTGGTGGTTCCCCAGCTGTTGCGTATTCGAGGCGTGGGCCCGTGGACAACCCGTTATGTGCAGCTGCGGGGTTTTTTGGATACGGATGTTTTTCCCGCGGGCGATCTGGGTCTGCGCAAGGCCTGCGCCGGCGGGGGCGTCATGCCGAAAGAGGGGGAACTGGAGCGGCGTTCTGTCGCCTGGCGCCCTTGGCGTTCCTACGCCGCGGTCCACTTGTGGCGTTCACTTTCCCACCCGACAAGGAAAGACGATTCATGAAACCTGATGCCATGTTGAGCATGACCAGTCCCGTGGGTCCCCTTTACCTGGGCGCGCGGGAGGATCAACTGACTCATGTCCTGTTCGCGGCCAACGGGGGACCCGAGCTGGTTGCCGCTTGTCCCGAGTTGCCGGATCACCCGCTGCTGAAGCTGGCCGCCACCCAATTGCGGGAGTATTTCGCCGGGTCGCGTCGGACATTCGCTCTGCCTCTGGGGCCGACGGGGACACCCTTCCAGATGGAGGTGTGGCAGGCTTTGGCGACCATTCCCTACGGAACCACCCTCAGCTATGGGGCCCTCGCCGCGAGGGTGGGCAGACCCGGGGCGTACCGGGCGGTGGGAGCCGCCAACGGCCGCAACCCCCTGTCCATCGTTTTGCCCTGTCATCGCGTGATCGGCCGGGACGGCTCCCTGACCGGGTACGGAGGCGGCCTGGACATCAAGGCCTGGCTGCTGCGCCGGGAAGAGGCATTTCAAGATCCGGTCAGGGATCCGGTGTGCATCCGCCGCCGCCAGACATACGGCAAGGCCAGCCAGGAGCCGCCGGAGATCGCCAGCACCACGACCAGAGGCCAGCCGTAGCCGCCAAAGTTCAAGGCGGCGTGAAAGAAGATGAAGACCTGGATGGTCGCGCCGCTGAATACGAACAGGGAGTTCGGCTTGCGCCACAGCAGATAGATCATCAGCACCACCGGCAACACCAGCACCGGCAGAAAAGGAAGGTGAGGGTTCTGCGGCGGCAAGAACGGCAGGCTTCCGCCGGATACCGGCAACCCGGGAAGCACCAACCCCAGCAGATGAAACAGGGCCAGGATCAAGACCGAGCCGACCAGGGCGGCCAGGGTGAGCAGGCCCAAGAGGGGGTAACCGGCGCGTTCGATGGTTTGCCTGCTGGGTATCAAGCCCAGGTTGAGGTGGGGCAGATAGTGGAAGATGGAAAGCGGCAGGATCGCGAACATGAACGGGAAGGCGGAGAACCAGCTGATCATGCCCACCTCACGCCGGAGGGAGCTCCAGGAATCCAGATAACCTGTAATAATGGTTAATACCAGGATCATGGTCACGTAAGCCCATAATCCCCTTTTTCTTCTCGGGATACCGGTGGTCAGGCCGAGGTCGAGGGTTTCCCATAGCGTGGCCCGCGTGATGCGGCCGGCGGCGCGCGCCCGCGCGGTGTTTTCCAGGCACCGGTCCAGGATTCCCTGCAGGGGGCGGCGGTGTGGTGCGGTATCTGCCTGGTGGGCCAGGGAATGGTTCTTGAATTTCTGCACCTTGGTCGGCCTGTACAGGTCCAAAGGTGACAGAAAGGGTTTTCCGGCCAGCTGGCGCCGCAGGTTGCCGGCCTGCAGGGACCAGAGAGCCAAGGCGAGGACCAGGCCGCAGCCGGCAAGGACGGCGCCCGCGTGGGCAAAAAAATCCGCGAAGGGCGCCACGGTGGTCTGCTTGCCGATCTTGATGAACGCGAAGTAGAAAAAGATCATGACCGTGGGCAGCAGGGACGCGTGGCTGAACACGCGGATCACCAGCAGCCCCAGGGCATAGGCCATGACCGTCATGACCGACAAGGCCAGCGCGGGCAGGATGCCGCCGCCTGTCAGAGGGGCGATTCCCGCAAAGAAAAGGCCCACGGCCAGGGCGCCCACGCTGAGGCCGGCCATGATCGTGATCTGGGTGCGGGCGATGGCTCGCTCGAGACCGGGCAACAGAAAGGCAAAACCGCAGCTCAGCAGTTCCCGCTGGGTGCAGCCGGTGATCACCGCCAGGGTTGCCGCGCCGATCAGCATGGCCCCCAGGGTAAACCACCACAAGTTGCCGCCGAAGCGGGCGGTGATGACCATGGGTGTAACCAGCAGGAGCAGGGACAAGATGGTCAAGCCGAAGCCCAGCTTCCAGTTGCCCCAAAACAGTATTGCCTGTGCGCGCACCGTGTTCATGGTTTTCTACTTCCCGGTGATGATCAAGCGGTAGATCTCTTCGAAATCCAGGCGGCGGATTTCGCTGCTGCACGCCAACCGATCCAGTTCCCGCTGGACCTGGGAGGGGTCGGTGCTGTGAACCGTGGCCACGGCCGTGGCTCCTTTATGGTCCAGGTTTTTCAGGCCGCTGAGGGCCAGGTCCGCAGGCAGTTCCCCGCCCAGACTGTGCAGGGTGATGCGGAAGTATTCCTCCTGCAGATGGTCCAGGTCGGCGAAGCAGTGGACGGCCCCGTTTTCGAGGATCAACACCTTGTCGATGACCTTCTGCACGTCGGTCAAGATGTGGGAGCTGATCAGGATGGTACAATTCGGGTCCTGGATCAGCTCCATCAACAGATCCAGGAAATCCTGGCGGACCACCGGGTCCAGGGACGCGGCCGGTTCGTCCAGCAGGATCAGGTCGGGGCGGTGGGCAATGCCCAGCAGGATGGACAGGCGCTGCTTCTGGCCCACGGACAGGCCACCGACCTTGTGGCCCGCCTCCAGCTTGAAATCCTGGTGCAGACGGGCGGCCAGATCATCGTCCCAGGTCGTGTAGTGGGCGCGGGCAAAAGCGATGGTTTCGCCCACGGTCAGCCAGTCCAGCAGTTCGCTCTGCTGGCTCACGTAACCGATGCGTGCGACCCGGGCCTCATCCAGTTTATCCGCCGGGACGTCGAAGGTTTCCACGGTGCCCCGGGTGGGGATCAGCATGCCGATGATATGTTTCAACAGGGTTGTCTTGCCGCTGCCGTTGGGACCCAGCACGCCGACCACCGAGCCGGGGAGAATCTCCAGGTTGACTCCGCTGAGGGCGGGCTTGCCCCCGAAATCCTTGCCGAGGTTGCGGATTCTGATCACCGGTTGCGCGCTCATGATTTTTTGCTCCTGTGCATGGCTTTGAATTTGGCGATGTGGGTGCCGAAAAGCTCAAGGGCGGTGTCGGCGTCGATCTGCAGGCGTACGACCAGGGCCGCGGCTTCCTCCAGGGCTTCGGACAGGACCCGGTTGCGCTCAGCGGCCGCCCGCCTTGGATCCGCGGGCGCGACAAAGATGCCCACGCCCCGGCGGCGTTGGGCCACCCCCTCGTCCACCAGGGCGCTGTAGGCTTTGCTGATGGTCATGGGGTTGACCTTCAGGCGGGCGGCCAGGCTGCTGACGGATTCCAGCTGGGTGTCCGGCGGCAACTGGCCGGTGACCACCATCAACTTCACCTGGTCGATGACCTGGCGATAGATGGGGGTGCCGCTGCCGGTGTCGATCCTGATCATGGTTCCGCCTTCGGTAGCCGGGGTGATGTACTATATCAGTATACTAATATACTAAGGGAAAGGTTGCAAGAAATTTTTGTTGTGCCTCGGAAATTGTGTCTGCCGGGTGAAAACAGACCCCCACAGGGCTTCAGGCAGGCATAACCCCTTGTCTCATGGGCGGGTGGTCGCAACTTCCTGTTGCTCCGGTCCTCGACATTCCGGCCCTCCCGCCATCCATGGCTCCCGGGCCTCCATGACGCCAT
>CAZJGK010000016.1:0-45831 GCA_964545545.1 uncultured Fibrobacteraceae bacterium | reverse complement strand
ATCGATTCGGCGAGGTGTGCCGCGTGCCGGTAGGAGTTTTTCAACAGCCTGCTAGGCTTCGATCGCCTCCCCGGGATTCTTCACGGACGCGGCAAACGCCAGATCGTCGATCTTGATATGATTCATGAGCCAGTGCTGGAGGAAATCGTGCATTTCCCTGGACAGGAGCATTCCCTGGGCAAAGTCGAACTGGAAACGCTCGACTTTCTGCATCAGCTGGCGGTGTTGGTCCTGGTGAGGCTTCAGTTTGTCATAGCCGGCCCCGGCCATGAGAGATTCCTCGCTGGTGAAATGCTCCTGCGTAAAACCGACAAGATCCCGCAGAATCTCCCCCATGACAAGACGGCCTTTTCCCCTTTGCAGGGAACCCTCGAACTTGTTGACGATTTCCACCAGGCGTTGATGCTGGGCATCCACGTCCCGATTGCCCGTCTCGAACTCCCTGGACCATTTGATTTGTGACATGGAACCGCGGTCTCCTTGTTTTCATCCTGCAGTGTTTCATCAACTTGAATATCGACCGGACCACATAATTTATTATCGAAAAGGGAACCCGTGGCATTTCCGCGCGTTTTAACTCAACTGCCGTATCCCCCTGGCGGTCAAGTTTCGAAAGGACCCTTCCCATGAACGCAGTGACTACCCACCGACGCCTCCTAGTCGCCCTGGCAACCCTGTCCCTGCTGTTGATTGCCGGCACCGTGACGGCCGGACCGGACGCGCCCCAGGGCTATCTGGGTGTCATGCTCCAGGACATCAGCCCCAGCATGGCCAAAGCCCTTAAGCTTGGCGACAACTCCGGAGTGCTGATCGCCGATGTCGTCAAGGGGAGCCCGGCCGAAGACGCCGGTCTTGACGATGGCGACGTCATCCTCGAATTCAACGGCAAAACCATCGACGATGCCTCCGCTTTGACCGCCGCCGTGCGCGGCACCGAGCCCGGCGACAAAGCCACGCTCCAGGTCCTGCGTGAGGGCAAACAGGAAAAGGTCAAGGTCGTGGTCGGCGAACGGAACACCGACCAGGAGATTGAGAAAATCAGGAAAATGGACCAGGATCACCCCGATATGCAGGTCTGGCAAGGGCATGATTTTTCGCCGGATGGCCTGAAGAAAATGATGGGCATGGCGGATGAGGACCGGGGCTATCTCGGCATCGGCCTAGCCGATTTGACGGAGCAGTTGGGAGGTTACTTCGGCGTCAAGGATGGCGCAGGCGTCCTGGTCACCGAGGTCCGCGAGGACAGCCCGGCCGCGGCGGCGGGTCTCAAGGCCGGCGATGTCATCACCAAGATCGACGACCAGGACACTCCCTCCACTGAAGATCTGATGGAGGCCATGGGTGATACCGAGCCCGACCAGACGATCCACCTGAGCGTTCTGCGCCAGGGCAAGGAAAAATCGTTCAAGGCCACCTTGGCCAAAATGCCCAAGGGCCTGGACCACCCCATGATGAAGGGCATGTTCTTCGGCGATGATGGCGACGAGATGGTGCCGCCCTTCAGCTGGAACCAACATCCCGGCTGCCAGTATGACAACGACAACGTCATCATCCACCGCAGTGGCAAGGGAAAGCCCGAGGTCAGGATCCTGCGCAAGGAATTCGATGACCAGGAGATCGACAAGCTCCATCAGGAACTGGATCAACTGCGGGAACAGCTCGACCAGCTCAAGCAGGAGTTCAACCACCGCAAGTAGCGGATCAAGATCGCGGCGTCCACGCATGGAGGCTGTGGACCGCAACGGCCGGGGACACCAGGGAAGGTGCCCCCGGTTTTTTTCTCAAGGTTGTTCAAGGGCGACCAACCTGTCTTGCGGCGCCAGACCGGGGTCGGTAAAAAGCAGCCAGGTGCGGATATCCGCCTCGCGGTGGATCGACCCCATCACCTCGCGGTACATCGCCAGCTGGGGGCGATAATGCTCCACGAGCTGATCCTGCAGGTCATGGTTTCCGGCGCAACGATTGGTCTTGTAATCGATGATGTCGATCCTGCCTGGACGCAGCACCAGACGGTCGATCACCCCCGTAATGCGCTCCCGGACACCGTCGCCGGACGCCGTCCCGCGCTCGGCGATGACCGGCGCCTCGCTCAGTCCCCGGCCATCCCGGGTTTCGGGATGGAAAACCCAACTCAAATCCGGTTGCCCAAAAACAGCGGCCGCTTCGTCCCAGGCCGGTCCGCCTCCCGGAGGCATATGGCCCAACCGAGCGGCGGCCTCGAGCAACGCATGGACCTGCAAACCGCGCTGGATGCCGCGGGGACCCGTCGGCACATCAACGACGGGGGCCTGCATCTCGGGCCCATCCGCCGCACCGCTGAATTCCCCTGCAGATGGGGTCAGAATCCGGATCCGTTCACCCAGGACCGGAGGCGTCCAGGACCGCAGACCCGGCAAAGATCCGGCGGGCTCGGGAATCACCCGCGGTCCCGCGTGATCCACCCCCGGCCGTGAATCGTCCGCTGAGGTCAGTTCCGGCGGCAGGCCGATCAGGATTTCATCATCACCGGCAGCCTCGGCACTGGCCAGGATCCTGCGCAGAGGGCTGTCGAAGTCATCCTTGCCGCCGCTCTTGTCACCGCCCAGGATGTACAGACGGTCACGAGCCCTGGTCATGGCCACATATTCGAGATTGGTTTCCTCGAGGCGATCGCGGACAACAGAGGCCCCCGCGGCCGCCGCTACCGGATCCGGACCCTCGCCGGCAACCACCGCACCACCGGCACGGTCCTGTTTGGTCGAAACGAACAGCAAAGCCGAGGATGAATTCGCCGGCTCCAGAATAACCTGGGTATTCTCCTTGGTCGAGGCGGCGTCGACGTCGACGAACAGAACGACCGGCGCCTCCAGACCCTTGGCACCGTGGATGGTCATGAAGCGCACGCGCCCCCCGTCCCCGGTTTCGGGCACAACGCCCTCTTCCTGTCCTCCCCTGCGATCGGCCCGCTCCAACGACAGAACCAGTTGCCGCACCGTGGGCATGGCCACCAGGTCGCCGCCCAGGGTCAGGTCGTGGACCCGCGCGAGATTGTAGACCGCCTGGTCACCCAGGGCGGCCCGGTAGCGTTCCAGCACCTCGCCCTCGCGGTAAATACGCCGGACAAGGTCATGGCAGTGTTCATAACCGGCCCGCCGATGCCACTGCCCGAGCAGGGTCGCCGCGCGGCCCGTGACCGGATCATCCCTGTCCCGTTCCAGAGCCGCCCACAAGCCCCGTGGCACCTTGTAGCCCTTGCCATCGGGACGTTCATCGAGAATCCCCCGGCGCGCCAACACGATCTGCAAATCCTCTTGCGACAGGCGAAACAGGGGGCTGCGCAGAACCGTGGCCAGGGAAACATCATCCCCGGGCCAGACCAGCCAGCGCAAGAGCGCCAGCAGGTCCTGAACCTCCCGGCTCGAAGCCAGGGCGCCCCGGCCCGAGGGGTTGATGGGAATGCCCTCCCGCCGGAACGCATCCTCGTAGAGGCCCGCCCGGGTGCGCACGCGCAGCAGGACCAGAATATCTCGCCATTCCAGGGGCCGTTCCCGGGGCGGGTCCCCTTTGTCCCAGGTAACGGTTCCGGTTTCCACCAGCCGGCGCGCCAGAGTCGCGGCCGCTCTTGCCGCCACCTGGTCGCCGCTACGGCCATCTTCATCAGTGGCGACAAAAGGAGGCATGACGCACAGCAGACCGTCCCCTTCACTCCGCCCACAATCCTGACGCACTTCCTGCAGGGCGCCGTCTTCCGGCTTTGCCGACAGGGGCGGACACGAGAACAGTTCGCCCACCCCCTCGGTCACCTGGGGCAAGCTGCGGAAATTTGTCGGCAGGGTCAGCACCTTGACCCCGCCCCAGGCGGGCTGCTCCCCTTGGTCCTGCGGTGACGCGAAACGTTTCAGCAGGCTCTGGAAGATGCCGGGCTCGGCACCCCGGAATCCGTATATCGACTGTTTGACATCGCCCACCAAAAACACCGTGGGCAGGTCCGTTTGGCCCGAACCTCCGCTCCAGAAATCTTCCAGCAAGGGGTGCAGGATATCGTGCTGGTTGAAATTCGTGTCCTGGAACTCGTCCACCATGATGTGCGTGATCGAATCATCCAGGCGGAACAGCAGGGACATGGCGCGCGCGTTGTCGCCCATCAGACGGCAGGCCATGGCCTCCAGATCCTGGAAATCCACCACCTTGTCCCGCTTCTTCAACCGATCGTAAATTTCCAGGGAGCGCAGGCCGAGCTGCAGCAGGCAGGAGTTCTTCCGGTACAGAGCCAGCAGCTCCAAGCGCCGCACCTGGTGCAGGATTTCACGGCCGGCGCTCAGCACGAGTTCCTGATACCGCTCGTTTAATTCGGGATTTTTTCTCCCCGGGGAAAACTTGCGCAAGGTGCCCGCCTTGGTCAGCAGAACCTCCCGGGCCGTATTCACCGCCGCGGGCGCCAAGGCGCCTTTCGGCACGGCACGGCACACGGCAGCCGCAGCCAGCGCCGCCTGACGCACCTTGGTCTTGCTGTTGGCGGTAAGTTCGTCCGCTTCGGCGCCCAGCCCCGCCAGCACCCCGTCCATGCCCACCCCGGCAAACTCCTCCAGGGCCGCGGCCAGGTCAGCCAACATCATCTCCGCATCGGGTTCCCCAACCCCCTTCAGGTCGGGAAAAAGAAGGTCCTTGAGCTCGGACTGCATGGCGGTGATGGGGACCGGGTCCAGCGTTCCCGGAGCAATCCGTTCCCGCCAGCGATCCAGCCGCATCCGGTATCTGAACACACCCAGCAGGGCCATACGGATGGCGGCGGGATCCTTGCCCAAAAGCCGCGCCGGCCCCGACAGATCCTGGTCAAGGGCCAGTTCCTTTTCCATCGCATCCAGGGCTTCATCCACCAGCTCCGTGGTGTCCTCGATCACGGTGTGGCCGGGGTCCAGTCCCGCCTCCACGGCAAAGCGGCCCAGGATCAGTTGGCAGAAATGATGGATGGTCCCGATCTTCAGCCCCTGGGGATATTCCAGGATCTGTTCGTACAGGCCGCCGGCCAGTCTTTTCTCCCCTGCCGTCGCCGGGCGGCCAAACAGTTCCGCCAACTTCCGGGTCAACTCCTGGTCATTCGCCGTGGCCAGGGCGACGGCCTGTTTCAACAGCCGTGTCCTGATTTCCACCGCCGCCTTGCGCGTGAAGGTGATGGCCAGGATGGATCGCGGATGCACCGGCACCGGCCTGGGATCATGGACATTCTCCGCCTCGGGCGGCTCTTCGATGCACAGGCGCAGGAAGCGGTTGATCAGGGCGAAGGTCTTGCCGGACCCCGCACCGGCCTTCAGGATCACCGATCCGCCGGGTTGCGAGGCCTCGCGCTGGATATCCGTGGCCTTGGCCGCGGTCAGGCGGGAACTTTCCTGCCGGGACGCCATCAGAACGACCCCTCCCGCTGGTGAATGATCCTGTCCAGATCGAGCCACAAATCGGGCGGCAGGCGATCCGTGTCCCGGTCCATCTCCTCGAGGCGGCACACACCGCGCAGGTCACAATTCCGGCACGGCAAGGGGGCTTTGACCTCTTGTTCCGCCACCCGGGGCAAAAGCGGATACTCCGCCTGGGGATCGGCGGCGGCCAATGCCAGATCGATCAAGCGCACCGTGCCCAAGGCCAGCAACATGCGGCCCGCGGAAGTCGTCCCGTCCAGATGGGGTTTTGGGGGCGGCCCCGAGCGCTCCTCGCCGATCTGGTAGTATGCGCCCTCGGCCACCATGACGTTCTGCAAGCCGCCGTCCAGGGCGCCGGCCTCGGCAGCCGCCGCGTACAGAACCACCTGGAGTTCCTCCAGGTCCTTGACCCTGCTTGGTGTCGGAGGCTTGCCTGTCTTGTAATCCAGCACGGCGATGACGCCGGCTTGCACACGGTGAACGTCCAGCCGATCCACGGTGCCGCGCAGCAATATGGCGGCGCCCTGTTCCCGGGCTGCAGCCCAGCCGCCCCGGGGCTGCAACGCGGGATCCGCGGCAATCCCCAGGCACAGGTTCTCCGCCCATTTGGCCAGGTCCGGCAAGGGCAGGACGAACCGTTGTTCGAGCAGATGAGGCCGCCAGGTGCGCATCCTTTCCCGCTCCACCTGGACCACCGACGGCATGGCCCGACGAAAACTGTCCAGCCAGAGCCTGCGAACCGGCAACTCCTCGGCGCCCGGCGAGAACCGGTCAAGCGCCGCCTGATCCAGGGCCGCCAGGGCTCCGGCCTCATCCCCGTTTTCCAGCGCGGCAAGGCCCGGCCCGCCCGGTTCCAGGAAAGCCTGCAGGGCGCCGTGGACGAGGCTGCCGTAATCCAGCCGGCTGAATTCCCGGCGCAGATCGTCTTCCCGGGTCAGGGCAAAGCGGCGTTCGAGCAGGAAGCGATAAGGGCATTCCTGCCACATGCGCAGGGCGGACCAGCTGAGCAGGAGTTGGGGCCGGGCGTCCACCAGGGCGGTCGTCGGTTGCGATTCCTCATCCGCACGCAGCTGGGCAGCCACGATTCCCCGGCTGTCGGGTTCCTGCCTGCGCCACAGGGGAATCCCCTTCTGGAGCCCCTGCAGATCACCGTCGATATCCATTCCCAAAGCCAAGGCCAGACGCGAAACCAGGGGACTGGGCAGGATTGGCTGCCCGGCTTCCTCGCGCGGCCAGGTCAAGGTCACCTGCGCAGCGTTGTGCAGGAGGCGCAAAAAAAGTTCGGCATCCAGCCCCGCATGTTCCTGCCAACCCGGCAGACCCAGGTGCCCCAGCACGCGCGGGGTGAGCAATGGTTGGCGGTGCACCGGTGCGGGGAAAACGGAATCCTTCAATCCCGCCAGGATCAGGTGTTCGTACTTTTCGAGACGCGCCTCTATCAGCCCGGTCACCATGACCGGAAGATTGCGCTGCCGGTGCGGAACAACCATCTCCGCGCTCAACAATCTGCCCAGGGCCGTGGTGAAATCGGCCAGCGTGACCGGTTTCAGGCAGCCTGCATTGGCCTCCAGCATGTCCCAAACCCGCATCAGGGCCAATTCATCCTGCCTGGTTTGCGGTCCGATCAACGGTCGGGATCCGGTCAAGGCCCGCCAGCACACCTGCAGGGCCGCGACATATTCCCGCCAGGGGGCCCGACCGGCCCCGCGTTTTTCCAGCAACGGGTCGAAGGCCTCGGCCACCAGATTCACAAAGGCGGCCATGCCCGGGTCGTGGCGGCCGAACTTGCTGCGCACCACCTCGTCCCGCTCGGCCGCCCGCCGGCCCAAACCGGCCAGGCCCGTCTGGGGCCCCTCGGCGTGCCGGAACATCTGCTCCAGACGCAGGGTCCATTGTTCATGGCTGCCCTGCTTGACCGGCAACGAAACAAAGGGATGGGTGAGAACCTCGAGCAGGGATTCGGCCCGCAGGTCCGTCAATACTGCGCGCAGGATGTGCCGCACCAATAGACCTGCGGGGAGGGTGCCCAGAGGGCTGCCCAGGCTGTTGTCGGCATCGATACCCGCTTCCTGCAGCATGGCCAGTATCCGCGCCGCAAGCAGGGGGTCGGGAGTGGCCACCGCCAAGGGTTCCACCGGCCCAACAGAGCCATGCAGGTGACGAACCACCAGGTCCACCACCAGGCGGCTTTCCGTCTCGGGGTCAGGGCAGGGCAGCAGGGTCATGCGGCCACCGGGATTCAGGGAGCTGCGGTCGGTGGTCACCGCATCCAGCCGTTGCCTCAGGGTCGACCCGGAAGCCAATCCGGTTTCCCGGCAATCCGGCGTGGAAGCCGGCTCAAGCCGCATCACCGCTTCCAGCTGTTTTCTCAAGCGCCTGGTCGGACTGAAAGGATCCGTGCCCGGGGACTGCGATCCGGCCGACCAGGTGGCACAGAACGCCCGGTCCAGATCCTCCCCGGCGCAGGGCAGATACAAGACCGCCTCCTGTCCGGTTTGAAACGCCGCGCGCAAAAGACGCGAATGGAGCCGCGTCAAGCGGCCGAAACCGCCCGCCAGCACCCGGGCCACTCCCGGCAAGCGGGGCGCGTCCTCGGCGCCGCACAGAGCGGCCAGGTCCACCAGCACATCGGTCCTGTCCCGGGCCAGGACCGAGCGATAGAGCCGCCAAGCCTCACGCACTTTCCGAACATCCTGAAGAACGGCCTCGGTTTCGGCGGCGCCGCACCCCGCCAGCAGACTTTCCTGATCGTCCCGGCCATCCAGCAGGATCTTCTGGCAACCTTCCATCCTGGCCTCGTCAAACATATGGATGAAATCGACGGCCAAACCCGGAGCGCTCTCCGGATGATCCTCGAGCCAGGGCTGTTCGGCCAGCAGGGGCGCCAACGCCAGTGGCCGGATCCGATCATCGGGCAAATCATCCAGGGGCATCCCCACCTGCAGGGCCGTTGCCTGCAGCCACTGGGTCATGGTCAGGATGCGGGGCAAAAGCAGCGCCGAACCGGGGGCCTGATCCAGCAGCACGTGCTCCAGGGTCCGGCAGGCGCGGCTGGAAGGAAGCAGCACCAGACAATTCCCCGGATCCATGGCGGGCGATCCGGCCAAAAGATCCCTGGACATGCTCTTGAGCAGGGAATCAGCGAGGGGAACCTGATGCAGCGTAACGGTCACGAACACTCCGAATCCCGCGGGGAAAACGCACCGTGAGGAAATAACCGGGAGGTGATCCTATCACGCCCGGGGTTTCCTGCAAGCACCGGTGGCGTTGATTTAAGAGGAGAGGAAATTCATGGGAATTATGGCCATCCTTGACTATTTTCCCCTACGGCTTTTCAACCGGAATAATGGGTGGAAATGACGGCGTGATGACAATTAAGGCTGATGTCTACCTTAAGGTCGATTTTTTGACATCACTTTCCCCGCCAAAGGATCACTTGTGAACTCTGCCTCCGAAAATAATGATACGACCTTCCGCCTGGGAACACGCGGCAGCGACCTGGCCCTGTGGCAGGCCCGCACCATCGCCGGCATCCTCGAAGGGCAGGGGGTCCCCACCGAGATCACCGTCATCAAGACCACGGGTGACCGGATCGACGATGTCCCGTTTTCCAAGCTTGAAGGCAAGGGATTCTTCACCAGGGAACTGGAGGAGGCCCTGCTGGCGAGTCGCGTCGATTTCGCCGTGCATTCCCTCAAGGACCTGTCGACTTCCATGCCCCCCGGCCTGGTGCTCTGTGCCATGGTCGGGCGCGAGGATCCCCGCGAGATGCTCCTGGCCCGGCCGGAAGCCGTGGAGGCCGCACGCCGGCAAAATGGAGATCCTTTTCCCTTACGCGAGGGCGCCGTCATCGGCACCAGTGCCGCCCGGCGACAGGCCCAGATCATGCGCTTGCGACCCGATCTTGCCATCAAAGACCTGCGCGGAAATGTGCCCACCCGGGTAGGGCGGCTGCGCGAGGGTCGTTACGACGCCATCATGCTCGCGCGCGCCGGTTTGGTGCGTCTGGATATTTCCCTGGAAGGCCTCTTTGCCTCCCCGCTGGATGTTGCCGATTTCGTCCCCGCCGCCGCCCAGGGCATGCTCGGGATCCAGTGCCGCAACGAGGAGCCGTACGTCAGCACCCTGGGCCGGCTCCACTGCGCCGAGGCCGCCCGGTCCGTGACCGTTGAACGCGAGTTGCTCCTGCGCCTGGAGGGTGGTTGCCAGATCCCCTTTGGCGCCCATGTGGCCCTGCAGGGGGGCTGCTGGCACCTGGAGGCCTTCCTGGCCGCTGACGTCAACGACCCGGCGCCTCTGCGCCTGACCATGGATGCCGCCGACCCCGAGGCCTTGCTGGAAAATGCCTGGCTGGCCATCAAGGACCACCGCAGGAAAAGGACCTGATGAGTACGAGCAGGCGCATCATCCTTACCCGCCAGAAGGAGCAAAACGAGGGCTGGGCCCGCGCCCTGGCCGCCGCCGGCATTCCCGTGCTCACCTTGCCCCTGATCCGGTACGAAAACCTGCCCTTGCCGGTTGGCTGGGATCCGGAGGATTTCGCCTGGATCCTTTTTACTTCCCCCCATGCCGTGCAGGCTTTTTGTGGGGCGGGCCTCAAGCCCGGCCAAGCCAGGGTCGGAGCCCTGGGCACGGGCACGGGCACGGCCGTGCAGGCCTGCGGGTTTCCCATCGATTTCGCTCCCGGCCTCAAGGACGGGGTGGCTTTCGCCAAAGCCTTTGCCGCCCACGCCCAGCCTCCGGCAGCAGTCCTTTTGCCGGGGCCGGAGCAGCGCCTGCCGGAACCGGTGGCCATCCTGGAACAAGCGGGTTTTCTTGTGCGGCAGTTGCCTTTGTACCGCACGGTTGCGGTTGCCGCAGCGGACTTGCCCGCCGCTCCGTTTGAGCCCCGGGATGTGGTGTTCTTTTGCAGCCCTTCGACGGTGCAGGCCTTCTGCGCCGTCTGGGACGAGCGTCTCGCCTGTGTGGCCATCGGAGAAACCACGGCCACGGCCGCGCGGGCCTGCGGATTTGCCCCCCAGGTCGCGGCCGAACCTGATCTGCAAGCCATGGTCCGCGCCGCCGGCCTGGACCTCGACCTGAAACCCTAGAGCCCGGAGAACACGCCATGAACCTGCTGGATCGTCCGCGGCGCCTGCGCGCCACCCCTGTCCTGCGCGAAATGATCGCCGAAACCCAGGTCAGCGCCAACCACCTGATCACCCCCCACTTCGTGGTGCCCGGCACCGGGATCCGCGAAGAAATCCCCAGCATGCCCGGCATTTATCATGTCTCGGTGGACAAGCTGATTCCCGAGATCGAGGCGGATCTTGCGCTCGGCCTGCGCGCCCACCTGCTGTTCGGCGTTCCCGAACATAAGGATGAGCACGGCGACTCGGCCCTGGACGAACAGGGCGCCGTGCAACAGTCCCTGCGGGCCATGAAGGAGCAGTTCGGCAGCGACATCGTCGCCATCACCGATGTGTGCCTTTGCGCCTACACGACCCACGGCCACTGCGGCTTTCTGGAAAACGGCGTGGTGGTCAACGACCCCAGCGCGGAGCAGTTGGCCCGCATGGCCCTGTCCCACGCCCGGGCGGGCGCCGACATGGTCAGCCCCAGCGACATGATGGACGGCCGGGTGGGGGCCATCCGCGAAAAGTTGGACGAGGCGGGGTTCGTCAACACCAGCATCCTGGCCTACAGCGCCAAGTACGCCAGCGCCTACTACGGACCCTTCCGCGACGCCTGCGACAGCGCGCCCCAGGGCGACCGCAAGACCTACCAGATGGACGTCCGCAACGGGCGCGAAGCCGTCCTGGAGGTCATGCTCGATTTGCAGGAGGGCGCCGACATGGTCATGGTCAAACCGGCTTTGGCCTACCTCGACATCATCCGCCGGGTGCGCGAGGAAGTGCTGTGCCCGGTGGTCTGCTACAACGTCAGCGGGGAATATTCTATGGTGAAGGCCGCCGCCAAGGCCGGCCTGGTGGACGAGGCCGTCATCGTGCGCGAGAACCTGCTGGCCATGCGCCGCGCGGGCAGCGACCTGATCATCACCTACCACGGGCGCGATGCCCTGAGCCAAGGATGGATCGACCGATGAGCAACGCCTCCTGGTGGCAACGCGCCGTCAAGGTGCTGCCCGGCGGGGTCAATTCCCCCGTACGCTCGTTCAAGTCCGTGCCCGGTGAACCACTGTTCTTCCGCCAGGCCGCCGGCAGCCGGTTCACCGACGAGGACGGCTGCAGCTACATCGACTGGTGCCTGAGCTGGGGTCCGTTGATCCTTGGTCACTCCGATCCCGAGGTCCATGCCGCGGCTGCCGAAGCCATGGCCGAGGGCGCCAGTTTCGGCGCGCCCAGCCGGCGCGAGGTCCTGCTGGCCGAGGCCTTCCTCTCCCGTTTGCCCCACTTCGAGCAGGTGCGGTTCGTCAGCAGCGGCACCGAGGCCGTGATGAGCGCCATCCGACTGGCCCGCGGCTTTACCGGACGCGATGTCATCGTCAAGTTCACCGGCTGTTACCACGGCCACGCCGATCACCTGCTGGTGGAAGCCGGCAGCGGTCTGGCCACCTTCGGGACCCCCAGCAGCGCCGGCGTGCCCGCCGGGTTCACCGCCACCACCGCGGTGTTGCCCCTGGATGATATCCCGGCCCTGGAAGCATTTTTTGCCGCGCGCGGCGACGAAGTCGCGGCCTTGATCATCGAGCCGTTCCCGGCCAACGCGGGGTTGTTGATTCAGCGCCCCGCCTTCCTGCAGGCTTGCCGGGATCTGACCCAGGGGCACGGCGCCTTGTTGATCTTCGACGAGGTGATCACCGGTTTCCGCGTGTCAGCCGGCGGAGCGGCCGAGGTCCTGGGCATCACCCCGGACATGGGCACCTACGGCAAGATCATCGGCGGCGGGTTCCCCGTCGGAGCGTACGCGGCAAACCGCACCATCATGGACAGCATCTCCCCCAACGGTCCGGTCTATCAGGCCGGCACCCTCAGCGGCAACCCCGTGGCCATGGCCGCGGGCCTGGCCGCCCTGACCAAGACCGGCCGCCCGGGATTCTATGAGGACCTGGAACGCAAGGGCGCCCGCCTGCAGGAGGGCCTGGAGGGGGCCGCCGCCCAGGCGGGAGTCACGGCCACGGTCGTGCGCCAGGGTTCCTTGTTCTGGACGGTGTTCCAGGAGCAGGCGCCGCGCAGCTTCAGCGCCATCGACGGCTCCAAGATGGAGATGTACGGACGCCTGCACCGCGGCCTCATCGAGCGCGGCGTGTACCTGGCCCCCTCGGGTTGGGAAGTCGGCTTCGTCAGCGCCGCCCACACCGATCAGGACATCGACACCACCATCGCCGCGGTGGCCGCCACCTTCCAATCCTGGAGCTGAATGACATGAGCGACCTGCAGCAATCCCTGTTCCTGAAAACCCTGCGCGGGGAGCCCGTGTCGCGTCCGCCCATCTGGATCATGCGCCAGGCCGGGCGCTTCCTGCCCGAATACCGCCAGGTGCGCGAGGCCATCTCGTTCGAGGAGCTGTGCCGCACCCCCGAGGCCGCCTGCGAAGTGACCCTGCAGCCCATCCGACGCTTCGGCTTCGACGCGGCGATCATGTTCAGCGACATCCTGACCCCGCTGGAGCCCATGGGCGCGGCCTTTGAATTCGGCAGCGAGGGGCCGCAGCTGGCCCATCCTTTGCGCACCGAAAAGGACATCGCCTCACTGAGCAACTACCCCTCGGCGGACGGGGTGGGTTTCGTGGCCGAGGCCATCGGCCTGATGAAAAGGGAGCTCGGCGACAAGACGCCTCTGATAGGCTTCGCGGGTTCGCCGTTCACCCTGGCCACATACCTCATCGAGGGCGGGGGATCCAAGAACTACGAGAACCTCAAGACGATGCTCTACAACCGTCCGGATCTGCTGCGCCGGTTGCTGAATATCCTCGGCGATCAGGTCCTGGACTACCTGCGTATGCAGGTGACCGCGGGCGTGGACGCGGTGCAGTTGTTCGACACCTGGGGCGGCATCCTGCATCCCCGGGACTACGCTGATTTCGTGTTGCCTGTGGTGCGCAGGATCATGGACGGATTGAAGGATGCGGGCGTTCCCCGCATCTATTTCCTCAAGGGCAGCGCTCCGTACAACCATCTGCTGCGGGATCTGGATGTCGAGTGCTGCGGCATCGACTGGACCCAGGATCTCACGCGCGCCATCAGTGATCTGCCCGGCAAGGTGGTCCAGGGCAATCTCGACCCCCTTTGCCTCTACGGCAGCAACGAGGAAATCACCCGCCGGGCCACCGAAATCTGTCGCCAGGGAGCCGGCGCTCCCGGCCATGTGTTCAACCTGGGTCACGGCATTCTGCCGCAGACCCCCATATCCGCCGTCCAGACCCTGGTCGAAACCGTCCAGGGCTTTCATAAGGAATAGATCATGGGACCGCATATTCCCGCCGAGTTCGTCGAGAAATACAACCAACCCGGACCTCGCTACACGAGCTATCCCACCGTGCCGGCCTGGACCCAGCCCTTTGGCGAGAACGAATATCGTCGGGCCCTGGAAGCCTTGACCGACCGTCCCGGCGACGAACTGGCCATCTACCTGCACCTGCCGTTCTGCGCCAAGCACTGTCATTACTGTGGCTGCAACGCCCTGGTGACCCGCGACAAGAATGCCGTGGACAACTACCTCGACCTGGTTGAAAGGGAAATCGCTGCGGTGACCGACATCATCGGCACCGGGCGCAAGGTCGTCCAGCTGCACTGGGGTGGCGGCACGCCCAACTACCTCAAGAACCCGCAGCTCAAGCGAGCGCTGGACATGATGCGCAGCGCCTTTGTCATCACGCCGCAAGCCGAGATTTCCCTGGAAATCGACCCGCGCATCGCGTCGCCGGAGCAGACGGCGTTCCTGCGGGAGCTGGGCTTTACCCGCATCAGCCTGGGCGTGCAGGACTTCGAGGCGCGTGTCCAGGAAGCCATCGGCCGCCTGCAGCCGCGGGAAAAAACCCTGCGGGTTTATCACGAATGCCGCGACGCCGGTTTCCAGGAAGTGAACATCGACCTGGTCTACGGTCTGCCGGGCCAGACCGCGGCGTCCTTCGCCGACACCCTCGATGAAGTCATCGGGTTGGGCCCGGACCGCGTGGCCTGCTTCAGCTACGCCCACGTGCCCTGGGTGCGTCCGGAACAGGAAAAAGTCGATACCACGCTGATGTTGAGGGGTTACGAGAAATTCCAGCTCTTTCAGTTGACCGTCGATCGCTTCACCCGGGCCGACTACAGCTGGATCGGCATCGACCACTTCGCCAAGAAGGATGATGAGTTGTCGGTGGCGCTCCGGAATCGCGCCCTCCACCGGAACTTCATGGGTTACGCGACGAAACCGGCCCCGCACATGCTGGCCTTCGGCATGAGCGGCATCGGCGATGTCTGCGACCGCTTCGTCCAGAACGACCCGAACCTGCCCGGCTGGTCCGCCGCGGTCGGTGACGGCAGGTTGCCCATCGTCAAGGGGCACGTTCTGAGCGACGACGACAAGCTGCGCCGTCTGGTCATCTTGAACCTGATGTGCAACCTGGAGCTGCCCTGGTCATTGACCGAAAAGGACTTCGGCGCTCCCGCGAACGAGCTGCTCAAGGATAGCCTGAAAGCCCTGCCGCCCCTGGTGGAGGACGGCTTGGCCGCCGTCGACGACACCGGCCTGCACATCACGGCCAAGGGACGTTACTTCGTGCGCAATGTGGCCATGATCATGGATGCGTACCTGGGCCAGGGCAACGGCAAGCCCATATTCTCGAAGACAGTCTAGGAGACAGTGTGGCCCTCATCCGCGAGGACATTTTCCCCCGGGATTCCCTCGATCCGTCCTTGCCGACGGGATTGATCCTCTGCGGCATGGGCGGCCCCGATGGGCCCGACGCGGTGCGCCCTTTTTTGCGCAACCTGTTCAAGGACCCCTTGATCTTTTCCGTGCCGCGCCTTGTCTCACCCCTGCTGGGTTGGGCCATCAGTACCCTCCGCGCCCCGTCGGTCCGGGCTCGTTACCAAATGATGAATGCCGGCTGTGTTTCTCCCCAGATGGAAACCACCCGCCTGCAGGCGGTCGCCCTTGCCCGTCACCTGAAATCATTCGGGCTTGTCGCCGAGCCGGGAATCGCCATGCGTTATTGGCGCCCCTTCCCCGAGCAGACCGTCGCCGAACTGACCCGGCGGGGAGCGAAGCAGTTTCTGGTGGTTCCCATGTACCCTCAATATTCCTCCGCCACCGCAGGCAGCACCCTGACTTTCGTCTGGCAGGGGATTCGGGAGTCCTTTCCCCGAGCGCCGATTCACATGGTTACAGGATGGGGACTGCTACCCGGATTCCTCCATGCGCTGGCCGCGCCTGCGGTCCGGCAACTGGCGATCTGGGCCGAAGCCGGGCTTCCCGCCCCTGAATGCGGCCTGGTGTTCGTGGCTCATTCCCTGCCACAATCCCTGATCGACGCGGGCGATTTTTACCAGACCCGTACCTTGGAAACGGTTGCCGCCGTCCAGCGGATGATCGTCAGTTCCCTCACCGCAGCGGGCAAGGGATCTTGGCTCGAAAATCTGCCGGGAATCGCTGATCCCCGGCCCGCTTTCCAGAGCAAGGTGGGTCCCATCAAGTGGTTGGGTCCCAAAATCACCGATCGGGTCCGTGATATGGCCGCCGGAGGATGCCGGCGGTTGATGATCCAGCCCGTCAGCTTCACCTGTGAACACATCGAAACCCTCATCGAATTGGATGTGGAGCTGCGCGAGGAAGCTGCGCACCAGGGCATCACGGAATTCCACCGGGGTTCCGCCCTCAACATGGATGAGACCTGGCTCAAGGCCATGGCCGCCATGCTCGCCGACCAGGCTTTCTCAACGGGGGTACCCCACCGTGCCTGAACTGAACGTCGCCGTCATCGGAGGGGGAATCGCGGGCCTGGCGACCGCAGTGGATCTCCTGGACGAGGCCGGGCGCAGGAATCTGGACATCCGGGTGACCCTGCTGGAAAAGGAGGACGCTCCAGGGGGCAACCTGCGCACCCTCGATCAAGACGGCCAATGGCAGCTCGAGTGGGGACCCAACGGATTTCTGGACAATGAACCAGCGACCCTGCGCCTGGTCGATCGCCTGGGCATCGCCGGCAAACTTCAGCGCAGCAGCGATGTGACTCGCCACCGCTTCCTGCTGGTGCGCGGCCGCCTGGTGGAGATTCCCACCTCGCCCGGGGCCTTCCTCACCACACCCATGCTGCGGACCTCGGCCAAGCTCCGGATGGCCGGCGAATTGTTCATTCCCCGGCGCAAGGACCTCGGTCTCGCCGCCGTAAAACCCGAGACCGACGAGACCATCTACGAATTCGGCCGCCGTCGCCTGGGCCGGGAATTCGCCGAGGTGATGCTCGACCCCATGGTCAAGGGCATCTTCGGCGGGGACGCCAGGAAGCTCAGCCTGGCCGCCGCCTTCCCCCGCATGGTGGAACTTGAAAGAGACCATGGCGGCCTGTTCCGCGCCATGATCGTCCTGGCCAGAAAACGCAAGAACAAGACCGACGCCGGTCCCAGCGGTGTGCTCCATTCCTTCACCGGAGGCATGCAGACCCTGGTAACCGCTGCGGCCGCCGGATTGGCGGCCGATTCCCGCTGCACCACGGTCTGCGGAGCCTCGATCGCCGCCGTGGTGCAAGACCGAAAGCAGTGGCGGATCAGCGGCGACGGCTTCAACCCCGGTCCGTATGATGCCGTGGTCCAGGCGGCACCGGCCCACGCCGCCGCCGCCCACCTGCGCGGCCTGGATGCCCGGCTCGGGGAACTCCTGGACGGCATCCCCTTTGCCCCCATGGCGGTCATCGCGCTGGGCTTCGAGCAGCGCCGGGTTCACCACGACCTGCAGGGGTTTGGCTTGCTGATTCCCACCCGCGAAAAGCGCGACCTGCTGGGCGCGCTGTGGACCAGCAGTATTTTTTCCGGACGGGCGCCGGCACAGATGGCCCTGATCCGTTGTATGGCCGGCGGAGCCGCCAATCCCGCCGTCATGGCGCTGGACGACGCCGAAATGGTGAACCTGGCCCTGGCCGAGCTGCGGCCCTTGCTGGGCCTCCAGGGCGCACCCGTCATGGCCCGGGTCATCCGGCACCCCCGGGCCATTGCCCAGTATGTGACCGGGCATCCGGCTCGGTTGAAGGCCCTCGCCGATATTTGTGATAGTCTGCCCGGGTTGTACCTGACCGGAAGTTCCTACGGAGGCATTTCGATCAATTCCTGTTGCAAGGAAGCCGAGACGACGGCCTCGCAGGTGGTTTCCTACCTGATGCAAACTTCCGGCGCCCCTGCTCCCCCGGCGACGATCATCAAGGAGGATTGCTGATGCTGGCCGCAGTTACGACCTTGCGAATTCTGCTGCCCCTGCTCTACCTGGGCACCCTGGGTTTGTATCTCTGGCTCTTTTTCACGGATCACCCCGTAGCCCGGCGGCGCTGTACGCAGCTGGCCGTGATCACCGTCATGGTGCACACGGTGGCCCTGGTGACAAAAACGGCATATCTGGAACGGCTGCCCCTGGACTCCCCCCTGGAATTCATGTCCTCCCTGGCCCTCGCGCTGATGGTCACCTACCTGGTGATTGAACATCGGATCAAAGCCAAGAATACCGGATTTTTCGTGGTCGGAACGGCCTTCCTGCTGCAGTTTTTCGCCAGCAGTTTCTGTCACACGAGAATCAGTAACAATCAGATCCTTCAGGAACCCGGATTCGCCGCTCACGCCGGTTTCGCCATCCTGGCTTACACGGCCCTGAGCCTGAGCTTCCTGTATGCCCTGCTCTATCTGGTCCTGGCCCGGCAACTGGCTCGACGCAGGTTCGGTCTGCTTTTCCGGCGCCTTCCCGCCCTGGAAGTGCTCGAACGCATGAGCATCGGGGCCATCAAATTGGCCTTGCCTCTGCTCTTTATCTCCCTGGCCCTGGGCCACCTGTGGATGTATCACCTGCGGGACAGCAACCCCCAATTGGCGGCCTTGCTCAACCCCTGGGATCCAAAAATCCTGATGACCTGGGTGATTTTCCTGGGCTATGCGGGCGGCCTTGCCGGCTACAAGTTCCTGGGTTGGCGGGGGCGTCCCATGAACCTGTTGGCCGTGGCCGCATTTCTGGTGGTGGTGGCAGCCACGGGCGTCACGCACCACTTCTTCCCCACCTTCCACAAGTTCCCCACCTCCAGCGAGGTTATTGATCCGCGCGCTCCCGCCACCGCGCCGGGCGCTCATGAAATTCCCGGACAATCCCAGGGGAACGGATCATGAGCAACTCCACCCTCCTGTTCGCCTGCAGCGTCAATCATCACCACGCCCCCACCGCGGTGCGTGAAACGGCACATCTGGACGAAACCCAGGCCATTGCCCTCATGCGGGCGGTCGCGGAAATTCCCGGCGGCGTGGCCGTCATCCCCGTGTCCACCTGCAACCGAACGGAAATCTACCTGGAAGTCCTTGAGGCTGCCGATCCACGGGACATCATGCGCCGGGCCCTGGATATTGCCGGCGCCCCCACGGACGTTTTCTTTGGCAAACATGCCCAGACGCTCGAAGGGCTGGATGCCGTCCGGCACCTGTTTCGGGTGGCCTCGGCGCTGGAAAGCATGATGCTCGGCGAACCCCAGATCAGCGGCCAGCTCAAGGAGGCCTACCGGCTGGCCCGCGAACATCAGGAGCCCGGGCCCGTCCTGTTGCGCGCTTTCCAGGGGGCCTTCCGCACGGGCAAACGTGTCCGCACCGAGACCCATATCAGCCAAGGCGCCGTCAGCGTCGCCTTCGCCGCCGTGGAGCTGGCCCGCAAGTTCTTCACCAAACTTTGCGACCACACGGCCTTGCTGGTCGGAGCCGGTGAGACCGGTTCCCTGGCCGCGCGCCACTTCCTGCAGCACGACATCGGCCACCTGATCGTGGTCAACCGCAATCCCCAGCGCGCCCGGCACCTGGCCGAAACCCTGTACGAGGAAAAGCTGGCGGGCAAGCTGGGCAACATCCCGGAACTGCTCCAGGTCAACGACCATCCCCGGGGCGGTCATGTTTCCCACCGCCCCTGGGAGCAGCTGACCGAAACCATGGCCGAGGTGGACGTCATCCTGTCGACCACCGGAGCGGTGGAACCGGTGATCCTGCCGGAAATGATCCACGAAGCGGTGGCCGGCCGCAAAGGCCGCCCCCTGTTCCTGCTCGACATCGCCGTGCCCCGGGACATTCATCCCGATGTCGCCGACATCAAGGGCGTGTACCTGTTCGGACTGGAAGATCTCGACGAGATCATCAGGGGCAACCTTGATTCCCGCCGCCAGCAGATTCCCCACGCCGAAAGGATCATCAAGCAGGAACTGGCCGAGCTCCACCAGTGGCTGGTCGATGTGGACCTGAGGCCCACGGTCGCGGAATTCCGCGCCTACCTTGAGGATCTGAAGGTAAAACAGGTGGGCTTCGTGCGGAAGAACGAGTCGGCCGAAGTGGCCGCAGCCGTGGAACGCAGCCTGCAGCAGTTCATCAAGAAGGTGCTGGGCCGATCGGTTTCAACCCTCAAACAATCCGACTCGGTGGAAGAACGCCAACACGCCCTTGATACCCTCCACAGGATATTCGGGGAGGAGCCCCGGGACGACGTGTGATCAATACGTCCGATGACCGATCCCGGGCAGGATCACCACCGCCGAAACCGCCAGCCCCGGGAAAATCGCCTCCATACCCAGCCACGGCCCCCCCCTGCCCAGAGCCAGCCACGCCAGGGAAATCGCACCGCTCAGGCTCATGGCCACCAGAACCCGCCGACCCGTCGGCCGCCACGGCGAATGGGCCAGGGCCAGAGGCAACAGGAGCACCGGGGTGGCCACCGACCCGAGCATTTTCCACAAGGTGATCACCGAACCCGAGAGCAGGGCCAGGGTGATGGAAACCACGGCGGTGCCCAGCAGCGCAACCCTCATCAGGGGCAGTGTTTCCTGGGCGGCCAGACCCCGCCAACGTCCGATAACATCCCGACCCAGGGTGATCGCACCGATGAAAGCGTAACTGTCGATGGTGGACATGATGGTCGCCAACAAACCCACCACGAAGACCGCCTGCAAAAACGACGGCAAGGCAACCTTACCCAGGGCGGGAAAAGCCTGCACGGGGTCGGCCAGATCCGGAAGGACGGCCCGGGCGTAGAGTCCCGCCGTGGTGGTCAAGAAATCGAAGATGATCCACAGGACGATGGCCGCGCCGATGCCCCGGCGTGCGGTCTGTTCGGTGCGCGCAGCGTAACAACGCTGGTAAAAAGCCGGATCGACCAGGGTGGACATGGCAATGAAATACCAGACGGCCACGGCCTGCACGCCCAGGCCCCCGTCCCAGGTCAAATGGCCCGGCGGCAGGTTGGCCTGCAGAAAAGACCATCCTCCCCAGCGGTTGATACAGACGGGCACCAGAACCAGGAAACCCAGGAACATCAGGACGAACTGAACCATGTCCGTGGCCACCACCGCGCGCAGACCGCCGCGGAACACGTAGCCCACCGACAGGCCCGTTCCGATCACCACACCCACCCACAGGGGCCAACCCGTGATGAACCCGATCATCACGCCCAACATCAAAACGTAGGCCGCGGGAGCAGCCATGACGAACAAGGTGCCGGCGCCCAGCAGCGCCACCGGCCGCCCGTAACGCCGCTGCAGGAGATCGGGAATGGTCAGCACCTCGCTGCGGCGTGCGCGGCGGGCCAGAACCAGGGCGAAAACCCCCGCGTACAGATAGTACGGCACACCGAACACGAGCCAGTTGCTCACTCCGTGTTTCCAGGTGTACTCCCCCACCCCGAGGATTCCGCCGTACCAGGTGGTCACCAGGGAAGCCGTGAAGGCGGGCAAGGTCAACTGTCGCCCGGCCACGATGTAATCCGCTGCATCACCGGACTCGCGGCCCATCAGACGCAGAACCATCAACAGCAGGAAGGCGGAATAGATAGCCGTAGCCAGCCAGGTCATGGCGTCTACGGCCTGCCGAAGGGATCGGAGGCCAACCCCGGAGGAAGCTGCCTGAAAAAGGACACCAGCAGCGATCCTTCGCCCACCGACAGCAACAGCGGAGACATGGCAATGCTGTTGCTGACGGTAGCCGGCCCGCCTGGACTCAAGGTCTCGCCGAGCAAGGGGAATTCAGCCCCCTCGAGGGTCACTTGGGTCACGCTGCCGAACAGGGGTGAAAGGCTGAATGACATGCCCTCGGGGAGGTCCCAGGAGTACTGGGCGCCTGGCGGTATGCGGATGGAGTCGGTCGCTTCGCCCGCCAGGCAGATCCGCAGCCGGTCGCTGAACCGTTCCAGCAGACAGCAATTGAACAGGGTGTGGTCCAACCGCCAGCCGGTCGCGCCCAGCAGAATGACCTCCTCGAATCCCTGATCCACCACGAACAAGAGCGCCTTCTCGCTGTCGGTGGTGTACTGGTCCATGACCTGCAGATAGCGCGGGCCCAGCTTGCCGTCCAACAGGCGCCCCGCCAGGGAATCGAAATCCCCGATGACGACATCGGGTGTGCGGGGCAACTCCTCGTAGGGAAGCCCGGCCGCGTCGGTGCAGACGAAAAGGTCGGCCCCCAGGAGCCAATAGTGCAAAAGGTAAGGCGGCGGAGGCGGACCGCTGCACAACACAACCGCCCGCCGCCCCTGTTTGGGGAAAACCACGTTGTCTGCCCCGCCACCGTCATAGGGAAAAGGAGTCATCAGAAGTGGTAGTCCATTCCCAGGGCGAAGTTGCGCCCCGCTGCGGGAGTCAGGTAGTTCTCACCGTACCAGTACCCCCAGGTCTCGTATTCCTCGTCCAGCACGTTCCTAAGATGCACGAAAGCCGTTGCGCCGTCCAGCCCCGGCAAACCGAGCTTGCCGGGCCTCAACCACAGGGACAGGTCCACGGTGGTCCACGGCGCGATGGTGCGATCGGCCAGCCCGGAATTGTCCAGCTGCTGGCGGCCCGTGTTGCGCACACGCAGGCGTGTGCGCACACCCGCCGACCAGGAGGCCTCCCAGGCCACCATCAACAGGTGATCGGGAAACAGGGCGATGGGATTGCCGCTGTAGTCGTATTGCGTTCCGTCCCAGTCGTGGAAAATGAACTCGTCGAACTTGTCCCAGCTGCGCGAGGCGGCCAGGGTCAGGTTCTGCCCCGCCGCCAGGCGGGCCCGCGCGCCCAGTTCAAGTCCCCGGTGCAGGGTCCTTTCGGCGTTGCCGCGAATGCTGCTCCCGTCGTCGTTCACCCCTCCGTAGGGAACGATCTCGTTCTTGAAGTCCATGATGTAGCCGCCGAGGGTGAAACTCAGCAGGGAGTTCCGCCAACCCAGGCCCAGCTCGTAGTCGGTGACTTCCTCGTCCTGGACATAGGGATCCGACCACTCCACATAGGCCATCCGCCCGTCGGGGCCGGCCACCGGGCGCCGGTTGCGGAACAGCGGCGTGACACCCAGATCATCCCCGCCCTGCCAGGTGTCGAACAGCTCGCCGTCGGTGGGCTCCCGGTGGTTGCGCCCCACGCTGGTCCAGGTCTGCAGGCCGCCGCCCAGGATCCTGCCCGGCACCTGCCAGGTCAGCGAACCCTTGGGGTTGAAGAAAGCGTAGTCCACGCTGTAGGCGTTGCGCAGGGCACCCGTGAAATTACCCACCTCATCCTGCATGAAGTCGTACCGCTTGTGCTGGAAGTGCAGGTCGGCGGTGGCGGTCAGCCCCCCCCACAACCGGGTGCGTTGGTTCAGGTAGATCGACCACGCATCCTTGTCGCCGGTGTACTTGTGGTATTTCAACGGCGTGGTGAAAGCGGAGGGAGTAAAGCCCTCAGCCCACAGTACATCGCCCCAGTGGTCAGCGTGGAAAGTGTACCAGTCCCCGCCCACCAGCAGACGGCCTCGGCCCTGGTCCCAGCGTAAAGAGGGCACCCAGCCACCGTGGTTCTTGCGCACCCACTTGCGGCGAATCAGGTCCACATCAGCATCAGCGGCCAGGCCCAGATAACGGTCCAGGGCGTAGTCGTGGGCGCTCTGCTGCTCCTTGTAGTTCTCATAATACCCGATGCCGTGAATGAAGTAGAAGCGATTGGTGAGCGTCCACCTGTCACCGAGATAGATGGTGTTGTGCAACTCGTAGTGCGGCTGGCGAAAGTTGTCCACCGCATTGGCGTAGGTTTCCAGGTTGGCGGTGCGGTCGCGGGCGAGCACCGACTGCGGCACCGCGTCCCAGGCGTGGTGGGTCAATTCCTTGCCCGTGTAGATGTTCAGGCGGGTGGTGGTGTGCTCCGTGTCGTACTGTCCGCTCCAGAACACCGCCCAGCCCTCATAGCCGCTGCGATCGCGATAACCGTCGCTCTGTTGGCGCGACAGGCGCAGCATGGAACGCAGACCGCCGGTCAATTCCCCGGTCTGATAGCTGATCATCTCGCGGGCAAAACCGTAACTGCCCGTGTTCAGCGAGAACATTCCCCGGGGCCGCTCGCTCAGGTCCGAGGACAGGATGTTCACCGTTCCGCCGATGGCCGTCATGCCCCCGATGGAATTGGTGACCCCGCGTTGGACCTGGATGTCCTGGATGCTGGACGCCAGATCCGGCAAATCCACCCACCACACCTGATGGTCCTCGGGATCGTTGAACGGGATTCCGTTGAACAACACACCGATGCGCCGTTGATCGAAACCGCGCATGCGCAAGTATGTGTAGCCCAGGCCGCTGCCGGCATCGCTGTAGGCAAACACCCCCGGCACCCCTTGCAAAAGCAGGGGCAAGGCCTGGTCCGGCTCGCGGTACTCCAGTTGCCTGTGGGTGAGGTTGGAAAGGTTGATCCGGTTGGCCGCGTCGTAGCGACTGGCGGTGACCACCACGCCTTCATCGCGGGTCACGGTGGTGTCGGTCCCGGCTGTGGAGAGTGTCTGCGCCCGGGCGGGAAGGGCCCAAATCCCCACACACACGCCAAGCATCAGGAGGATCAGATTACGCATGGCATACCTCGCAAGGTCGGCCAGGCAGAGGAAGCGGGGACAAATAAAAACGGCACCTCCGTCAGGCGCCGAATCCGGCCCGTTTCCCTACGCCGGCATGATCCGGTTCAGGTTCCAAGGGTTTTTCTCAGGCTACCTCTCACCGGAGGCGGCCACCCCTAACGGCCCGGCGAACATATTCCATCCGGGAGAAAAAGTAAAGGTTGCGGAGTTTTCCGGTTTTCTGGGCCTGGACATGCCCGCCAGGCCGCTGACCGTGATCCTGGCGCATGTGGCGCCTACAGCGCGGTCCTGGGTCATCTGGTCAACCGCTGGGTCGGACAAAAGGGATATGGCTGTTGGCGTTGCCCAAGGGGTTGTGACCTACAAAAAACCCTCTTGACCAACGTGGCCCTCCGGGGTAGCCTAAGTCCATGACCTCTTGGTAACGGACGTGAAACCCTGGTCAGTTCCGCCAGCCTCTGCCTCACGGCAGGGTCGACGCTGATTTCAGGCCACCCGCTACCGGAGGTTTCTTTATGTCTGGTCTTCCCGACCGCCAGCCGTTGCGCTGCGCCCGCATCCTGTTCGTAGGCGTCGTGCTGCTGATCATGTTCCCGCCCTTGTCCGCCACCTCCCCCGCTGTGGCCATGCTGGAAGTCGGTGATACCTCCGGACCGGACACTCCCTGCAAAATATGGCCCGTTTGGCTGGACCCCGAAATGGACGTGGGTTGTGCGTGGCGGGTTTTTTCCGAGGATTTCACCGAAGGAACCTACGGCAGCATGCCCATCCTTCAGACCCGCCTGTCTTTCCGCACCGGCAGTTCCCGCCTGGCCCCACGCTTTTTCCTGGGTGCGGGGTACGGCTGGTCCGACGGCGACCCCTACTTCAGCCGCCCATCCTTCACCGGGGGCGGCATCGCAAAACTGCGCCTGGTCCCCATCCAGGCCGGAATCAACTTCGACCTGCTGTCAGGCAAACGCTGGCGCCTGAAAGGCGGACTCCTGGCGGAAATGGTCTGGAGCCGGGAAACCCTGCCGGCGCCGTACTACAGCTACCCAGGTACCATATCCCGCGTATCGGGCTGGACCAACGGCATTGGCGCCACCATCGGTCCCCAGTTGCGCAGCGTCGACCAGCGCCGCGCTGTCGGTCTGGAGCTTGGCCTGACTGGTAACAGCGGACCCAACCGCGGCGACACCCAGCGCGAGATGAACCTCTCGGGACTTGTCTGGCGTCTTTACTTCACCACCCGGATCTGAGGAGGCTGATCTTGCGGCATCTGAAAAAATTCACCTGTCGGCGGTTCGCGTGGCCACGGCTCTTGCTCCCGGTGATCGTGGCCCTGATGACTGCTGCGATACCCGATCCGGCCCTGGCCGACGGCACCTTCTTGTCGTATGCCGGCTCTCCCTTTTACGAACCGTCCCAGACGGCTTTCATCCGCTACGACGCGGCCACTTCCACCGAGACCCTCAGCATCAGACCGACTTTTCACGGGGAACGGATAGCGGATTTCGCCTGGGTGGTGCCGATTCCGACCCTGCCCGAGGTTGCCGAGGATGACCCTGAAATCTTCAGGCAACTGAATGCTCTGGCCGCCCCCGTCAACAACTCGCGGGATTCGTTCTGGGGCTGCGAAAGAAATTTCGACGTCGTCACACCAGACTCCCGGGGCAATGGCGGCGTGGAGATTATCGACGAGCATCTGGTCGGCATCTACCGGACCATGACCCTGGGCGCTGACGATGCCGGAGCCTTGACCGATTCCCTGACCACCTGGGGCTTCCTGCATGAAGACAACCGGGAGACTTTCGCGCCGCTGCTGCAGGATTATGTCGCTGACGGCTGGTACTTCGTGACCATGACCATTGACTCCACGGCCCTGGCTGCAACCCTCCAACCATCCGGCTTTTCCAGGCAGGAGACCATTTCGCCCCCCGAGTATCGCTACGCAGCCATCCAACCTGTGCGCTTCACCTTTACCTACCCGGAAATCATTTACCCCCTGCGCATCTCCAGCTTCAGCACTTATGAAGACAACCTGGTGACCCTCTATGTGGCCGCCGCCCATCGCCTGGATTTCCCCCAGGCCACGACTCACTACGCCAACCGGATCACGGCCGGCGAATTGGCCGCCATCAAGCGCCTGTACCCTGAACTGAGCGCGGAACTCTGGGACGGAGCCTTCGTGACCAAGCTTTTCCGGGGTTACACGCCCCAGGAAATGAGTAACGACATCGTCCTGACGCCCGCTGACAGCGATGCCGAATATCTGCCGGTGTTCTATTCCGGTTTCCCCGTGTGGTCTCTCATGTTCGCAGGGACGATCGTGTGGTGGCTGATCAGAAAACGCCGCCCGTCGCCCGACCGCAGCCGGGCGACGGACAGTTAAGTGAAAGACCTGAACTGATCCTATCTCACCAGGGTCATCTTCCGGGTCAACGAGCCCTGGGCCGTCTTCAGGGCGTAATGGTAGACGCCGGAAGCGGCGTCGCGCCCGAATTCATCCCGGCCATCCCACAGGATATGATGGGGACCCGCGGCCAGACCCGATTCATCCACAAGATTCCGCACCAGGTGTCCCCGCTCGTCGAAGATGCGCAAGCTAACCGCACTCTGCTCCGGCAAGGAGAAGTCGATCCAGGTCTTGGGATTGAACGGGTTGGGATAGTTCTGGGCCAGGGTCAACACCCGCGGCAGGTTGTTGTCATCCGGCGTACCTGAGACATCCAGCAGGGCCGTCTGCTGGGCGACCACCACGGGCGTGCTGCGGCCATGCGCCGCCCAGGCGTCGTACAGCTGCTGACCAAGGTTGTTGGTCGTGTTCTGGTCGCGCAGGAACTCGACGTATTCCTTCTTCGTGGACTGGTAATAGTAGGTCACCTCCACGGTGCGGGCCCCCAGCGGCAGGATGTACCGGGTGTCGTCCCAGTACTGCCCGTCGGCATAGGAATACCCGACCGGAGGCGATTGTACCTGGGTGAATGCGGCGTTGGTGAATCCCCGGGGTGGAATACGGTTGTCGAAATACACCGTGTCGTTCAGGGGGAAGAAGAACGACGGCTCGGCGGGCATGCCCAAAATCGGGGCCAGGCGGGTCGAGATGCCCGGCTCGATGAGGTAGATCTTGGCGTCGGCGTCATGGGTCAACACGCCGGTCTGCGGATCGTAGGCGCAGGATTCGTAGATCAGGGCGCTGGAGGCATCGAAGGCCTTCACGTTGATCCAGGCCCGCCGGCCTTCGGGATACCCGGAGGGCAGTTTGTGCCCTGTCTCGTTGGTGATGCGAACATTCACCGCGGGATGGCCGTCCGCCGGAACCACCGTCAAGGCCATGGTGGCCGCCAGGGTCAACATGGACACGGCCCGCTGCTTGCCTGCCTGCAGGGCCGTAGCATCCAGGCCGGTGAAGAAGTCCGGCAGGATGTCGGGGACGAAGTTGTTGCCGCCGGTCAAATCGTGCAGTCCCAGGTCGGTGCGGTTCGGGGAGCCGGGCAAGTTGCTGCCGGCTCCCGTGACGTCGTGCATGTGGCAATCCTCGCAAGTCGAAACGATCCCGTCGGGCTTGTTGCCGGCGAACTGGGGCTGGTAGACGCCGTTCGTGGCGTACGCGCTGACGCTCCATTCGCTGAAGGTGCGCTCGACGGGGAACATGTTGCGCTTGTTGTCGTCCGGATGCGGCGTATCCAGCGCGTCGACATCGTATTTGCCCGGCACATCTCCGGCCAAAAAGACCGGATTGCTCACGTCGTGGCAGGTGCCGCACAGATCGGATGTCAAATGGAAGTCCGACTGCAGCCACTGGTGGCTGGGATCGACATCCGAATACGGTCCGCGCCGCACCGGATCGGGGTCGGTGACGAACTCGCCGTTGGCCGGATCCAAAGGCACCGCAGCGATACCGGCCAGGATCTGCGCGTCCACCGCCGGACTGACCCCTTCCACATAATGGGGGTTGACCATGCGGTGGCAGAAGTCGCACTGGACCCCCTGGTAATCGACACTGTTGAGCATGCCCATGCCCGTATCCAGGGAGCGGCCGCCCTGCCAACCGCCGGGGGAATGGCAACGGATGCACAGGTCACCCGCCGAGGGGGCCACCTGTTCGGCCACGACCACCGTGGCCCGGTAGAGGGGGTCGCGCATGGCCTGACCCATCATGCTACCCATCCAGTTGTGGTAGGGCTCGACGCTGGGGTCATAGTCCCCGTGGCACGTGATGCAGACCGCGCTGGGGTCCTCCAGTTCGCCGGCATCGAAAGGCTGGGTGCCCGGCAGGTCGAAATCCCTCAGGGTCGTGGGGACCACCCCACCCACATGAGGTGAGATGGTGAAGGCCGCCGGGCTGTCGGCGTACCCGGGATTGCCGGCGTTATCGGTGGCCATCACCCGGATCAGGCTGTTGGCGCCGGGCAGGTTGGGTACGTATTGGCCAAAGGTTCCGGTGTTGGGCAGGCCGCCTTCCATTGGCTTCCAGGTCAAACCGCCGTCGCCGCTCAGGAAGATGTCCACCCTGGAGATGCCGCCGTTGTCGGTGGCGGTCCAACTGACGGTCTCGCTGGAACCGGGCGTCCAGGCCTCCCCGCCAAGGGGTGAAAGCAACGTGACCACCGGCGGGATCGAATCGGTGGACCCGCTCGGGGTGAGATAGGGCAACACATCGGCCTGATCAACATTCAGGACATTGCCCACGTTCGCGGCTTTCAAACCGGGAAACGTCGGCGTGTTGGACCAGTTGACCGTGTCGGTGATCTCCACGTAGTTGCTGAAACCATCGCCATCAGCGTCGAGGAACTCGACATCGGCGATGGCCTCATCCACGCTCATACCTGCGGCCAGGCGCACCTCGATGGAAAGGCCGTAGGGATTACGCGTTCCCCCCCCGTTGAAATCGAAATGGCACACGCCGCAGTGGCTGGAGTTGCTCGGCAGGGTATTCAGCTGCGTCCCGTCAGCGTCAGGGTACCGGCTGAAGAAGGCCCGCCGGTAGGGATTGCGGGCCTGGGCCAGGGAAGGCGCCATCAGGCCGATAAAAACGATGATCAGGAACTTGCGGGTCAAAGTGGTGATGCTCATGACGGCCCCCCGGTGATAACGAAGGCGTAACATTTTGCCATACATCGGCGATATTTTTGTTGCATTGTTGCATAATCAGGAACGGGTGTCAATTAATTGCGAAACAATACATTTTTGCTCCTTATTTGGCTTTGTGATATGTTCTGTTTATCAGCCCAGGAGGTTTTGCCATGTCCGCCAAATCCCTTGAGCGCCATATCCACCAGCTTTTGGACTTGGCCGCCATCACGGTGAACGGTCCCAAACCCTGGGACATCCACATCCACGATGATCGTTTCTATGCCCGGGTTCTGGCCGGCGGTTCCCGCGCCCTGGGCGAGACCTACATGGATGGTTGGTGGGACTGCGAACGTCTGGATGCGTTCTTTGCCCGGGTGCTGAAGGCCAACCTGGACACCAAGGTCCGGGCCCGCACCTGGCTGTGGGCCGCCCTTAAGGCCCGTGCGATGAACATGCAGACGGTCGGCCGCACCCGACGCGATATCCGCCGTCACTACGATCTGGGCAACCACCTCTACCGGTGCATGCTCGATAAACGCATGATCTACAGCTGCGGATATTGGTCCGGCGCCGACAGCCTGGACCAGGCCCAGGAAAACAAGCTGGAGTTGGTGGCCCGCAAGCTATGCCTGCAAAAAGGCATGCGGGTCCTGGACATCGGCTGCGGCTGGGGCGGCGCCGCACGCTATCTTGCCGAGCGGCACGGCGTCGAGGTCGTCGGCATCACGATCTCGCCCAGCCAGGCTGAACTGGCCCAAGAGGTTTGCGCCGACCTGCCCGTGGAGATCCGCCTGCAGGACTACCGCGAATGCACCGGAACCTTCGACCGCATCTATTCCATCGGCATGTTCGAACATGTCGGCTACCGGAACCATCGGCCCTTCATGGACGTCGTGCGCAAACTGCTGCGCACCGACGGCCTCTTCGTGCTGCATACCATCGGCGGCAACACCTCCGTCAACCGGACCGATGCCTGGATCGACCACTACATCTTCCCCGGCTCCATGCTGCCCTCGGCGGCCAACATCACCGTCGCCGCCGAGGGACGGTTTGTCCTGGAGGATTGGCACGGCTTCGGCCCCGACTACGACCGCACCCTCATGGCGTGGCACGCCAGGTTCAATGCCCACTGGGACGAGCTGAAGCGGGAATACGACGACCGCTTCCGGCGCATGTGGAACTATTACCTCCTGTCCTGCGCGGGATCTTTCCGGGCGCGCAAGAACCAGGTCTGGCAGCTCGTGCTCTCGCCCGAGGGCGTTGCCGGAGGCTACCAGGCCCCCCGCTTGGCCGAGGCCGCGCTCGCCGCCGCCGAATGAGCGGAGCGGGATCTCTCCCGCCCCGGCTCCCGCTGACTCATTGACGCTCCAGCGGCCATCGGGGACAATCGTTCACCGGAGGTTTCGCTTTGACCCTGTTCCAGATCATTTCCCTGTTGATGACCATGGCCGCCCTGTTCGGCTACATCAATCACCGCTGGCTGAAGCTGGAACCCTCGGTGGGTTTGCTGGCCATCAGTCTGGCCAGCTCTCTGGGCATCATGGCCATCTCGGCCCTCGTTCCCCAACTGGACATCGGCGGCCAGACCCGCATTTTCCTGGACGACATCGATTTCAATCGCGCGCTGATGCACGGCATGCTGGCCTTTCTGCTTTTTGCCGGAGCCATGCAGGTGGACATCGAGTACTTCGTCAAGCGCAAGACCACCATCGGCACCCTGGCCACCGTGGGGTTGCTGATCTCGACGGTCATCGTGGGCTGTCTGAGCTGGCTCGTGTTCCGCCTGCTGCACCTGGAGGTCTCGTTTCTGGCCTGCCTGGTGTTCGGGTCCCTGATCTCGCCGACCGACCCCATCGCCGTGATGGGCACGCTCAAGACCCTGCATGCTCCCAAGGATCTGGAGGCCAACATCGCCGGTGAATCCCTGTTCAACGACGGGGTGGCCGTGGTGGTCTTTTCCGGGCTGGCCGCCTTGTGGGCCGCCGAAACCGGACACCACTCACTGGCGGGTCACGCCGCCGAAGGCGTCAACGCCGGCATGCTGGCGCGGCTGTTTCTCCAGGAAGCGGGCGGCGGCATCGCGCTGGGGCTGGTCTGCGGCTACCTCGCCTACCGGCTGATGCTGAGTATCGACGACTACAAGGTGGAGGTCATGATCACCCTGGCGCTGGTCATGGGCGGCTACAGCCTGGCCGGGGTGCTGGCGGTCTCGGGGCCCATCGCCGTGGTGGTCGCGGGCATTCTCATCGGCAACCGCGGCCGGACTTTCGCCATGAGCCACACGGTGGCCGACTACGTGGAAAAAGTCTGGGAAATGATCGACGAGATCCTCAACGCCCTGCTGTTCCTGTTGATCGGCATCGAGGTCCTGGTGGTCAAGTTCAGCCCCTGGAGCCTGCTGGCGGGCTTGGCCATCATCGTCATCGTGCTGGTCGCGCGCTTTGTCAGCGTGTGGCTGCCGATCTCCGTCATCGGCCTGCGCAACCGTTTTCCCCGCGGCGTGGTGCGCATCCTGACCTGGGCCGGCCTGCGCGGCGGCATCTCCGTGGCCCTGGCCCTCTCCCTGCCTCCCAGCCCCGAGCGCAACATCATCCTGACCAGCACCTACATGGTGGTGCTGTTCTCGATCCTCGTGCAGGGCATGACCATCAAGAAAGTGTTGCGGAAGTACCTGTAATCCCGGCCCCAGGGTACGGGACGGGGATCAATTGCCACAAAGTAATATTACTTTTCATACCAAACCCCCCGCACGTGCGGGGGGTTGTGGCGCCAAACATCAAATGGCGGGATCGGGGGCCGGCATCGCTTTGGGATTCGGTCCGTAGGCGTTGTCCCCCGGATTGCTGTCTTGGACCATGAAAAAAAGCAGGACCAGACCTCCGAGAATCGGTATAAACCCGATTAATATCAGCCAACCGGTTTTACCGATATCATGGAGTCTGCGCACGGACACGGCCAACGAGGGAACCAGGACCGCCAGGGAATAAAGATCGCTGAAAAGGCCAATGTTCATGTCCTTGATGCGCGTGCCCAGGATCAGATCAAAAAACCAGAGGACGAGCACTATGACGGCGTTGAACAGGACGAAATACCAGTATTCACTCCTGCGGGCCCGACCTTCAAAAACCGTGTACTTCCTGAGAACTTCAAGATACCAATTCATGGCGCTCCCCCTTTTTATCTATCAGATAAATACTGAATCCGGGGAAATTGTCCGCCAATGAATTCTGTTTGTCCACAAATCATTACTTGATGACGGTGACCTTCACGCTGCCGGATCTGCCAGCACCGCGCACCAGCCCCACTGCCTGACGCATAGTCAAACCATGACCTACGCAAAGACATGCGGCCTGAGCCGCTTTATTGGCGTGTGTTATCCTGGAAAATAAATCCCGGATTCCCTTGTTCCGGGATTGGGCGAAGACCCAGGGAAATATTCTCCTATGTCAACTACCCTGATCCGGCAACTGCGGTTATACTGCGACAATAAAATTGGATTTCGCCCCTTGAACGGAGGAGTATCCCATGACCAGGCGCCTCGTTTTTCTGCTCGGCATTGGCCTCGTCGCCCTGGCAACTGCCCCCATGACCGCCCAGGTCCAGGCCTCCGCCCTGGCCTACCAGCTGCCCCCCCAGGTTCTGGTGGACATCATGGATGCCCCGCAGACGCCCTTTGTCTCCCTGAGCCCGGATCACAAGTGGCTGCTGCTTTTGGAACAGCCGGGACTGCCGCCCATTGCCGAAGTCGCCCAGCCCGAATTGCGTCTGGCCGGCCTGCGCATCAATCCGCGCAACAACGGGCCCAGCCGGGACCGCAGCCTCAGCGGCCTCATCTTCCGCAAAATCGGCGCGGACACGGACCGCCGGGTCACCGGAATTCCCGACGGCGCCCGCATCACCGGGGTCAGTTGGTCTCCTGACGGAAAGCACGTGGCCTTCGTCGTCACCAGGGACAACGCCCTGACGCTGTGGTCCGCGTCCCTCGATGATGCCCAGGCCATCCGCATCACCCCCGAGGGCATGGCCCTCAACGGCGTTTACGGACGGCCCTACTCCTGGCTCGACAACAAGAATCTTGTGGCCCGCACGGTGCCCGCGGGCCGTGGACCGGCCCCGGCGGAAAGCCTCATCCCCACCGGGCCGGTGGTTCAGGAGAACCTGGGCAAAGTAGCACCCGCCCGCACCTTCCAGGACCTGCTCCAGAACCCCTACGACGAGGAACTCTTCGCCTACTACACCACCAGCCAGCTGGTCAGGATCGACCTGGATGGGCACGCGAAAGCCCTGGGGTCGCCCGCCGTCTTCCGCCGGGTTTCCCCGTCCCCCGACGGCAGGCATCTGCTGGTGGAAATGGTCCACCAGCCCTACTCCTACTCCCTGAAGGAAGATGATTTCCCCAAGCTCGTGGAAGTCTGGAATCTGGATGGCGAGCAGCAATACCTGGTGGCGGATCTTCCGCTGCAGGACCAGGTTCCCATCAGCTTCGGTTCGGTGCCCACCGGCCGCCGTTCCGTATCCTGGCGCGATGACCAGGCCGCCGAGCTTGTCTGGGTCGAGGCGCTGGACGGCGGCGACGGAGGCATCGAGGCCACCGAGCGTGACCGGGTCTTCACCCTGGCGGCTCCCTTCACCGGAAAACCCGAATCCTTGATCACCCTGGCCCAGCGCTACGGCGGCGTGACCTGGGGCCGCGACGATCTCGCCCTGGTCTCCAGTTGGTGGTGGAAGACTCGCAATGTGAAGGTCTGGCGCCTCATGCCCGGGGATCGCGATCGGGCCCCGCAGCTCATCCAGGATCGTTCCTGGCAGGACCGCTACAGCGATCCGGGGGACCCCATGCTCCACCCCAACAAATACGGCCGCAGCGTGATCCTGACCGCTGACGGCGGACGCGCAATCTTCCTGCGCGGCGATGGAGCCTCGGCCGAGGGCGACCGGCCCTTCTGCGATCGCTACGACCTGGACACCGGCAAGACAACGCGGCTTTTCCGCTCCGAGGCGCCGTACTACGAAAATCCCGTGTCCATGATCGATGCCGGCAAAGGGTTGTTGCTGACTCGGCGCGAATCCCAGACCGCACCCCCCAACTACTTCCTGCGCAACCTGAACACCGGTGAGCTGGACCAGCAGACCACCTTTCCCGATCCCGCCCCCCAGCTGGCGGGCATCAGCAAGGAACTGCTCAAATACGAGCGCCCCGACGGCGTTCAGCTGACCGGCACCCTCTACCTGCCGGCCGGTTACGACCAGGACCGCGACGGACCCTTGCCGTGCCTGATGTGGGCCTACCCCACCGAGTTCAAGAGTGCGGCGGACGCCGGCCAGGTCACGGACTCGCCCTACCGCTTCACCCGTGTGGGCTGGTGGTCGCCCATGCTGTATCTGACCCAGGGCTATGCCGTGTTCGACAACCCCACCATGCCGATTGTCGGCGAGGGCGACACCGAACCCAACGACACCTTCATCGAACAGTTGGTGGCCAGCGCCCAGGCCGCCATCGACGTGGTCGTGGCCAAGGGCGTCGTGGACCGTGACCGCATCGCCATCGGCGGGCACAGCTACGGGGCCTTCATGACGGCCAATCTGCTGGCCCACTCGGACCTGTTCCGCGCCGGTCTTCCCCGCAGCGGAGCCTACAACCGCACTTTGACTCCTTTCGGGTTCCAGTCGGAAGAGCGCACCCTGTGGCAGGCCCCCGAGGTGTATTTCAACATGTCCCCCTTCATGCACGCCGACAAGATCAACGAGCCCATCCTGCTGGTCCATGGTCTGGCCGACAACAATTCCGGCACCTTTCCTTTGCAGAGCGAACGCATGTACGGCGCGCTCAAGGGCCTGGGCGCCACCGCGCGCCTGGTCATGCTGCCCGCCGAAAGCCACAGCTACCGGGCCCGCGAGTCGGTGCTGCACCTGCTGTGGGAAACCGTAAACTGGCTGGACCGCTACGTGAAAAATGCTCCACCCCGCCAGCAGCCGGCGACGGATTCCGGCTCGTGACGGGCCTCTTGCTGCAACTGGGCAAGGGAGAGCATCATCTCCAGGGTGAAAACGGCCGGGGCGATAAGCCTCCCCGCGAGGCCACCGTCATTCAGCTGACGGCTGATCAGCTCCTGCATCCGGAGCGCCCAGGAGACTACCTGTTGCGCCTGGGACGTCTGCGCGTGTCCGGATTGTTGCCCGACGGCCGCGAATTGACCCTTGCGGTGCTTCATGCCGGTGAGGCCATCATCGCCACGGCGGATGATTCCCGGGAAGCGAATCCTGCCCATTACCTTTATCGTATGGACCACACGATCATGATGGCCCTGGATGAAACCGAGGTCTGGGTGCTGCCGGGCGGCGCCCTGGCCGCCGGACGGAGATGATGATGACTCCTGCCACCAAAACCCGCGTTGTCCTTTGCATCCTCGATGGCGTCGGTTACCGCACCGGTCCCGAGGCTGCCTTTGGCAACGCCGTGATCGGCGCCAAACCCAGGTTTTTCGAATCGCTGTTCGAGCGCTTCCCCTTCACCACCCTGCAACCCGGTGGCGTCGCCGTAGGCTTGCCGCAGGGACAAATGGGAAACAGTGAAGTGGGACATCTGACCATCGGCGCCGGCCGGGTCATTCCCCAGGAACTGACCCGTATCCGCAACAGTTTCGAGAACGGCGACTTTGAATCCGCACCCTCCTGGCGGCCGTTCGTCGACGCGACCCTGGCCGGCAGCGGCCGTCTGCACCTTTTGGGTCTGGTCTCTCCCGGCGGTGTCCACAGCCACACCGATCATCTGCTGGGCATAGTCCGCACCGCCCATAAGGCCGGCATTGACGAGATATTCATCCACGCCTTCATGGATGGACGCGACACCGACCCCCAGGCCGGGGCCGGCTACCTTGAAGACCTACAAAAACAACTGGCGATCATCGGCGCGGGAACCATCGCCTCGGTGTGCGGCCGCTACTGGGCCATGGACCGGGACAAACGCTGGGACCGGGTGGAGCGGGCCTGGGACATGCTGGTAGGCGGCAAGGGGGTGGCCGCCACCGATCCGGTCGCCGCCGTGCGCGAATCCTATAAGGAAGACATCACCGACGAGTTCATCGCACCAACGGTCATCTTCGCTTCCTCCGGGTCCCCCCGGGCCACGATCCACGACGACGACAGTGTCTTTTTCTGGAATTTCCGCGCCGACCGGGCCCGCGAACTGACCTGGGCCTTCATGCAGGACGGTTTCGACGGCTTCAAGGTGCCGGACCGTCCCCACGTCAACTTCATGTGCATGACCCCCTACGACAACGCCATGGACCTGCCGGTCATGTTCCGGCCCGAGCAGCCCCGCAACGGGTTGGCCGAAATCTTTGCCCGTGAAGGCCTGCGCAATCTGCGCACCGCCGAAACCGAAAAGTACGCCCATGTGACCTACTTCTTCAACGGGGGCCGGGAAGAACCCTTCCCCTTTGAGGACCGCAAACTGATCCCCTCACCCAAGGTGGCCACGTACGACCTGCAACCGGAAATGAGCGCCCCCGCCGTCGCCGCCGTTGTCCGCGAGGCTTGTGAAGCCGGCAGCCACGAGGTCATCGTGGTGAATTTCGCCAACGGCGACATGGTCGGACACACGGGCATCTACGAGGCTGCCGTCAAGGCTATTGAGACCCTGGATCATCTGCTGGGTGAAATCATGCCGCCCAGCCTCGCCTCCGGCACCACCTGGCTGGTGACCGCCGACCACGGCAACTGTGACGAGATGATTGGCCCCGAGGGCACCCCCATGACCCAGCACTCCCTGAACCCGGTGCCCTTCATCGTGGCCGGTCAACAATTCGAAGGTCAAAAAAACGCACTCCTTGCGGGGGATTGGGGCCTGGCTGATATCGCGCCGACCGTCCTGGGCATCCTCGGCATTTCTCAACCTGAAGAAATGACCGGGCAATGCCTGATCAAACAGGAGTTCCTGTAAGAGCGTTGTTGCTGCACCCGCATACACGGCACAGGGTTTTTTCCCGCAGCCGCCTGTCAACTGCGAAACAATTTTCAGGGAATCTTGAAAAATCCTGATCCTGGGGATCGCGAAGACATTTGAAAACATAATTTACCTAGAATTGACATTATTTTCCCCAAAAAACGCTCCCATTGTGATAGAATTCAAAGCCAATAGGGAGATCCGGTTTGTATTCTCAAACCTTTCCTGCATCTTTGGGAAGGGGGTGATCGTCCCCAGATTGTGTGAATGTGACACACGGACCGCCTGATCGGTCCCCAATTCAGGGAATCACCTGTCGGACAGGTTTCCCACGTCCGGTGCGCCGGACAACACTCGCTTTCCACTTGGGTCCCATCGCTTGACAACCAAAGCTCGAGTGAGCGCGAGAAAATGACTTTGAACCCTACACTTAAAGGAGGCCGAAAGGATGAAAAAGCATCTTTTTGGCGTGGCACTGCTCAGCATGTGCCTGATGTGTCTGGGCGGCGCAGCCTCAGCCCAGTACACGGCCATCGGCGATATCCAGGTCTATGACGCCAACGGCACCGCGATTAGTCCCTACACGGGCCTGACCGTGACGGTTCACGGCATCATCTACGAATGCGGCCAGTACAGCGGCGGCTCCCACTACATCCAGGACGCCACCGGCGGGCTGAACATCTACCAGAGTCCCCTCGGGTGCGCCCTGGGCGATGAAGTCGAAGCCACCGGAACGATCGTCGTCTACAATGGTGAGATGGAACTCAGCGGCGCAACCTTCAACGTGCTGTCCTCCGGCAACACGGTTACGCCCACGGCCTTTACCCTGGCGGACCTCATGGGCGATTACAATCATGTCGGATCCCTGGTCTCGACCATCGGAACCGTCGTGATCAAGAACCCCGCGAACTTTTCCATCGCCAACGATTCCGGGGATACCGTCTTTGTCTACATCGACAGTACGACCGGCATCGATATCGGGGCCGTCGATCTGGGTGATGTTTACCAGGTGGCCTCCCCGAAGGTGAACTACAATGGACTGATCGAATTGAAGCCCCGCTTCCAGACCGACCTGGTGGAGAACCCGGGCGGCGACACCCTGCCGGTCATCTCCGGCATCAACGCCGACAACTGGGTACCCGAAGCCGCCGATCCGGTAGCCATCTCGGCCACCATCATCGACGACTTCGGTGTGGCCTCGGCCAATCTCTACTACCGGGACAGCGACCTGGACGGGCTCACGCCCGGTGCCTGGAGCTCGGTTGCCATGAGCAATTCCGGTGGCGACATCTATTCAGGCACAATCCCCGCCGGCCATGGCGACGCCCGGATCGATTTCTATCTGGATGCCACCGACACCGGAGCCCAGACCGTTACCCTGCCCGGTGACGCCCCCGCAGGTTTCATGAGCATGGCCGTGGGCTTCACCCCCATCTATGCCATGCAGTACGCCAACCCGGACAGCGTCTCGCAGTCGGCCGCCTATAACGGCAAGTACCTGAACATTCGCGGCGTGGTCACTGTCGGCACCGGCGATTCCAGCGCCTCCAGCAAGTTCTACGTGCAGGAACCAAATGTTGACCCCAACACCGGAACCTATGCGTTCGGCGGCACCCTGGTCTACGAAGGCAGTTCCAAGTATCAGTACTTTTCCGGTGACCAGGTCGAAGCCGGCGGTAAATGCTCCGAGTATTTCGGCATGACCGAGTTCGTGCCCAACAACGCCGACGCCGTGTACCTTACGGCTTTCAACCAGGACCTGCCCCCCGCCACCCTGGTGCCTACCCGCACCCTGGCCGACGATGTGACCCACCTGGGCGAAGCCTGGGAAAGCGTCTGGGTCAGGACCGCTCCCTCGGCCGTCATGGACACCCTGGGTTACGGCGTGTTCACCGTTTCGAGCACCGGTTCCCCCGCAGACACCGTCCAGGTCGACCCCACCCAGGCCTTGACCTATGTGCCGACCATCGGCGATGTGGTCACGGCCACCGGTTTTGTGGAGTATGCCTACGGCAACTTTGAAGTGCGCCCCTACGCCGACCAGTACCTCGTGCTGACCGGTCTCAGCGGCGTGGAGGGCCAACTGCCCTCGATCCAGGCGGCCGGCGGCCTGGAATCCATCTACCCCAACCCCTTCAATCCCACAACCACGATCAAGTTCGTCGTCACCCGGCCCAACTTGGTCCAGTTGAACCTCTACAACATTCGCGGCGAGAAGGTGCGCACCCTGATGCAGGACGCCCTGCCCGCCGGCGAGTACACAAGTGTCTGGGACGGCAAGGATGACGCGGGCCAGGGTCTGGCCAGCGGCAACTACTTTGCCCGCTTGCGCATCGGGGCCGAAGTGGTCCAGGTTCGCAAGATGATCCTCGTGAAGTAGCATCGCGTGTGATGCCTCGCCCTTCGGGGCGGGAACACGGAGAACGCGATCATTTCGTCCCCGGAGGCTTTGGCTTCCGGGGACGATTTTTCATGACGGCGGATATGGTCGGTAATTGTTGCTTTTTTGCGAAAATAGGTTTGATTAGTGCCGATAGGTTAAACGAACCTGTTTGGTGGAATTTGCCGTCGGCAAATCCTGCAGCTGAACTGCGGACAGGGTAAGATATGCCCTGTGGTTAACAACACGAGGACGGTAGTTATCGTGAGCGCATCTGAATTGATCAGTGTCTCCTCCTCGGCCGGCGAGGCCTTCGGCGGATTCGACTGGGATGAACATCAGGGCAAGGGTGTCCGCCTGTTCGTCCAGGGCTTTGGCTGAGGTGGGCCGAGTATCGGCATGGCTCTGGATGAGCCAAAAGAGGATGATCAGGTCGTCGACAACAACGGAATCAAGTTCCTTCTGGACAGCCAGACAACGGACATATTGAGCCAGAGCGGCGGGTTGACCATCGACTACGTCAACGAGGACTACCGCAAGGGCTACATGCTCACTTTGGGTGAATCCAGCGACTGCAGCAGCGGAGGTTGCAGCGGTTGCGGTTGATGCGCTGAATGCGGATTCAGCCTGAATTCATGGAGCCGCCATGGGGCGGCTCCATTTTTTGCCTATCTGGCGATCTTGGTTGGACGGGGGACAAGTTGTTCAAAAATCGTCGTCGAGATCCAGATCATCCAGATCGTCCAGATCGGGCTCTTCTACCAGGTCCAGGGTATCGAGATCATCCACATCCTCGACCTCGAGTTCCTCGGGGGCCGGTTCTCCCCCCTCCAGATACATTTCCACGTATTCCTCGCAACACTCGTCGCTGCAGAATCGTTTGTTCCTGAACTGAATGCTCTTGCCTTCGATTTCCTTACCACATTGAGCGCAAACAGTGAAGTCCATGGTGCATGCCCCCATTGATCCGCCGGAGCGTGATCAGCGAAACGCTAAAATGTATGCCACCCATGCGGGCGCCAGGTCACCCAGTATACTGGCCCGGAATATCCCGCTTGGCTCCCCGTCCTTGTCCGTACCTTCCCAGTAGACGATCGTCTTGCGAAAGCCGCTTTCCCGTAAAATCTCGCACGTCTCCGGCAGTGTCCACAAGCGCCAATCGTAGCGGAAGGCTTTTTTTATTTCACTGCCGTCGGGAAACCCGAAATGGATCAGGCAACGGATCCCGTTCGTGATGGGATTGAAATCGTCCTGGTCCCAAAAGTAGGAAAAACCTTCCAGTTCCCGTTCCTCGATCTGGGGCACCTGGACCTCCGGGCCGCCGAAACAATCCAGCAGCAGCATACCCTGGTCAGCCAGCCCCGCATACGCGCCCTGGAAGTAGGACTTGAGTTCTTCCCTGGTCTTGAATCCCCACCAGCTGAAGTTCGTGGCTGCGGTCACGTCCGCCGCGGGGCCGGTCACGTTGCGCACATCGTCCTCAAGGAGGGTCACCGCCGCAGCGCGTTCGCCCAGCGGGGCCAGATTGTTGCTGCGGCCCCAGTCAAGGGTCGGTCCATCAAGGTCCACCCCCAGCGCCGTATTTCCCCGGCGCCGCGCTACCCATTCGGCGCTCAAAAGGGCCGTCCCGCAAAAATCCTCGCGGAAGGTTTGCGGCCGCACGCCGAATTCCTTGCGATAGACACGTTCGATGAAACCCACCTCGAACGACACGTTCTGAACCGACTGCTCGTACAGCCAGTGGCGGTCCGCATTGCAGGCGTTGAGCAGGCCCTGTGCCGCCAGTTCGGACTGTCGTTCCTTGAGCGGCGAAATCGACGGGGTTGCCGCTGTTTTTCCCATGGTGAATCGCTCCCCTTCCGGGTTGGCTGCTGGGGTGATCAACGCAGGGGCTTGTGCTCCTGCGCAAAGTATTCACGGGTCATACGCCTGACGTTCCGGGACAGGAAAATCAAGGCGACGAGATTGGGCAAGGCCATCAAACCCAGAGCACTGTCGCCGAGATTCCAAACCACCTCAAGCGAGAAAATCGCCCCCAGAAAATTCATGACCACGAACACGATCTTGTAGGCGAAAACATAACGCGGTCCGAACAAATAAACCACCGCGCGGTCCCCGTAGTAGCTCCAACTGATGGCCGTGGAGATTCCGAACAAGACCACACCCAGAGTGACGAGGAAATGGCCCCAGTTGCCGAACCTGGCCAACCCCCTCTGGAAGGCCCAGGCGGTCAGGGGGGATCCGTTCTGGGACATGAGACCGGTCAGCCTGAGAGAGGGCAGACCTTCGGTTTCGATATGGCCGTCATTGACCACGAGAACGCCTTCAAACGGAATTTCGCCGTCTATCACCAGCCTTGCTTCCTCCACCACCGCATGGTTGCGAACCATGAGTACGCCCAACGGCTCCCCCCCCCGGCAGGTAACTTCGCCGCTGTACAGGTCGGCATCCTTGAGGGCGCCGTCGGTAGCCTCGACCGCATCCGGGCTGATCACCGTGATCGCCGATTGGGCATTGACGGGAATTTCGTCGGGCATCTTGTCCCGCCACACCCCCGTGGACAGAATCACCAGCCCCGTGATGCTGCAGATGATCAGGGTGTCGATCAGGGGACCCATCATGGCCACCACGCCTTCGCGAACCGGTTCGTCGGTCTTGGCTGCCGCGTGGGCGATGGGCGCCGAACCCTGCCCCGATTCGTTGGAGAACAGTCCCCGCTTTACCCCCCAGGTCAGCATGAAGATGAACGTGCCGCCCGCGAAACCGCCCAGCTGGGCGGCGGGCCGGAAGGCCGAGGAGAAAATGCTGACCAGCACGCCGGGCAGGGCCGGGATGTTCAGCGCCAACACCAGCAAACCCCCGGCCACGTAGATCGCCGCCATGTAAGGGACCAGACGGCTGGTCACCGAGCCGATGCGCTTGATCCCACCGAGGATCACCGCCGCCACCAGCCCCGCCGAAACCAGGCCCGTTATCCAGGTGGGTATGCCCAGGTCGGCACGGATCTGGTCGGCAACCGTGAACGCCTGGATGCTGTTGCCCGAACCGAAGCTCGAGATCACCGCACACGCCGCGAAAACGATAGCCAGCGGCTTCCAGGATCTGCCCAAACCCTTCTCGATGTAGTACATGGGGCCGCCGGAAACGCTGCCGTCGGGAAGGATCACCCGGTACTTGATAGCCAGCGTGCACTCCGCATATTTCAAGGCCATTCCGAAAATTGCGGTCACCCACATCCAGAACAGGGCTCCCGGTCCCCCGTAGTGCAGAGCGGTGGCCACACCGGCGATGTTGCCGATGCCGACGGTCGCCGAAAGCGCCGTCGTCAGGGCCTGGAAATGGGAGAGATCCCCGGCGTGCCCAGGGGCGTCGTACTTGCCGCGAATGACATCCAGGCTGTGCTTGAGTTTGCGCATCTGGATGAAACGCAACGTCGCGGTCATGAACAACCCGGTGACCAGCAGGGCCGCCACCATCAGCGGGAAAATTTCAGGCCATCCCCAGACGGTTCCCGATAGACCGGCGGCGAATTCATTGAGCTGATGCATGAGAACCTTTCGCAACAGGGATACAGGTCCATGACAAACAATTGAATTGCATCAACGAATACACGAACCACCTCCCGGAAATCAACCAGGGAGTTTCTCCCCCGCCGCCTGACCTCAATAGAGGCACCACCGGAATTGTTCCGACAAAACGGATTCGTCCTGCTTTGATCCTGGTTGGTGAATCAGCGGCGGTCGAACATTTCCAGAGCCAAGGTTAAATCTTCCCGGCGGATCACCCGCAGGCCAATCAGGGAAACAACATACAAGGCCAGGGTTGTCGCCGTTACGGCCAGGAACGGCCCCCACCCGCCGGCAAGGGGCAAGGCGTGCCAACTCAGGCCCCACCCCGGGCGCAGATTGCTCCAGATCAGGACCGTCACGCCCCAGGCCAACAAGGTGCCCAGCACAGGTCCGCCCAGGGCCCGCAGGCAAGGCGGACGGAATTGGGACAAGGCCAGGTAACGCAAATGCAGCACGAAACTGAGGCTCATGCTGAAAATCGTCGCGGCCGCGGCACCGAAATACAGGTACCGGGGAATCAAAATGGCGTTGAGGGTGACGTTGACGAGCATGGAAAACAATCCGATGAAGATAAAGGCCCGCTCCCTGTCTGCGGTGATGAGCAGCCGGTTGAAAATGATACTGGCCGCCTGCAGGGGCAGACCCCAGATCACGATCATCAGCACCGTGATCGAATTGGCAAAGGCCGGCCCGGAATCGAACCAGTGGATGATGGGCGCGGCGGTGAACGTCAAAAAGAGAGTCAGGGGAAACATGACCGTGATCATCAGGCGCAGGGAGCGCTCACCCAGCCTGATGGCGTCAGCCGAAGTTCTCATCCCGTAACGGGCCATGGCCGGAAACAGGGCCGTGCCGAAAATGTTGGGCAGGATGATCATGATATCCAGGGCCCGTCGTCCCAGCACATAGATCCCCGCCGCGGAATTACCCGCCATCTGCTTGAGCATGACCGTGTCGACCTTGGTGTAGATGATCCCGAAGGTCGTGGCCAAAAAAAGCGGGAATCCCAGCTTCAGCATCCAGCGCAGACCCGGCGCAGCCGTTGCATCCGGATCGCGCAGCCGCCAGGGCCCGGTGCGCCAGAACATCAGCGGGGCCATCACCGCCAACCGCACGATGCGGCTGATGAGATTGGCCCAGATGACCCCCATCAACCCGTGTCCGGCCTCCAGCCAGATCCAACCCAGGACAAAGTAGACCACCGCCGAAAGGATCTGCCCCAGGGACTGGTACTGCACCTTCTCATGGGCCTGCAACACCGCGTCGCAGGCCATGCTTGTCCCTTCAATGAATATGGCTAGGCCCATGATCAGGGTCGCTGTCCGGGCCAGTTCCCCAAAAGCGGCCGTGTCCACGTAAAACAGGAGCAGGAGATAACACAGACCCGCAATGACCCAGCGAATGCGCAGGGTGTTCCAGAACAGGGGCAGGGTCATGCCGCGGGCGCGTGTGATCTCGCGGGTCAGCAAAGTGCCCAGGCCGAAGTTGGTTATGACCTGCAGGATGGCCGAAATGTCGATGGCGGCGCCCCAGATGCCCATACCGTCGGTGCCCAGGATCGGGGTCATTTTCCGGATGAGAAATACGCCCAGGGCACGGCCCGTGAGCAGACCAAGGGTGAGCAGCATTGTGTTCTTGGCCACGCTGCGGGAAGCATCACCCCTGATTTCGTTACCCATCAGAAATATCCCTTGGTCGTGGCGGTCAACACGGGTCCCCCGCCATTCTGCACATCCCAGACCAGATCGATCCGCCCCGTCGCGGCATTGGCCGAACGCGTGGGACCGAACCGCAGGCCAAAACCGACCTCGTGGCGGGCATCGGCAAGGCCTCGTTCCTCATCATGCCACCAGGCGGCGCCACCCGCATAGAATACGCCGAACCCGTAACGGAACATCCCGAGTATTTCACCGGGCAGAACCTTGCCTTCCTCCACCGTCCACCGTGCCAGGCGGTCACCGGCCATGCCGTCGAATTCCAGGGTGCGCATACCCCGATCCAAACCCAGCACCAGGGCTTGGACGCCATCCAGGGCCTGACCGTGTCCGTATTCCCCGAATATCCTGGTCAACCAGGGCGCGGACTCGGATCCCATATGACCAATCCAGCCCGTCATCAGGGAATACAGGTGGAATGCGGCCACCGGATCTCCCCATACGACCTTGCCCTCGGCCCGCAACAGGATCAGGCCCGGCCCCGAGATCGCCCACTGCTCCCAGGTTCCTTCGGCCCGCCAGCGATTTCTCCCCGCGGCGGTGGTGGTTCCCAGGGAATTGAGCTCGGGGCCGGCTTTCAAATCAATCACCGGCGCGAGGTCAAGATCCTCGATGGTGCCATACTGCATGATGAACCGGTCTTTGGTCCAGCCTCGGCCGCGGGTCTGCAGCCGCAAGTAGGACCAGACGGTCGTCCCGCTCTCACGCCACAGGGTTTGTCCGGGGTCGTCAAGCCAGGCCAAGTCAACCGTTCTGCCGTCTGAAAGGACATGGACCCCCGTGCCCAGACGA
>CAZJGK010000015.1:36917-46339 GCA_964545545.1 uncultured Fibrobacteraceae bacterium | reverse complement strand
CTGGCCGACGAGATCAACCGCACCCCGCCCAAGACCCAGGCCGCGCTGTTGCAGGCCATGCAGGAAGGCGAGGTCACCGCGGGGGGGACCACCCACAAGCTGGACGAGCCGTTCTTCGTGCTGGCCACCCAGAATCCCATCGAGCAGGAGGGCACCTATCCTTTGCCCGAGGCTCAGCTGGACCGGTTCATGTTCAACGTGTTGATCGGTTATCCGTCCTACGACGATGAGGTGGCCATCGTCGAGAGTACGACCGGAAAGATCGAGGCCGACCTGCAGAAGGTCCTGACCGCCGAGGAAGTGCTGGCCAACCGGGAAATCGTCCGCCGGGTTCCGGTGGCCCGCAACGTGACCGAGTTCGCCGTCAAGCTGGTGCGCGCCACGCGGCTGGATGGGCCCGAAACCGCCGCCGCCGCCGCCGAATATCTGGCCTGGGGGGCGGGGCCGCGCGCCGCCCAGTACCTGATCCGCGGCGCCAAGACCCGCGCCCTGCTCCAGGGCCGTCCGACTCCCGATCTGGACGACGTCAAGCGCCTGGCCCATCCGGTCCTGCGCCACCGGCTGGTGTCGAACTTTCATGCCGAAGCCGAGAATGTTTCCAAGGACAGGATCATCGACCTGATCCTGGCCGAGGTGGCTCCGTGAACGACGCCCTGCTCAGCCCCGAAACCATCGGCAGCCTCGGTCGCCTGGACCTGATTGCCCGCCTGGTGGTCGAGGGATTCCTGACCGGGTTGCACCGTAGTCCCTACCACGGGTTCAGCTCCGAGTTCGCCGAGTACCGCCAGTACATTCCCGGCGAACCCATCAACCATATCGACTGGCGCCTGTATGCCAAGACGGACCGCCACTACTTGAAGGTTTTCACCGAAGAAACCAATCTGCGCGCCACCATCCTGGTGGATTGTTCGGCCAGCATGTCGTACCACAGCGACGAACGGCTGCCGTCCAAGAAAACCTACGCGGCTTATCTGGCCGCAGCCCTGAGTTACCTGCTGTTGCGGCAGAACGACGCGGTGGGGCTGGTGACCTTCGACGAGGCGCCGCTCAACCGGGTCCCGGCCCGCTCGGTGCGTCGCCAGTTGTTCCAGATCCTGAAGGTTCTGGACGCCTTGCCCGACGGCAGCGGGACCAGGGTGGGGGCCGTGCTGCATCAGGTGGCGGAGCGCATTCCCCGCCGCGGGCTGGTGATCCTGCTGAGCGATATGATGGACGACGCAGGGGCGATCGTCGACGGGCTCAAGCACTTTCGCCATCGTGGTCACGAGGTGCTGGCGATCCAGATTCTCGATCCCCGGGAAATCGATCTGGACTTCAGGGGCGAGGTGGAGTTCGAGGCGCTTGAGGAGCCGGGGCGCCGGGTGCGCCTGGAGCCGGCCCACATGGGTCAGGCCTACCGGCATGATTTCGGAGCGTGGCGCAACGACCTGCGCCGGGACCTGCGCCGGCAACTGGTGGACCTGGCGGAAATGACCACCGCCACCCCGTTTGCCCAGGGGCTGGCCGCCTATCTCCAAAAACGACGGCGGATGCTCTGATGCCTTTGAGCTTCGTCAATCCCGCCCTGTTGTTCGGCGCGTTGGCCTCGGCCTTGCCGGTCATCATCCATTTTTTGAGCCGGCGCAAGGTGCAGCGCCGTCCGTTCAGCGATCTGAGGTTCCTGACCGAGGTGCAGGCCCGGCAGACCCGCCGCTTGAGCACGCGACGCTGGTTGTTGCTGCTCTTGCGGGTGCTGGCCATCCTGCTGCTCACCCTCGCCGTGGCGGGGCCGCGCTGGGGAGGCCTCGGCGGGGGCCTGGCCGATCACAGCGTGATGCTGGTGCTGGACACCAGCGCCAGCATGGGCACACAGGAAGAAGGCGGCACGCGCCTGGAGCAGGCGATCCGGGATGGCCGCCGCATGATTTCCCTGCTGCCGCCCAGTACTTCGGTTCAGATCCTGACGGCCGGAGCTGTGGTCAAACCGTTGCTGGGCGACTGGCTGCCGGCGGGGTCGGTGCCGCCGGATGCCTTCAAGGGCATCACTCCCGACGCCGGCGGTTTTGATATTGAAGCGGTGTTGGAGGAAGCATTCCGGCAGGTTCGCAGCGCTCCGGGTTCGGCGCTTGATTTGGTCCTGCTCAGTGACATGCAGAAGGTCCGTCGTCGTCCGGACCTGAAAAATATCGCCGCGCGCCTGCTGGAGCGGCAACCGGTGCACATTCTGGTGCGTCAGACGGGACAGGCTGCGCCCGGCGGGGGCATCCTGAATGTCGACCTGCCGCGGCGGAGCTTGCGCGCGGGTGAGAACATCACCATCGAGGCCGTGGTGCGGCCCGACACTCCGGAGCAGCCCTTCACTCTGGAGATCGACGGTGTTGCCGTGGGCGAAACCGTGCCCTCCGGCCAGGTTGCCGGAGCCCAGATCCTGACCTATTCCCTGACGGTGCCGGGCCCGGGTTGGCACCGCGGACTGGTGCGCAAGAAGAGCGACCTTTTGCCCGCCGATGATTCGCGTCCCTTTGTCCTGTTCGTACCTGAGCAGGTGAACGTGGTCCTGGTCCACGGACCCGACCGGCCCGCCGACGGTCCGGCCGGCCGGGGCGGCTGGCGTTTTCTGCAGCAGGCTCTGGATCCGGGGACCGCGGGCTCCCTGTTTCGGATCAAGGCGGTGACCGGTTCGGAACTGGTCACCGGGGATCTTGACCGGGCGGGTCTGCTGGTGCTCGTTGATCCTGATCACCTGGGCCGGACCGCACTGGATGGCATCACGGCCTGGGTGCGTGCAGGAGGCGGAGTGTTGCTGGTTGCCGGCGATCCGGTTCTGCAGGGCTATCTGCAGCAGACCCTGTTGCCGGCGCTGGGATTCAGCGGAGAAAAACTGGGGTTCCAATCCCGGGCCGCAGGCCTGAGGACCCATCTGGTGGGCCGCTCCACGCCGCTTTTCACAGGTTTCGACCAGAAGGCCCTGGGCACCCTGGAAGATGTGACTTGGCGGCGGTGGTTCTCCCTGCAGGATCAGGGGGCCGAGGTTTTGCTGTCCCTGGCCGGGGGTGATCCCCTGGTCCTGATGCGGGAACTGGACAGCGGCCGCGTGATGATCATGGCCGCGAACCTGCGTCCCGAAAGCGGGGATCTGGCCGGCAGCGCCATGGCTTTACCTTTGCTGCAGCGCATGGCGGCCTGGCTGAGCGCGGGCACCGGGCTCCCCGGCAGGGCCGGCATCTTCGCAGGGCAGGAAGTGCTGCTGGAACCGCATGGCGACTGGGCATCCACCACCGCTGGGCCCGAGCTCAAGGTGTGGTTGCCCGGGGCGGAAAAACCGGTTCCCGCACTTCTGGACTGGCGCGGTTCCCGACCCGTGCTGCGGGGAAGGATCGCCGAACAGGCGGGCTTCGCCGTTTTCACCGCCGGCCTCGATACGCTGGGTGTGGTGGCGGTGGGAGTGCCGCCTTCCGAATCGGGTCTGGTTCTGGAAACCCCCGACCAGTGGCGCAGGCGCCTGGGCGCCGAGGGGCTGTCGGTTGGCGGGGATCTGTCGGGGACGGCGCCGGAAAAATTGGGATCCTTGTTGAGGGGGAGGAACCTTGCCCCCTGGCTATTTTTGCTGACGGTGATGATCCTGATGCTGGAACTTTACCTAGGGCGGGGGAGCGCGACCGCGGATTCCACGGGTTCAGGTTGATAAATGCGGGTTTTTATCTAGTTTTCAGCCTGAAAGGAGCACGCACATGTGGAATTATTCCGATAAAGTCCTCGATCATTTCATGAACCCCCGCAATGTCGGCGAGATCGGCGACCCCGATGGCGTGGGGGAAGTGGGGTCCATGGCCTGCGGCGACGCTCTGAGGCTGTCCTTCAAGCTCGGCCCCGATGATCGGATCATCGACGCCAAGTTCCAGACTTTCGGCTGTGGCAGTGCCATCGCCAGCAGCAGTGTGCTGACGGAGATGATCAAGGGCAAGACCCTGACCGAGGCCGCGCAGATCACCAATGAAGACATCGCCGCCGAACTGGGTGGTCTGCCCCGGGAGAAGATGCACTGCTCCGTCATGGGGCGCGAGGCTCTCGAGGCGGCCATGGTCGACCACTACAAGCGGCTCGGACGGGGGGTGCCCTGCGATCTTCTGCACCGCGAAACCATTCTCTGCCATTGCTTCCAGGTGAGCAAGGACACCGTCCGCCAGGCCATCTTCGATCACCGCCTGCAGGAGATCGAGGATGTGACCAATTACACCAAGGCCGGCGGCGGCTGCACCGACTGTCACCACGAAATTACCGACCTGATCCGCGAGTGCTGGGACAAGATCGAGAGCGGAGACGCGCCTCTTGAGACGGGACTGGTTCAACTCGAGCCACTTGATGGCGGATCCCGGCCTGGTGAGCCGGCGGGTCCGGTGGCCGACGAAGATCCCCGGGTGGCCCGTATCAGGGAAGTCCTGACCCACGATATAGCTCCGGGTCTGCGCCACGACGGCGGGGACATCGAGTTTGTTCGCCTCAAGGACAACAAGGTGTTCGTCCGGTTGACCGGCAACTGTGCGGCCTGCCTGGCCTCGGACGTTACCATCAGCGGCTATGTGCAGGTCCAACTGCGAGAGTTTGTCGACGATGCTCTCGAGGTAATCGAGGTGAACAGCTGATGAGCAAGGACGGAAACACCTTCAACCTCGTGGAGGGCCTGCCCCCCCTCCCCGCCAAGAGTATCTACTTCGACAACAACGCCACGACGCCGATTGCGCCGGAGGTCATCGCCAAGATGATTCCCCTGCTGCGGGACAATTTCGGCAACCCTTCGAGTATGCATTCCTTCGGCGCCGATGCGGGTGATGAAGTGGCCCTGGCCAGGGACAAGGTCACCGCCCTGGTGGGCGCCGCGGCAGCCAACGAGATCGTATTTACCAGCGGTGGTTCCGAGGGGGACAACCTGGCCATCATGGGCACCCTATATGCTCATCCGGACAAGCGGCACCTGGTGACGACCCAGGTGGAACATCCCGCAGTCCTGGGTCTGTGCCGGGAACTGGAAAAGCGCCATGGCTACGAAGTGACCTATCTGGGAGTGGACGAAGGCGGCCGGTTGAACCTCGACGAACTGCGCGCGGCCATTCGGGATGATACCGCCATCGTGTCGGTCATGATGGCCAACAACGAAACCGGTGTGTTGTTCGACAGCGAGGCCGTCGGGCAGGTGGTCAAGGAAAAGGGCGCCGTTTTCCATGTGGATGCGGTGCAGGCTGCCGGCAAGCTGCCCTTGGACGTGAAAAACAGCCCCATCGATCTGCTCTCCCTTTCGGGTCACAAGCTGCACGGTCCCAAGGGGGTCGGAGCCCTTTACGTGCGGCGCGGCACCAAGCTGCGGCCGCTGATCCAGGGTGGCCACCAGGAGCGCGGCCGCCGTGCAGGGACCGAGAATGTGACGGGCGTCGCCGGGCTGGGGGTGGCCTGCGATCTGGCCGTGGCCAACCGGGAGCACGAGAACACCGTTGTGCGCGCCCTGCGCGACCGGCTGGAAATGGGCCTGATCGAGGGCATTCCCGATATTCATCTCAACGGTGACCGACAGCAGCGCCTGCCCAACACGGCCAACATCAGTTTCCGCTACATCGAGGGCGAAGGGATCCTTCTGCTTTTGGACCGTCTGGGTGTGGCCGCCAGCAGCGGTTCGGCCTGCACCAGCGGCAGCCTCGAACCCAGCCATGTGCTGCGGGCCATGGGACTGCCCTTTACCCTGGCCCACGGTTCGATCCGCTTTTCCCTGTCGCGCTACAATACCCGGGACGAGGTGGACTACGTGATCAAGGTTCTGCCGCCGGTCATCGAACGGTTGCGCCAGATCACACCCTTCAATGCGGAAAGAGCCACCTTTTGAGCGATGGTGGTTTACTGCACCACTCCCTGTTGGGCAGCACCATGGGCGAGGGTCTTGAAAAAGCCGTCGCTCGGGTTGAGTCCGCCCTGGGCGCAGGTCCGGACCATGATCCGGTCCTGATCCGGGGGCTGCACGGCGGTGCCGCGGCCGCTTTGCTGGCCGCCTGGGGTGCCGGGTCCGAACGCACCGCGTTGATGGTCACGCCTGACCGCAAGGCGGCGGAGCAGCTGGCGGACGATCTGGAAATCTGGGTGGGTCCCGGCCGGGTGGTCTATCTTCCCCAGCAGGATGTGCTGGCGTTCGATCGCAATTCCCCCGAGCCGGCGATGGTGGGGGATTTCTTCGCGGGTCTGGACAGGATCCGCTCCGGTGGGCACCATCTGATCGTCACCTCTTTGCCCGCACTGCGCCAGCGGATCATGGCTCCGGGCCACTTCGAACGGGCCATTTTACGCTTGAAGACCGGCCAGATCCAGGATCCGGAGGCCTTGTGCACAGCCCTGGCCCAGCGCGGTTACCGATCGGCCGGGCTGGTGGCCAAGGTGGGTGATTATGCCCGCCGCGGGGGAATGCTCGATGTGTTCACGCCCGGGGAATACCCCCTGCGCATCGAGTTCTTCGACGACGAGATCGTATCCATCCGTCATTTCAATGTCGAGACCCAGCGGACCACGGCCAAGGGTGACGAGGCGGTCATCCTGCCGGTCAGTCATCTTTTGCTGGACGATGATGGGATGCTTGCGTGCCTGGCGACGGTCGAACAGCGGCTGGCTGAAGCCGGCCTGGATACCGATGCGGATTATTTGCACGATCTGGAGGCTCGCCTGGAAGACCGGCTGGTGGACAACGGCCTCGAATCGTTCCTGCCCTGGCTGGGCGCCACCGCGACCGTGGCCGACTACCTGCCCGAGGGCACCCAGGTCTTCTGGCTGGATCCGGTTCGTCTCAAGGAGCAGTCCGGGCTTCTGGACGAGGAACTGCCCCGTCTGCGTGGCGGCAGGCTGGATCGTGAGCCGATCCTGCCGGAGCTGGAGGAACTGGTTGAGCCGGTGGAAAACCTCGCGTATCCCCGCTTTCGGTACGCTTTGGTCGCAGGTGGCTGGATCGCCGGCGACAAGGCCGGTGACTGGCTGGGGGGAAGGCCGGGCGGCGAGGTCGCGTTCAAGACTTCGGGGCAGGAAATGCGCGGCGGGGATATCGCGGCTTTGCGACGGGAATTGCGGACACGCCACGAGCGCGGCCAGGCGGTGCTGGTGGTTTGCGACAACAAGGGTCAGGCCGAGCGGCTGACCGAACTGCTGCTCGAAGACGAGACTCTGCCCGGGGAGAGCCTGCCCAAGATCGGCGCGCTCTCGGCGGGGTTCGACTGGCCGGAAGCCCGTCTGGCGGTGGTTACGGACCATGAATTTTTCCAACGTTACCGCCGGCCGGTCAGGGTGCGGCACCGCAGCTCGGGTCTGGTCAAGGAATGCGCTTCCCTTCGTCCGGGGGAGTATGTTGTGCACCTGGAATACGGCATCGGCCGCTACCGCGGGATGCAGGTGATCACGGTTGAAGGCAGCGAACGCGAATGCCTGTGGTTGGAGTATGCCGAGCAGGGCAAGGTGTTCGTCCCGGTGGAGAATATCGATCAGGTCGAGCGCTACAGCAGCGACCAGGGGGCCAATCCGCCGTTGGCGCGTCTGGGTTCGGGCAGCTGGTTGAGGATCAAGGGCAAGGCCCGCAAGGCCATTCGCGCCATGGCCGCGGAACTCATGGAGATCTACGCCGGGCGCAAGGCCCGGCCCGGTTTCGCGTTCCCCGCCGATTCGCCGATGCAGAAGGCGCTGGAGGATTCCTTTCTCTATGAGGAAACGCCCGACCAGTTGACCACCATCGAGGAAACCAAACAGGACATGGAGGATACGCAGCCCATGGACCGGCTGGTCTGTGGAGATGTGGGTTTCGGCAAGACAGAGGTTGCCATTCGCGCGGCGTTCAAGGCGGTGGCCGTCGGCAAACAGGCCGCCGTGCTGTGTCCCACAACCCTGCTGGCCCAACAGCATGGCGAAACCTTCAACGAACGCTACCGCGATTTCCCGGTCCGGGTGGAAACGATCAGCCGCTTCCGGACCCCCTCCGAACAGAAGGAGATCCTGCGCCGCTGTGCCGAAGGCAAGGTGGACGTGCTGGTGGGCACGCATCGCCTGCTGTCGCGGGATGTGCATTTCAAGGATCTGGGCTTGCTGGTCATCGACGAGGAGCAGCGTTTCGGTGTGAAGCACAAGGAACGCATCAAGGAATTGAAGCAGCAGGTCGACGTGATCACCCTGAGCGCCACACCCATTCCGCGCACGCTCTACCTGGCGCTGATGGGCGCGCGGGACATGTCCCTGATCAACACTCCGCCCCGGGATCGGCTGCCCATCCACACCGAAATCTGCACCTTCAGCAAGCAGGTGCTCGTCGAGGCCATCTTGCGCGAATTGCACCGCGGAGGGCAGGTCTTTTTCGTTCACAACCGGGTTCAGACCATCGAGGGCATGGCCCAATTGATTCGTGAGTTGCTGCCCAATGTGCGTGTGGCCTGGGCCCATGGCCAGATGAAGGAGGAAAAGCTCGAACAGATCATGCTCGACTTCCTGGATCACCAGTACGACGTGTTGGTGGCCACGGCCATCATCGAGTCGGGCCTGGATCTGCCGCGGGTCAACACCATCATCATCGACCGGGCCGACCGTTTCGGCTTGGCCCAGCTGTACCAGCTGCGCGGCAGGGTCGGCCGCAGCAGCCACCGGGCTTTCGCCTACCTCATGACCCCGCCGGGAGAGCGGTTGACCCAGGATGCCCGCCGCCGGTTGGCCGCGCTGGAAGAATTCCAGGCCCTGGGCTCAGGTTATCATATCGCCATGCGTGATCTGGAGATCCGCGGCGCGGGCAACCTGCTGGGGGAGGAGCAGCACGGGCATATGGAAGCCATCGGGTTCGACCTGTATTGCCGCCTGCTCGAGGAAACCGTGGCGGAACTCCAGGGCGGCGGCGGTGTTGCACCGCTGGATGTGAAGGTGGAACTGAGGGTCAGCGCCTACCTTCCCGACGATTACGTCGGCGACCCCCAGCAGAAGATGGATCTCTACCGCAGGGTGGCCCGGTTGCGAAAACCCGAGGCTTGCCTGCGGATGGCCGAGGAATTCAAGGATCGCTACGGACTGCTCCCGCCGCCGGTGGAAAACCTGCTGGTAATACAGCGCTTGCGAATCCTGGCCGGCAGGTCGGGAATCCAGGAGATCCAGGCTACGCGCCAGGGGTTGGATTTCTTTTTCGCTGGCGGGCAGGAGCCCGCCCCGTCTATAATTCAGGGCTTGATGGCCAAGGGTCCGAGGGGACTGAAATTCAAGGCTGTCGACCAGTTCATCATGAAGGTGCCTGCAGAGCGCCGGGAACATTTGGCCGCAGCCGCGGTCATGCTTGAGCGTCTGCTCGCGTTGTATGACAAGGAGAAATCATGACCAGCAAGAAATCCCCCGTGCGCATCCTGTTATGGCTGGCCTTGGTCGGGGCCTGCATCGGCCTGTTGGCCTGGTCCGGTTGT
>CAZJGK010000015.1:0-36817 GCA_964545545.1 uncultured Fibrobacteraceae bacterium | reverse complement strand
TATGCCCGCAAGTCCCTGTTGGAATACAACGCCGGTAATTTCATGAAGCAAGACGTGGTCGATCGACCCGCCGGGTCCGTCAGCAATGAGGAGCTGGCGGATTTTTATGCCAAGATGGGGTTGACCAGAAAATGTCACTACCTGATCACCAATTTCCTGGAGGATGCGGAAGCCGCCCGCAAAATGGCCAGTGAGGGAGCCAGTTGGGACGACGTCGCTGCCAGGTATCACGACGGCGATATTCCCCCGAGCGGGAAACTGTTGATCGACGTTCCCTTCGGAACTTATGGCCCCGATTTTGAAACACCCATTTTTGATACCGAAGTCGGGGAAGTTACCCCGCCCATTCAGACGGTCTATGGTTTCTGGGTCCTGCGGGTGGACAACGAGATCCAGGCCAAGCCGGGAAAAAAGCCGACCCTGGATTCGGTCAAGGCGAAAATCCTTGATACCATTTATAACCGCAAGACCGCCAAGATCCGCGATGATTTCCGCAAATCGGTCCGAGAAAAATACAAGCTGACCATCCATGACGACGCCCTCTGGAAATGCTACCAGGGTTTGCCGGCGGATGAAGTGCTTCTGGATCCGAAAACCCAGGAGCCCACGCCCAAAAAGGATCTCAAGCCCCTGAACATAAAACCGTCGGACATGGACATGCCATTCTATTCCTACCAGGTCGGCGACGAGGTGAAAGCCTACACCCTGGGTGACTACAAGGCGATTTTCGACCGCATGAGCGTATTCCAGCGGCCCAAGCGGAGTGAAATGCTCGGCAGCTTGCGCAACAAGATCCAGCAGGAATTGGAAAAGGCCCTGTTGAACCTGGAGACCAAGGATCGGGGTTATGACAAGGATCCCAGGGTTCTGGCTGCGACGGATGAGAAGATGGAAGAGCTTCTCGTCACCAAGCTGTACAAGGACCTGGTCCAGGTTGATCAAAAGGTGAGTCCGGAGCAGGTCAAGGCTTTTTGGGCTGATCATCAGCAGGAGTACGCAGTGCCGGAAACGCGTTCCGGGCACATGGTGATCTGTCTCAATAAGGATGATGCCGACAAGGCACGCGCCGCCATCGCCGCGGACACACCCTGGAAGGATATCCTGTTGAAGTACGGTTCCGACCGCGACAACAAGAGCAAGGGAGGGCGGCTGGAGGATGTTTATGCGACGTCCACCGGTCCCGCCAGGGACGCCCTGTTTGCCCTGGCTGAGGGTAGTCTTTCGGATCCCTTCCCCCTGGATAACGGCCGCTTCGGGGTCGTGAAATGCGAATCCATCACCGCCCCCCACCCGGGTGACAGGGTGGCTCTTACCCAGGATATAGGCTCGCGCATCAAAAAAATCCGGGAAGAAGATCTCTTCCAGAAACTTCTGGCCCAGTGGACCGAGGAATTCGGGGTCACCGTCCATGAAGAGAATCTCGCGGGTTTGCCAAGCTGGGACGAGCTGAAAAACCCACCTCTGCCCGATAATATCGTGCCGCGGTCTTAGTTATCTGATCCTCGGCCGGCGGCATCGTCCGCCGGCCGTATCGGCAACCAGGAGACTTTGATATGAACATGCCCCTGCGGGCCGGGTGTCATGGCCGCGGAAGTGGCTTGCCCTGCGCCGTTTTCGTTCTTTTCCTGCTGGTGCCGTTGTGGTCCGCGGGTGTCCGAGCCCAGGAACCTCCGGCGGCAAAATCCGACGGCAATCTTCAACTTGTGGACCGCATCGTGGCCATCGTCGATGAGGAACCCATTTTGCAGAGTGATCTGGATCGGGAAATGGAACTCTACCGCCTGGAGAAGCAATACGCGGGGGAGGAGGTGCCGGCCGATTCTCCCGATGTCCGCAAGGAATTGCTGCAGCGGCTGATCGAGAACAAGCTGATCATCGCCGCCGCCAAGCAGGCGGACATGAAGGTCGACGACGATGCCATCGACAAGAGCGTCGACCAGAAGATCCAGCAGTTCGTCGACCACTTCGGTTCCATGGACAAGTTGAAGTCCGAATTGCTGCGCAGCGGCATGACCCTGGACGACTACAAAGCAAGGATGCGGTCCCAGCTGCGCGACCAGCAGTATATGCGGTTGGTGGTGGGCAAGTTCATCCGCCCCAAGATCGAGGTGCTGGAGAACGAGGTGCGGGACTACTACAAGGAACACCTGGCCGAGATGCCCACTGATCCGGACAGTCTGACCATTGCCGACATCCTGGTGACGGTCCAGCCGTCCCTGGCGATCCGCACGCAGGTCCAGGGACAGGTGGCCCGTATCCAGGCGGCGCTGAAATCCGGGCGCGATTTCGCTGCGGTGGCCAAGGAATTTTCGCAGGGGCCTGCCGCGAATCGCGGCGGGCGCATCGGAACCGTGGCCCGTGGCGAGTTGTTCGATCCGGCCCTGGACAATGCGGCCTTCTCCCTGGAGGTCGGGCAGATCAGCGAACCGGTCGTCAGTTCACGGGGGGTCCACTTGTTGCGTCTGGATGCCATTGAAAAGGATGGACGCCGCACCTTGAGCCAGATTTTCCTGCCTATCACCGTATCCAAGGAAGACGTCGAGGCTGCCCGTTTGCGCAGCGTCGCGGCCCGAAAACGTGTCCTGGACGGAGAGTCCTTCTCCATGGTGGCTGCCGAAGTCAGCGAGGATCCCGCCTCGGCCCGCAGCGGAGGAATGCTGGGGACATTCGCCCTGGGGGATCTGTCCTCGAAATTCCAGGAAGCCCTCAAGGATGCCCAAAAGGGCGACGTCACCGAACCCTTGCTGACCCCCGCCGGCTGGTACGTGTTCAAGGTTCTGGACCGCGTGCCCGGCCATATGTACACCTTTGACGAGTTGCAGGATAACCTGCGTCAGCAGGTGGAATCCCAGAAAATCGAGAAGGCGCTGGCGGAATATGTGGCGGGATTGAAGGACCGATTCTTCATCGACATGGAGCCCTGATCCTCACCCTGCGTGAAAATGGACGGAGCCCCGTGACCTCGTGTCACGGGGCTCCTCGACCTTCAAGCCCTTCCGCCATCCATGGCTCCCGGGTTTTCAGGACGCCATTTTCGGCAGGGTGAGGATCAGGGTGCCGGCTACCCGGGAGTGAGTTGGGTCAAGGCCGAGGCCAGGTCGGTCAAGCCGCAGGCCTGGAGTGTTTGGGCCATCACCGGAGTGGCTTCGGGATGGTCGCTCAGGTGGGTGGCGATCCAGTCGACCCGGGCCATGTGCGAAGGGACGAAGGCGACCGCCGCCAGCAGCGCTTCAGGGTCGGTGGGGCAGGCTCGACAGGCCTCCGCGGCCTGGGACCAGGCCTCCGGCAAGTTGCCGCCGGCTGCCTTGATGCGGCACAGCCCCATGGCGGAACGCAGGGTGAACATGGTGTCGGTCCCGGTTCGGCTTTCGCCGTTTTGGCAGGCCAGAAAGGCCTGTTCGGCTTCGCCCGGGTGGCCGGTCTCTTCCAGCCACAATCCGCGGCGCAGCTGGACCGCGGGACCCTTCCGCAATTTTTCCGGTAGCCCGAGGAACCACTGCAAGCCGTCTCGAGGCTCATCGTGCAGCCCCTGGGCGAGCAGGGCCGTGAATTCGTCGGCCCAGGGTTCGGCGCTCATGCTCCCGGCCAGGGCGTTTTCGAAACGGGGGAGGCAATCCCTGGCCGCCTGACGCCAGGTTTGTTCGTCCTTCCAGAACCTGGCCTGCTCCATGAGTTTGAACCAGCAGTACATGTCGTCGGGATCCGTTTTCAATATGCACTGCAGCAGTTTCGTGTCCCGGTCCCGTTTGCCGCGCGCTGATGCCACGTCCCTCAGGTAGCCCAGATGGTTGACCACGCCGGTCAGGCGGCGCAGCTCCAGGCCGGTGCGATACAGATAGTTGCGGACGCCTGTTGACGGATCCTCATGGATGCGATGCCGGAAGCGGATATCGGGGCTGTTGCGGAACAGGCGCAGCAGATGGGTGTCGCGGTGGGTGCCGTCCGGCCGCTTGTTGCGCATGACCAGGGTGGCGGCCCCGGCTTGGTCGTCTTCCAGCAGGGCACAGATTTGCAGGCCGAGCTGGACGGTGCAGCGCTCATCAGCATCCAGGAACAGGATCCAGTCACCGCTCGCAGTGTCCAGTCCGATGTTGCGGGCCGCGGCGAAATCATCCTGCCACTGGTGGTGCAGGAGGTGGGCGCCGGCCCCGGTCAGCAGCCTGCAGGTGTCGTCCCGGGAGCCGGTGTCCACCACGATCAGCTCATCCCAGATTCCTGCCACACTTGCCAGGAAATCAGGCAGCATTTCCTGTTCGTCGCGAACGATCATGCACAGGCTCAAGCGGCCCATAGGATCCTCCTGGGGCGTTTGGCGGGGTTTTGGGCCGTATGGGAGAATAGGATCCGACGCCCGGATCTCCCCCTGATACGGCATGGAACCTGCAAGAAAGGTGCACATGATTTGGGTCGGGGCGTCTACGTCTCCGGCCTTGGGCTCATCCCGGGAGCAAGATTTTGCCTGAACGATCATCCTCCGGTTCCGGCCACCAGTCTTATCAAACGCGCGACCTGGACAAGGGTCCGCTCGAGGACCGGACCATCATCAGCCTGCACCATGTGAATCTGACCTACCCGGGCCAGGTTGCCCTGCAGGATATTTCGCTGAGCGTCACCAACGGGGAATTCCTGTGTCTGACAGGAACCAGCGGGGCCGGCAAGAGCAGTATTCTACGCTTGGTGGCCATGGATGCGTTTCCCACGCGGGGGCAGGTGCGGGTGCGCGGCATGTTGTCCAGTTCCATGAACCGCAAGCGCATCCCGTTGCTGAGGCGTGAAATCGGCTTCGTGTTCCAGGATTTCCGGCTGCTCCAGGACCGCAGCATCCAGGACAACGTGGCCTTTGCCCAGCTCGTCATCGGGGTGTCCCGGCGTCGGATCGCCGAGAACGTCACCCGTGTCCTGAATCAGGTCGGATTGTGGGACAAGCGGCACCGCCTGCCCAAACAGCTCAGCGGGGGCGAGCAGCAACGGGTGGCCATCGCCAGGGCCATGGTAAACAGTCCCAAGATCCTGCTGGCAGACGAGCCCACCGGAAACCTGGATCCGGTCACCGCCCAGGAAATCATCGACCTCCTGTTCCGGTTCAATGACGCCGGCACCTGCGTGATATTCAGCACCCATGACCACGAGATCGTCAAGACCTTCGGCCGCCGGGTCATCGTTCTGGACCATGGCAACATCGTTTCGGACAAGACGCGCGGCAGCGCGGTGGACCGTTCGGCAAGCCTGGCGGACAAGATGTACCAGGCCGAACCGGTCGGCGGCATTTCCAATCCTGCGGAGGTGATGTCCCATGCTTAGCGGCTCCCAGGTGAGTTACCTGACACGCGAGTCTTTCGCGGGCTTTCGCCGGCGCAAGCTGACCACCGGCGTGACCATCCTGATCATGGCCTCGGCCCTGATGGTCCTGGCCGTTTTGACCCTGACGACCCTCAACCTGGGGAACCTGCTGGACACGGCGCGCCAGGGCATCGATATGCGCGTCTTTTTGCGGGACGATCTGGACCAGAGCCGGTTGGCCGATCTGCAGCCGCGACTGATGAATATTCCCGGCGTGGCCGACGTGCAGTGGATCTCGGCCGAGGCGGCCCTCCAGGAATTCAAGGCCACCTTGGGCGATGACGCCGACCTGCTGACCCTGCTGGACAGCAATCCCCTGCCTGCATCCTACCGCCTGAGCCTGACCCCGGGGGCGCGTTCCCTGACGGCGGTGCGCGGCATCCGCGACGAGATCGCAGGCTGGGATGAGGTCAGCGACATCCTGTTCAACCAGGAATGGATCGACGTACTGGAGCGGTGGACCTCGCGTTTTGAGATCGCGAGTCTGGTCGTGAGCGTGGTGATTTTCCTGGCCGCCATCTTCGTGATCTCCAACACGGTCAAATTGACCATTGCCTCGAGCGCCAGCTTGATCGGGGTCCAGAAACTGGTGGGCGCGACCAATGCGTTCATCCGTACTCCGTTCATTTGTGAGGGCATGCTCCAGGGCCTGCTGGGCGGCGTGCTGGCCATGGGCATGCTGGCCGCGGTCATGCATGTCATGAAGGATGAACTGGCGGGCCTGGTGGTTTTCTCCACGGCCCAGATGGTGGGATTCGTTTCGTTGTGCGTGGTGCTGGGACTGATCGGCAGTTGGGCGGCCATGGGCAAATACCTGGGTCTGCAGGGTGACGGGTGATGGTCAAAGGACGCGGCACCAGGATGAACGGCAGCCGGCGGCTTTGGGGCGTGGGGTTGATCATGTTACTGACGCTGACGGCCAGTGGCCGGGTGCTTGCTGAAAAGGATCCCGTCGCCAAGGCCATCGCGCAGAACACGACCAAGTTGAAGCAGTTGCAGGACGAGATCGCCGTCAGCCACAGCAAGATCGCCCAGCTGGACCACAAGGAATCCGAGGTGAAGCGGGGCCTGGAAAAGATCCAGAAGGACATCGAACTTTCCCGCAGCCTGCTGGTCCAGATGGAGGAACGTGAACGCGCCTTGACGGCTCGTTCCCAACTGTTGCAGCAGGAGCTGAAGACCAGTAGCCAGGCTTTTTACGGGCGCCGCGAGACACTGGCCGCGAGCCTGCGGATCATGTATATGCGTGGAGACAGGGGCGAATTGGAGGGCATTTTAACGGCGGGCAGCTTCTCGGATCTGGTGACGCGGCTTAAAGTCCAGCGCATGCTGGCCAGGCTGGAGGCCGGATTGGTCACGGAATCCCGACGTCAGGCGCGAACCATTCTCGCCGACAAGAAGCAACAGGAGGTGGCCCTGGCGGAAATCGCGAGCTCGCGCCAGGACATGGATCAGGAAAACGATCGGCTGGAAATGCTGCTGGCCGAACAGCAGTCCGCCCTGCGGGACCTCAAGAGCCAGCGTCGGGGCCTGAAGGACCACCTGCTGGAACTGAGCATGAACGAGCAGAAACTCAACTATGTCCTGGCCGACCTGGAGGAGCAACGCAAGGCGCGTGCACAGGAATTTGCCGCGGAAAAGGGCTCCCTGAGCGACCTGGCCGGCAAGCTGGAGTGGCCGGTGCGGGGCAAGTTGCTGCGGGGGTTCGGTCCCTCGGTCCATCCCAAATTCAAGACGGTGACCCTGAACAACGGGATCAACATCGCCGCCGGCGAGGGCTCCGCCGTGGCGGCGGTGGCCGCGGGCGTGGTGCAGTTCGAGGACCAGTTGCCCGGCTTCGGGCAATGCGTTATCCTTGACCACGGCCAGGGTTACTACACCCTGTACGCCTATCTGGATCGCGTTTTTGTTGCCGTCGACGCCAAGGTTGCGCAGGGACAGGTCATCGCCGAGGTCGGCCGTCCGTCGGCCGACGAGAAACCCCAGTTGTACTTCGAAATCCGCAAGGGGCGCACCGCTCTGGATCCCGGAGACTGGCTGCGGCCCCGCTGATTCTCTGCCGACGATTCGGTCTTTGTGTTTGCGACGGCGCATGGTTTCCTGTGATCCGGTAGTGGTTTGACTGATGTGAACCGGAACGCGGGCAGGTGCGCGGGTATGCAGTTCTATCCCCATCGTGAACAACTTCTCCAGCGGCTGGAAAAAATCCGGCTGTCCGGCCGTCTATGCCAGCCCTTGTTGCTGTCGGGCCCTGAGGGTGCGGGCAAGGAGGCCACGGCCCTGGAGTTCGCGCGCCGGATGGCCTGCGTAGCGCCCGCTACGTGCACTCCCGCAGCGCCCTGCCAGAGCTGCGCCAAGGCTCTGACCTTCCAGCATCCCGATATCCTGTGGCTCGGTCCGGCGCCCGCGAACTTCGACGAAGACGAGGTGCGGAACCTGTTGGACACCAAGCAACGCGATCCGTTCTACCGGCCGCCCTTTGCTTCGACCGCCAACGTTGGTATCGGGGACAGTGATCATCCGGGGCCCATGACGGTGCGTTACCTGATCCGTTTTCTGCAGCAGCACGCTTTCCAGGCTTCCCAGCGGGTGGTTATCGTGGCCGACAGCCAGCGGCTGAACACCGCGGCGGCCAACGCCTTTCTCAAGACCCTGGAAGAGCCGCCCGAGAATGCGGTGATCATGCTGCTGGCCACGGGAACCGAGGGGATGCTGCCCACGATCCTGTCCCGCTGCCAGGAAATCCGTGTCCAGCCCTGGCCGCAGGACGAGCTGGCTGAACTGCTCTGTGATCTGCAGGGGGTGGACCATGAAGCGGCGGCCTCTGCGGCGGTGGTGGCCGCGGGCAACGCCCGCCGGGCGGTGGCCATGCTGCAGGATATTTCCCCGGTGGTGCGCACCGTCGGCATCGCCTGGGCCCAATGGATCCTGGCAGGCCGGCGGGGCCAGGCGGCCATTTTGGCGGATGAGATGCATCGCGGTGTGCCGCCGCATATCCTGACCGCGGAGGAGGCCGCCGTGTGGAAAGCCTACGGTAAGAAGGCCGGCGCGGGCAAAAAGAGCAGTGATGCCGGGGCTGCGGGAATCCGGCGCGACCTGGCCATTCAACTTTGCGAATGGCTGGTTCTGCTTTACAGTGAAATCATGAAGTGCCGCGAACTGCAGGACGCATGGTGTCCGCGGGTGCCCGAGGCCCGGGAGTTCATCGATCATGCCGCCGCCGTGCGGGATACCGATTCGGTGCTGCGGGACATGGAGTTCATCGAATCCAGCCGCGGCGATATTGACCACAACCTCAACATCGGCCTTTTGTTGGCGGTGCTGGGTGAAGGATTGATCGATCATGCCGAGAAGGACCGGGTCGAATCCCAGAACACCTAAGTCCGCGCCCCACAGCAGGCCGCACCGGGAAGCTCCGACCAGTCTGCCCGAAGGTATGGACCTGGTGATGGTCCAGTTCAAGGGGCACCGCAAGGGTTATTATCACAACCGGCGCCAGGTGCCGGTCAAGACCGGCCAGTACTGCCTGGTGGATGCCGATCGCGGCCAGGACATGGGCCGGGTCGTGTACATCGGGCCTGGCACCCTGGAGTGGTGGGCTTCCGCCCAGGATCAGGGTGTGCTTACGGTGGCTACGGACGATGACTTGAAACGCCTGCACGAGAATCGCGGCGACGAGTGGGAGTTCTACGACATCTGCCGCGAGAAGATCCAGGCCCGCAAGCTGAAAATGGATCTGGTGTCGGTGGAGCGGCAGTTCGACCACAAGAAGATCACCTTTTTTTTCACGGCCGAGAAACGCGTGGATTTTCGCGAGCTGGTGCGCGATCTGGCCGGGGTCTTCCGCGCCCGGATCGAGTTGCGGCAGATCGGCGTTCGCGACGAGGCCCGCTTCAAGGGCGGCATGGGCATCTGCGGCCGCGAATTCTGCTGTTCCGGCTTCTTGCACCAGTTCGTGCCGGTGACCCTCAAGATGGCCAAGGTTCAGCAACTGCCTCTGAACCCGGGCAAGCTCTCGGGCCCCTGCGGCCGCCTGCGCTGCTGCCTGAGCTACGAACATCTGCTCTATCAGGAACTGCGCCGCAACCTGCCCCGGGTGGGCACGCGGGTGATGACGCCCTCCGGCCCGGGCCTGGTGCGCAAGCTGGACCTGTTGCGCGAATCCTGTTTGGTGGATGTCCAGGGCGAGGACCGTCCGCTGGAGTTCCCCGCGGGGGAAATCAGGTGGAACGGAGAAGGGAGTTTGCCGATGGGCAAGACGACCATGAAGAGGGGCCGGGAGACACATTGATCGACAGGCATTCCGACCTGGGTATAGCAAGGTGATTGTGGGCGTCGCACTGGCCCTGACCGAGGTACCGGCAATGATCCCCAAAAAAGGACTATGACCTTGAAACTGATGACCCCCCTGGAGATCGGTGATCTCCGCCTGCCCAACCGCGTGATCATGTCGCCGCTCACCCGTTGCCGGGCCGTCGACCGCAGGATTCCCAACGCCCTGATGGCCGAGTACTACCGGCAACGCGCCGGCGCCGGACTCATTCTCAGCGAAGCGACGGCGGTCGACCCCATGGGTGTGGGGTATCCCAACACCCCCGGGATCTGGAACGCAGAGCAGGTCGCCGGCTGGCGCCTTGTCACCGAAGCCGTCCATGACGCCGGCGGACGCATCTTCATGCAGCTGTGGCACGTCGGCCGGATCAGCGACCCCGTCCACCTGGGCGGCGCATCGCCGGTAGCTCCCAGCGCGGTGGCTCAACCGGGTCACGTCAGCTTGGTCAAACCGCGGCGCCCCTACCCCGTGCCACGCGCCCTCGAACTGGAGGAGATCCCGGGCATCGTCGCGGCCTATCGGCGCGGCGCTGAAAATGCACGGGAAGCCGGATTCGACGGCGTGGAGTTGCACGGCGCCAACGGATACCTCATCGACCAGTTCCTGCAGGCCTCGTCAAACCTCCGTGGTGACGAGTACGGGGGGACGATCGAGAACCGCGCCCGCTTCCTGCTGGAAGCGACCGATGCGGTGTGCGAGGTGTGGGAGCCCCGGCGTGTGGGCATGCACCTGGCCCCGAGAGGTGGAGAAGATCCCGAAAACGATCCCACGGGTGAGAAGGTTTTCGGATACGTGGCCCGAGAACTGGGAAACCGTGGTCTGGGTTTCCTGTGTGGGCGTGAACCGCGGAGCGAAAGTTGGCTGGCCCCACGCCTGAAAGAGGCCTTCGGAGGGATCTACATCGTCAATCAGGAATTCACCCGGGAATCGGCTGAGGAGGCCCTCGTCCGGGAAGAAGCCGACGCGGTGGCCTTCGGCCGTCTCTATATCGCCAATCCTGACCTGGAGAAGCGGTTCGCCGCCGACCTGCCGCTCAATGTTCCGGATCCGGAGACTTTTTACGGCGATGGGGCGAAGGGCCTCACGGATTACCCGACGGCCTGAGCTCATTCAGGTGGATGATGGCGTCACTTGGACAAGGTTTGATGGTTCTGAATATTTCGCCTTCCGGAAATTCGGTGTCCCGGTGAATCGCGACTTCTTCAGCAGAACCTCCCGGATGCGATTATGCCAGACCGTCTCGGCCGTATTCACCACCGTACCGGCGACCAGGGCCAGAAAAATGACCCGCCGCAGGGCAGGTCGCGCGATCGAGTTGATGATTCCTTGCCGGCGTGAAACAGCAATATGCGTTGCTAGGCCAATCATGTCATACAGCCTCGCCAATGACCCATTCTGCCCCCGCAGGAGTACGCGGTCTGGACCCGGAGCGCACGCCGAGCGGCGCCGGAGCTGGGGGTTTTCCTCGACGAAAGCGAAACTTACGCACGCTACCCCCGCGACAAATATCCACCTGACGGGCCGGAGCAAGGTCCCAATATGGATTCGCAAGGATCTGCCGTTGATGGTAGGATTCAGATAGAAGCTCTTGGGGCCGGTCTTGGTGACCATCAGGCAAAAATCCCCGGACATAGGGTGTCGAATAGAAGGTGACGGTCGTGGCCATTCGCTTTTTCCCGCTTGTTCAACTTATAATTCGTGAACTTGACGTGGCTCGGTTGACGCATTTTCGAACCTCCATGATGAGCCCGGTGCAGGGCTGGTACCTTGTCGGCGCGAGTTTTGATGGGGATCTCGTGCGCCTTCAATAAAGCGGGAAAGTTGGTAAATGAAGTTGAATCAAGAATATAGAGTAATTTTGTGTACGTGTGCGGGCTTGCTAGGTCACCAAAAATCATGATCGACAGCCACGTCCACCTCAATCGCACCGAATTCGCCGGCGAGCAGCACGCCGTGCTGGACCGTGCCCGTCAGGCCGGAGTGACCGGTTTCCTCAACGTGGGCTACGACCCGGTGACCTGCGCGGAATCAGTGGCCCTGGCCGAGACCCATCCCGACATCTGGGCCACCGTGGGCATCCACCCCCATGATGCCGAGCTTCTGGCCGATTCCCGGGGCAATCTGACGGACGCGGGCGAAGGAATCCTGGCAAGGCTCGAGGTGCTCGCGGCCCGGCCCAGGGTGGTGGCCATCGGGGAGATCGGTCTGGATTTTTACCGTGACCTTTCCCCGCGGCCGGCCCAGCGCGCAGCCCTTGCCGTACAGTTGAAGCTGGCCAACCGCTTGGATCTGCCGGTGGTTTTTCATGTTCGCGACGCCTGGCCCGAAACCCTGGCGTTCCTGGACGATGTGGGCCTGCCCAGGCGGCGCGGGGTGTTGCACGCCTTTTCCGGAACGGCGGAGCACGTGGAATGGGCGCGGCAGCGGGGTTTTCTCCTGGGTATCGGCGGACCGGTGACCTACAAGAACGGCAAGCTGCCTGATCAGGTGGCCGCAGCGGGTCTGGAGATGCTCCTGCTGGAGACCGACGCTCCCTGGCTGCCCCCGGTTCCCTACCGGGGACAACGGAACGAATCCTGTTACCTGACCCATATCCGGGACAAGGTGGCCGAAATTCTGGGCATCAGCCCCGCCGAAGTAGACCGGGCCACGACCACCAACTTCAGCCGCATGTTCGCGTTGGAGGTTTCCGGCAGATGACATCTGCAAAGCCCAGTCAGTCCGACCTGCTGCGCCGTTACGGCATCAAGCCTGTCAAGCGCCGGGGACAGAATTTCCTGGTGGACGGCAACCTGGCCCGCGCCATCGCGCAGGACGTGCTGGCGGTCTCGGAGCGGGTGATCGAGCTCGGCGCCGGTGGCGGCGCCCTCACCGGGCCCTTGTTGGCCGGCGGGGCCAACAAAGTCCTCTGTGTGGAGGTGGATCGCAATCTGTGCGGCCTGTTGCGCGCGGAGTTCGGCGGACAACGGGCATTTGAACTCGAGGAGGCCGACCTGGCCAAACTCGATTGGAGACGGTTGATCACCCGGGCGGGCCCGCGTCCGGTCATTGCGGGCAACCTGCCGTATGTGCTGACAAGCACGGTCCTGTTCGCCCTGGCCGAGTTGCGAGACCTGGTTTCCGGCGGGGTGTTCATGGTCCAGAAGGAGGTGGCGGGGCGCATGGTCTCGCCGCCGGGATCCAGGAACTACGGGGTGCTGTCGGTGGTTTTGGGCTCGGTTTTTGCTATCGAAGCAGTGCGTAGCGTGCCGCCGGATGTTTTCTGGCCCCGGCCCGATGTGGCTTCAGCGGTGGTCCGCCTATTGCCGGGTGAATATTGGTCCCCCGAGGAGTTTGCCCACTTTTCCCGCACCGTGCGCCTCACGTTCGAGCAACGGCGCAAAAAACTGCGCTCGGTGCTCAGGGGCCGGTTCGGTTACGCTGCCGCGGAGGTGGACAAGGTGGCCCGGTCAGCGGATATTGATCCGGACCTGCGCCCGGAGCAGTTGGATCGCCCACAGTGGAGGCGGTTGGCACGTGCCGTCGCCGAACATCCTTATCCCGATATGTTGCAGGGGGACCACGCGTGACCTCAGGCAGGACCTGGCAACTCAAACCGATTTTTCCGGTCCCCGTTATCCTGGCGGGGCTGCTGGCTCTGGGGGGAGGTACCCTGCCCGCGGGGGCTCAGGCAGAGGGGACCACCGCCGCTTCGTCGGGCAACACGGCCACGGCCGCCGCCGACACCACGGCTGATGATTCGGCGCCCGCCTCAAGCCTCATGGAGGCCGGCAAGAAGGCAATCTCCGCAGATAAGAATTCCCAGGCCGATTCGACCGTCGCCGTCACCGCTGGACTGTCTCTGCTGAGCTTCTCGAGTATTCCCAAGGCCGGGGTCAAGGCCAATGTTCGCCAGTACACCTTCTACGGCGAGGATGTGACCAACTTGGCCCTGGGCGGGGGAGGCAGTTTCAGGAATGCGGCAAACTGGTCCTGGGATGATTTCCGGAAGCAGGAAAAGACGATTGAAATGCGTTCGGACGATTTCAAGTTCAATGCCGGCAAGATGCTTCCGTTTGTTTTCGACATGAACGGAAAATGGGACTGGACCAATGATCTGACCACCAACACCGCCGGGTTCACCAATCTTTCCCGCCGTGAAAACAAGACCGGCACCCTGTCGGCCTCGCACAGCAAGTTCCAGACCGGGGCGTTGACGAATCTCCTCAAGGCCGATGTCCAGATCAACGATCAGAAGAGCATCAACCAGAACCAGCCCAACAATTTCAACGAGACCACGCTGTCCGGCGGGTACCAGGGTGGAGTGGCGATCGCCTCGGGCATCAACCTGGCCGGGCGTATCTACGGCAAGACGACGTCCGGGGAACGGGTCCTGGGCAGCACCCACAGCCCCTCGTCGGCCAGCGCCGACTCAACCGGTTTCGGCGTGTATTACCAGCGCAGCTTGAACACCGGCCGTTTCGCCGTTACGCGCAGCAACTTCGACCGCAAGTACCTGGATTTCAAAAAGAACAGCAACGGCCTGATCGATACCGTCGGGGTGGCCGAACGGGACAAGGTCGTCGACGAGCTGGAGACCAAGGATGCGCTGAGCACGGAGTTCGAGAACACCTTCAAGCTGCGCCGCGTGTCCTTGAAAGTGAAACTCGGTCGCGACACCGACGAGCTGGACTACCGGGTCAGCAGGATCGGCCTGAAAAAGAAGGAGCAGGACACGATGGATTTGACTTGGGGTTTCGGCGTGGGCCGGGACTCCGTGTCCGTCTCCTACAAATATCTGTGGAAATGGGACGACCAGCGCATCAAGGGGGCCACGGAATTTCGGGGCCGTCAGTACCAGAAGGCCCGGGATGTGGACCTGACCTGGTTGCGCCCCCTGATCGGCCGCACCATGATGACCTTCAAGTACCACGAGGGTTTGACCCAGGATATCGCCCAGAACGAGTACAACCAGAACGACAAGGACCGTCTCCAGACCGACCTTTCGCTGCGCCTGGATCGTGCGTGGCCGAACCGGTTCAGGACCACCATGATCTTTTCGTACAAACAGGCCCAGGACATCTCCATCCGCGAGTCCCGTTCGTCCAACAACAACATCAAGGATTCCTACGAGATCTCACCCGGCTACCTGTGGACCCTCGCGTCCTGGCTGACCTGGGACCAGAGCTACCAGACCTTCATCCAGTACACCGACTACACCTTCTCGGAGCTGGAGTCGGTCAACCGGGACGACAACTACAACAAGCGCGGCAATCTGTCGACCAAGGTGACCATCAAACCCACTTCGCGGTTGGATGTCGTGGTTCAGCACGACTATAACAAGAGATTCAACGCCACCCGCGTGACCACCGACGCCACCGGCGCCAGTTTCTATCACAAGGATCAGAAGCAAACCATCAGCAAGATCGATCTGGGCGTCACCTTCCGCATGGCCGAGGGCGTGACCCTGGAAGGGGCCACTTTCCAGACCGAAGACACCAAGGACATCCTGGGTAAGCGCGATATCACCACGATCACCCGGAGCGGCGAGGTGTGGGTGGGCACGAAGGTGAACAAGGTCTGGGGTGAGACCAGCCCGGTGGAACTTTCGGCCATGGTCAAGAAGTACAACGCCTTCGGACCGTCGGTGAACGCAACCAGCGCCGATTACTGGGAGTCCGATGTATGGCTGAAATGGGAGTTTTGAAATGAGGACGCGCACGCATCCGGCATGGCTGCTTGGTCTGCCTCTGGCCTTGGTGGTCCTGGCGGGAATCGGCGGGTGTATCTTCGAGCCCCGGACTCCCGAAGCACCCAACACGGTCAGCATTATCTACCTGCCCAAGATCAGCCCCTCGAACTCCTGGGCCAATCTCGAGAAATCCCTGAATAACACCCACGCCTTCGGTTGGCAGGACAACATCTCCCCTGAGGGCGAATCCTTTACGTATATCCCCGACTCCAATGCGGACCAGCAGTTCCCCGGGATATTCGCGGATTGGACCCGCGAAAAAGAGATCGCGTTCATCAACAAGCTGTTCGACAGCGAAGTGACCATCACGGCGAAATTGCGGAACGACGACTTCGTGGTGCCGGATCCAGCGGGCACCCAGGTGATCTGGGAAGGGGTGATATACGACCTGACGGTGACCAGCAAGATCGACGGCTCGGCCACCCGGTATCGGGGTCGGGCGATAATTACCTTTCGCTTGATAGGCAATTTCTGGTATATTACTAGGTGGGAGGACCAATTCGGCGAGGGGAATCCTGACAATCCGGAGCAGATTCTGCCCACCATGGGGGTGTTGCGGGGAACTTTTGGTAGCAAATAAAGACATTATATGTTAAAATAGGGGGTCCCTTGACCCCTGTGGAGTGTTCCGGTTCCCTGTTTGTACAAACGACCCTGTCACCCACTTGGGGAGCCCCGACTTGCTGGAGGATAAAGTTATGATCAGAAAGAGTGTCCTGTTGTTGGGATTGGTGAGCATGATGCTGATCGCCAACGGATGCATATTCTCTCCCCCGGATGACCCTTCCCCCATCCCCGTTGTCACGGGGTTGCCTTTTCCCGATACCCCGGCTCAGCTGATGCAGAACTTCAAGAGGAGTTACGAAGACATGAGCATCGACGAGTACCGGGATCTGTTGCATCCCGACTACTTGACCATCCTGAAACCGTCGACCACCCAGGAATTTCCCGAGGTGGGCGAGACCCTGGACTACACCGACGAGATGCGGATCCAGACCAACATGTTCTCCGGGGCGCCCGGCCATGACCCTAAGGGCAACCTGACCAATCCTATTTCATCCATTTCGTTTCAGGACCCCGCTCAGCTGACGGCTTGGGAGTTGTCCCCGCAGGACGATCCCATCCCCAACGCCTTGAGCGCGCTGTACAGCGTTTTCTTCGAGTTCCACCGGGCCGGCGACAAGACGCTGCAGGTGACCGGGGAAATCAAGTTCTACATCACGTCCCGGGACTCCCTGTACCAGGGCTCCGTCAAACCCTATTACCAGATGATCGGGCAGTGGGATCTGACCAACGACGGCCCCTGACGCCGGTCGGGGTGCGAGAAGCGGGGGAGCCTCATGGCTCCCCCTTTTTTCCTGATTGGCCAACCTGCCCGGTGGCCGTTACCATAAGAGTTGTGGTGAATATCGGCGAGTCTTTCAAGCGGAGATGCCCCCTTTTTGAGTACCCCCAGAAAATCCCCAGGCCGCTCGCGCAAGGGCAGCCGGCGCTCCCGGTCCAGCGGGCGGTTCATGCTGTGGCGCTGGCTGCTGGGGATCGCCGTGGTGGTTGTCGTGGCGGGAATCGGCCTGCTCAAATGGGTTGAAACACGGCCGGGCCGGGCCGCCCTGTTGACCCTGGGCTCTGATAAGATGTACAGCGAGGTCCAGACCGCGGTGGAGCAGGCGCTGGTGACGGTCCTGCCAAACATGCCGACGGGGCCGGCTTCCGGGACCGCGGGTGAGCCCGGGGATTCAGGCGAGGACCTGGATTGGCCGGTGCCTCGTCTTGGGCCCGGTGCGGCCATTCGCTGCCGCATCGTGCCGGTGTCCGGGAGCATCACCTGGTGGGACCTGCAACAGCGGGTGGCTGCCGCCCTGGACCTGGCAGGGGCGCGGGTGTTGTGGGGACAGAGGCTTTACCCGGCGCGGCCGGGGACCGATCAGATCCATCCCAACGAGGACAAGGATCTCCTGCGGCTCGACGTGGGGGTTACCGGCCGGCCGACCCACACGCTGATGCTGTACCGGCAGGGCACGCGGCCGGTGATCCGCTGGGGCGATGGGCAGGCCCTGACGCGCTGGGAATCGTTGACCGCTGATCCGCGGCCCACCATCGCCCTGGTCATCGACGATTGGGGCAACAATACCAAGGCGGCCGCATCGGCCATCCTGGCTCTGGACATTCCTGTGACCATGTCCGTTTTGCCGGGGAGGCCTTTCAGCCGTCATTTCGCCCTGATGGGCACGGAATTGATTCTGCCCCCGAAAGCAGACTCTGGGGAGATCATTCACCCTGGTACCGCCGGCACCGAGTCGGCGGCCAGGCGTCTTGCGGCCGGTTGCCCCGTGGAAGTGCAGGTGGGCAGCAAACGGGAGCCTCTGCTGCAACGGCGCCGGGAGATCATTCTGCACCTGCCCATGGAGCCCCAGGGCTATCCCGACCAGGATCCGGGGCCGGGAGCGCTCATGGTGGGCATGGGGGCCCATGAGATTGAGGACCTGTTGGACCAGGATCTGAAAGGCCTGCCCCACGTCGCGGGCTTGAACAACCATATGGGCAGCGCCGCGACCAGCGATGAAAAGACCATGGCCACCCTGATGGGTGTGTTGAAGAAACGGGACCTGTTTTTTCTGGACAGCCTGACCACCGCCCGTTCGGTTGCCTACCGGGAGGCCCGCCGGGCCGGTGTTCCCGCCCTGCGCAACCGTACGTTCCTGGATTATGACCTGGAGAATCCCGAGCAGATCAGGGCCAACCTTGAGGTGCTGGTTGCCGCCGCCCGCAAGAGCGGATTTGCCGTGGGAATCGGCCACCCCCATCCCCGCACGGCCGAGGTGCTGATGAGCGAGATTCCCCGGCTTCAACGCCAGGGCATCCGTTTCGTGACTCTTTCGGAAATGATTGCGCTGCAAAGGGCGGCCACGGGAACGAAGCCGTGACCAGCCGTGTCCACCATCTGGCCCTGGCACCGGCGGATAATCCCCTGGCCGAATATGTAACCCCGGGCCAACTGGAAAGCGTGGTCTGTGCCGCGGGAAATGAGCGGAGTGGCGGGAAGCCATGGGCGATCAAGGTCCAGGTGGCCCCGCCCGGCCTGCCGGCCTGGATCAAGCCCGGCTGGATGCGGGAGACTTGTCGGGCCCTGGATTGCGGGCCGGGGTCATTTGCTTGCGACACCGTCTCGATCACCACCAGGGGGCTTGAAGACCCCCTTCTCCTGCAGCAGCAGGCTCGCCGTCAGGGATTCGAGATCCACCAAGGGGGGCTGCCTTTCAAGGTGGCCGATGAGGCGGAATACGCCGGTATGGATCCTGATGCGCGCGCTTCTGCGCTGGCGTCGGTGGCGGCTCTGGCGGTGCTGACGCCCCTGAAACCCCACCCTCATCTGGGTTTCCAGGGTGTGCTGGCGGATGTGGGTCTGGGGCTGTTGCCCCGGGCGGGCAAGCTCGCCCTGCACCGGGATATCCGGCCCCGGGTGGACACGCCCCTGTGCGCCGGTTGCGGTTCCTGTCTGGATGTCTGCCTGTACGACGCCATCGCGATCCAGGCGGGCCGGGCCTATATCGATCACCGGGAATGCACCGGATGTGGGGAATGCATGACGGTCTGTTTCATGGCCGGGATTGCCCCGGATGAAGCCGAAAGGATCCTGGGGTTTCAACAGGGGGTGGCGCGCTCCGCAGCCAAGGTGCTGGAGAATATTCCCGCCGGAGGCGTATTTCTGAACCTGCTGGTGGGGCTGGATCGATTCGTGGCCGGGCCAGGCAAGAGGATGGCCCTGGTGCTGAACCGAGGCCACCTGCTGGCCGGGCGGGATCCCGTGGCGGTGGACCAGGCGGCCTGGGACCTGCTGGAAGATGCCTGCGCCGGAAGCCTCAAGAACTGGCACGGGTATCATCAGGATCCGGAAGCCCTGCTGGCTGCGGCCGCGCAGTTGGGCCTGGGGTCCAGGAAATATCAATTGCATTCCGTGTGAATGCCCGTCACTGATAGTTCTGGAAAACGGATACCTACCATACTATACTAGGGACCGCTTAAAAAACGGGGAGCCGTCCGTAACCGTGCCTTGATGCCAATGCAGGCTTCCTCGTTTGTTCATCAAGGCGCATTTTTTTTGACCCTTGTTCGTTGTGACATGGGGGAGTTGAAGCATGAACCGTTCCCTGCAGATCAGGGCCGGGGTGACAATCGTCGTCCTGTTGCTATCCATCATCGGGCTGTTGCCGACCTTTAAGGCCATCTCCATTTCCAAGGCTGAGAGGGAGGCCGCCAAGACCGACCCCGCGTTGGCGGCGAAGATCGCCAATGTCGACGCCAAGGCCATCCGCCGGGGGCTTGACCTCAAGGGTGGGATGTATCTGGTGCTGGAAGTCGACCAGACAGGGATGACGGCCAGTGAGGCCCAGGATGCCCTGGTGAGGGTCAAGGAGATCCTCTACAACCGTATCAACAAGTTCGGCGTTTCCGAGCCCGAGATCACCACCTTCGGCAGCAGCCGTATCGTGGTCAAGTTGCCGGGTCTCCAGGATCCCGAGCGGGCCAAGAAATTGCTGGGTGAAACCGCGCGGCTGGAATTCCGCCTGGTTCGGCTTCCCGACGACATTCCCGATGCCCTGGACAAGATGGACCAACTCTTCAAGGGTCAGGATCTTTCCGCTGCCGACTCCACTGAAGTGGGGCAGGCAGCTGCAGATTCCCTCCAGCTGCCCCAGCACACCGAAATCGCCGCCGCGAACGCGGACAGCGCCGGGACCAGTGCGGTCGACAGTGCCGCGGCCGGCCAGGACGATATGGACGCCCTGCTGGGCGAGGACAGCCAAACCACTGCCCAGGAGAAGGCCTACCTCAAGGATCACCCCTTCAGCGGGTTGGTGATCCGGGCGCCCAACGGGGCTGCGAGCACGCCGTTGTTGGTCGAAGAAAAGAACGTGGAGCAGGTCCAGCACATGCTGGAGGATCCCAGGGTGGCCACCCGGTTGCGGGGCCTGGAATTCCAGCTGGGTATGGAACCGAGGAACTATGGTCAGGGCAAATCCATGCGCCCCCTGTATCTGGTTGATGCCAAACCGGTGGTCAGCGGGGATCAATTGGTGGATGCCTCCTCGTCCGCCGATCGTGATCACCCTGGCATGTTCGAGGTCAACTTCACCCTGAACAGCCGCGGTGCGCGCATCTTCGCCAAGGTTACCGGGGAAAACGTCGGTCGTTTTCTGGCCATCAGCCTGGACGGGCGCATCAGTTCGGCTCCCGTGATCAATGGCAAGATCCCCGGCGGGACCGGGACCATCAGCGGCAACTTCACCAACAACGAAGCCAGCGACCTCGCGCTGCTGCTGCGGGCCGGCGCCTTGCCGGTGGATGTCAGCGTTGCCGAGGAGCGCACGGTCGGGCCAAGCCTGGGCAGCGACTCCATCCACTCGGGGATCAACTCTGCCCTTTACGGATCCCTGCTGGTCGTTCTCTTCATGGTTTTCTACTACAAGCTGAGCGGTGTGGTCACCGATCTGGCCCTGATCGCCAACATCGTGATCCTCATGGCGGTGTTGGCCCAGTTCGGTCTGGTGCTCACCCTGCCCGGTATTGCGGGTATCATCCTGACGGTGGGTATGGCGGTCGACGCCAACGTGCTCATCAACGAGCGAATACGTGAGGAATTGCGCAAGGGCAAGACCAGCAAGGCTGCGGTGCAGGCCGGCTATACCAATGCCACGCGCACCATCGTTGATGCCAACATGACCACCCTGATCGCCGGTGTGATCCTGCTGTGGTTTGGCACCGGCCCGATCAAGGGTTTCGCCGTGACGCTGAGCATCGGTATCGTGACCAGTGTGTTTACCGCCCTGATCATGACCCGGGTTTTGATGGAACTCATCGTCCGCGGCAAAGGCCACGATAAACTGAGCATCTGATCCCCGGCCCTTGGCGGGCGCCTGTAGGGACAGTTCGAGGGCACAGACCGGAGCAGGGGTTCCGGGAAAGGTTAAGCGACCATGGAATTCTTTCGGGATTCAAATTATAACGTCGTGGGCGCCATGAAGGTGGCCTTCACCTTCTCCATGATCCTGATCCTCATCAGCATTACCTCGCTGGTGATCCATGGAGGACCGCGGCTGGGCATCGATTTCACCGGCGGTTCGGTGCTGCAGGTGAAGGTCGATCCGGCTCCCGCCGTGGGTTTGATTCGATCCGCACTGGAACAAAAGGGTTATGAGGGCGCCCAGGTCACCGTGTTCGGATCCAGCGACGAGTTTCTCATCACGGTGCCGGGCATCGCGGCTACGGACAAGAACCTGAACGAGACCCAGACCCTGCTCAACGACCTGAAGGACGTCCTGGGCAGCTCGGACGTCGAGTTGCGCCGCGAGGAGAGTGTCGGACCCAAGATCGGCGGTGAATTGCGGACGGCCGCCATCAACTCCATCGTGGCCGCCCTGGCGTTGATCGTCCTCTACCTGACGGTGCGCTTTGTCTTCAGGTACGGCATTGCCGCGATCATCGCCCTGGTCCATGATGTGACCCTTACTCTGGGCGCGTTCTCGCTGCTCAACTTTGAGGTCAACCTCCAGACCATTGCGGCCTTTTTGACCATCATCGGTTACTCGTTGAACGACACCATCGTGATCTTCGACCGTATTCGCGAGAATATGAAATTGCGGCGGAAGGAAGACTACAAAGACGTCATCAACCACTCCATCAACGAAACCCTGAGCCGGACCATCCTGACCTCGGCGACCACCATCGTGGTGGCCTTGATGCTTTTCCTGTTCGGCGGGCCGGTGATCCATAATTTCGCCTTTGCCCTGGTGTTCGGCGTCGTGGTCGGTACATACAGTTCCTTGTTCATCGCCAGTCCGGTGCTGGTCTGGTGGTACGAACGGCACCTGAAGGACAAGAAACGCGCAGCGGTCAGCATGTAATAGCCTTCCGGGAAAGTTCGGACCGGGGAAACCCGGATGATGACCCTTTCGGTGTCTTCATCCGGGTTTTTCTTGAGAATAATGTGTTGTGGCGCCACCTCCCAGCTCGGCGGACACAATTTCCGCGGCACAACCAAAACTTTTCCCTGTCTCGGGCGGAGTTCACCTTGCCCCCTGGAAGGGACGGATTTTTGACCGGAAATCAGGTTCCAGGTGGCATAACCGGGCTGTCACGAGGTAGAATCCCCACGATCGAGGCCGGAGGTTCCGTGGCACGTCTTTTGCGATGATTGTAGCCCGCAGCAGGAATGAGCATGATCCAGACAGGAATGCGCCCAACCATGTCCAAAGACAGTTCAAACGACGGGATTTGCCTCATCGGGGGCCACTTCGGGGGCCGGGTGCGGTTTTGGTCCTTATGCGCGTTGCTGGTGGCAGGGTTGACGGTTTTGCCGCAGGGCGCTTTGGCTGCTCGGGTCCGGGACAAGGACCCCGGCAAAAGCGCCCGGCTGGAAGCGCCATCGTTCCAGGCTGTTTTTGTGCAGGTAGCCCGGGCTTGGCGCGCCGGGGATCAAAAAACCCTGGTGGGCCTGGTCCATCCCGATGGTTTGAAGATCATCAGCGGAGGCACCACCGACCGGACAGTCCACTACAGTCCAAGTCAGGCGTTCTACTACTTCCGGAACCTCTTCCAGAACAGCGGCGCGGTTGCCTTCACCATGACCCGCGTCCAGGATGCTCCCCAAGGTGACCGGGCCCATGCCCTGGCGCGGTGGGAGTACAGGACAGAGACGGGAACCGAGGTGGCCAAGCTGGTCATCGTCCTGGCCCGTCACCAGAGCCGCTGGTACCTGAGTGAGATCACCACCATCAAGTAGGAGGCGGGGATGCGCACGGTCTGGTCCGGTCCCATGCTGCTGGCTGCCGTGCTGGGACTGGCGGGACAAGGTGCCCTGCTGGTTGTCATGGGCGCCGCTCCTGTGCCCCTGGCCGGTTCCTTGTCCGTCCTGTTCCTGCTGACCATAATTTTTCTCGCTCTGTGCATGGCGTGGCCGGGGCGTCGGTCGTCCCCGGTGTCCGTCGGGCCCGCTCGCTGGTTGAATCTGCGTTCCCTGTTGGTCGTCCTCGCACTGGCCCTGCAGGGGGGGATGCTTCTGGTTCGGATGTCCGCTCCCCCTGGCGCCGTGGACAGCAAGGCCGGACCGGAGGAGGGGGTCGTCAAGGCCCTGGACCAGGCGGAAACTTCCCTGGATTCGCTGCTGGAGCAACTCGGCCGGATGGAGGGGACCCTCCCCGGCCAACTGGCGGCCAACCCTGGACAAAACACGAATCTGTACGACCGGGTGGCCTCCGCGCGCGCCGCTTGGGAAGCGGGTCCAGGTGTCGGCTTCCCGCTGGAGCTCGTGGTCTGGTCGGGGGACGAGCGGATTGCCTGGACTGCCGGGGCCGAACCTTTTGCCGCCGTCCCGGATTCACTGGGTGACCTGCGGCTATTGGCTCAGGGGCGCGAGGGGTGGACGCTGCGCGACCTGGTGGCGGGCCACGCGGGGCAGACGGTGGAAATGCAGGTGCGGCTTACCGCCACAGCGCTGCATTTTGTCGAGCCTAAGGTAACGCTGTCGGTGGTGAACGCGGCCAGAGCCGCCCAGCTTGAACGCATCCACCACGGACAGGGACGCCGTCTGGACCTGGTTGGACGCGACGGTGAACCGCTGGTCTGGATCCAGGCTGAATCAGGCCAAGCCAAAGACGTTGTGATCCGGCAACAGGGTCTGGCGTTTTTCCTGCTTGTCCTGGGCTGGCTCCTGCTGCTGGGCATTGTGGTTTATGAAATGCCCCACGGGAAGCCCGGGGGCCTGCTGCCCGCCCTGGTGATCGTCTGGCTGGCGAGGGCCCTTTTGGCGCGCCTGGACATTTTCAGCCGCTTGGTGGGGATCTTTCCCGACGTTGGCTATCCCGCTTCCCCGGCTTCCTGGTTCAGCCTCCTGGATCCTGCGTATTTCGCCACTCCGGTTTTCGGGGGCTGGTTGGCGTCCACCGCCGATGCCCTGCTGACAGGAATACTGCTGTTGGGAACCCTTGCCGTCCTGTGGAAGGTGGCGGTTTTCGGCAGACCTGACCGCCAGCGTCCTGCCTGGCGGCCGGGCATGGGGGGCGGCCCGGTCCTGGCATTTTTCTTCGGTCTGAGCGCGGCCCTGGGCCTGTTGGGCATGGCGTGGGTGACGGACCTGGTGGCAGCCAACGCCAATGCCCGGCTGATCGGAACGGGCGTGCCCCTGACCTCGTTATCATTCTGGGCTCTGCACCTGGTGTTGATGATGGGCTCCATATCCCTGGTGCTGTTGCTGGGACTGTTGATGCAGGCGTCCTCGGTAGCTGGAAATGCCGATCGCAAATGGAGTGTGGCCGCCTTGGCCGCAGCTCCGGTGGCCGGCTTGTTGGTGACCTGGTTCGCCACCTCCCTGACGCTCCAGCAGCGGATCCTGGCGGTGGTCCTGGTGTTGCTGTTCTGGTTGGGAATCCCCGCTCTTGCGGACAACCAGCGCTTGTTGCGGCGTTTGGGTTTGCCTGTCTTGCTCTTGTTGGTGGTGATCTGGAATCATGACGTTTTGCGAAATCTGGATAACCGGGTCGAACGCAACTGGTTGGAAAACAAGGCTGAAGCCATCACCATGGTCGACACGGGCTGGACCCGGTTTTTACTGGGCAGCATCCTAGGCGACATGCGGGAAGGGGAAAGTCGTCTGGGTAAAAAGGAAGCGGCGACGGACATCTGGCGGGATGAGCCGGCGTGGCAGCTGTGGCAGGATTCGGCGCTGGAGGATCTGGGCGGGGCCTGTCTGGTGGAGCTTCTGGATGCTAATGGTCAGGTAGAAAGTCTCATCACCCGCGGATTTTTGCGGGATTTCACGTACGAGGTTTCCCGACGGTCCTTGTTAAGCGACCGGGAGGGCGTATCTCCCCCCGCGGCGGGCGTCATGACGTTCCAGACCGAGTTGCGCCGTTACAGCGGGGGTGACGAACTGGTCATGATCGGCGAAGTTCCCCGCACAGGCGGGGGTGGTTGGCTTCGCGTGGAAATACCCTTGCGCTCGTGGCGCATTGCCACCCTCCAGCGTCGCTTGAATCCCATCGCGACGCCGTCAGATGATGACTATCAACCCCGGGTGGACGTCGGCAGGCCGATCCTGCTGGTCCGCGGTGATGATAAAGGATGGCAGCAGGCGACGAACAACACCTTCCCTGATCAGGGCAGCCAGGCCGTGGTGGACGCCTTGAAATCCGGGCGTGTGCGCTGGCGGGAGGTGAAGGCAGGGAACCATCGCTGGGTGTGTCTGTGGCAGCCCCTGCCGCCGGGGGCTGCAAGATCTCCCGGGGAGGGATTTCTGATCGGCCTGCAGGTGCCCGACGGTTCCTGGGTGTTGCTGGATTTATCAAGACTCATGCTCCTGAACCTTGTCTTCCTGTTTCTGGGGCAGGGGCTGTTGGCCTGGGGGGGGTGGTTGTCCCGGGGTCGGCGATCCGTTGCCGGAGGAAAATCCTGGCGTCCCGGTTTCCAGGAACGGTTTCTGGGCGGGTATCTCCTGCTGGGCTTGTTCTTGTTGCTGGTGGTGGGGATGAGCGTCGACCGGGTTGGTTACGAAGCGGTACGGAACGAAGCCAGAGCCCAGACGCGCCAGGGCCTGTCGCTTGCGGTGGAACAATTACGCAGCCTGCTGGTGGAGCAGGCCCAATCCCTCGCCGGCAGCGATTACATCGCCGACCTGCTGCTGGGCCAGCTGTCGGGCCATCGCCCCGCCGGTCCCACGGAGTTTCGGCAGGCCATGGTGTTTGACGGCGACGGCGCCCTGCTTCTGGACGAAACGTTGAGCAATCTTTCTGCACCGCAGGCGCGGGTGTTGCTGGCGGCCGGCCGTTCGGCGCCTCTGGTGGTGATCGCCAACGGCCCGGATCTTTATGTGGGCACGGTGATTCCCATTGATCTGACCGATATCCTGAACGAGGCGACGGGAGATGCCGCGGAGCATGCCGGCCGCATCGCGACGGACGGATTCTTCCTTTATCGGCAAAAGTTGGATGCCGACCTGCTGGTGGGACTGGCCAGTCTGGTGCGCGGCGAGGCCACTCTTATTCTCAAGGGGCAGCCCGTGTTGGCCAGCCATCCCGAGGAATTCTTTTCCGGCCGGAAAGGGCAACTTGCGGCCCCGGGGATGATGGCCGACCTGCAGTCTCATCCCAGCAGCTCCGGAATCTTTGCTTCCGCGGACCGGCCGTTCGCTTTTACCGGAGCCATGCCTTTGCCCGCCTTCAGCCGCAGTGGCACGGACAACTGGCGCCGGGACTTGCTGCCGGCGGTGCTGGCGCTTTCGTTCCCGGACCGCGAACGCGAGTTCGGCGCGCAGCGAACGGGGAACGTGCTTTTTTTGACGGGGCTGGCCAACCTGATCCTGCTGACGGCGCTGGCCCTGGCGGGGATTCTGGCCTGGAATATCTTCCGGCCCCTGCGTGTGCTGGCCGATGCAACCCGCTCCCTGGCCGCCGGTGATTACCAGGCGCCATTGCCGGAACCCGGCCACGATGAGGTGGGGAAGCTGGCTGAGGCTTTCGGCACCATGCGCTTCGAGTTGCATACCGCGCGGGAACGACTGGCATCCCGGGAACAATTCCTGGCCACGGTGCTTGACCGCGTGCCGGTGGGCGTGGGCGTTCTGGATGCCGAGGGAAACCTCGTGGTTTTGAACCCCCCAGGTCGGATGATCCTGGCGGCTTTTGCTCCGGGCAGCGAGGTGGCGCCGGCCCTGAAGCGGTTGCGGGAAAGCCTGGTGGATGAGGCCGCAGCCAATGGACGCGGGGAAATTCACGGGGTCGGAGGTTCGCGCACCGTGCGCGGAGCCGTGGCCCCCCTGGATTTGCCCGGCGGCCGCACGGACACCATGGTGGTATTCGAGGACATCACCGATTTCCTGGCCAACAAGAAGCTGGCCCTCAGCGCCGAACTGACCCGACAGGTTGCCCACGAAATCAAGAATCCGTTGACGCCCATCCAACTCTCGGCCCAGTTGCTGGGCCAGGCTTGGCGAGACCAACACGACGAACTGGATCGCATCGTGCCCGAGACGGTGGCGCGCATTCTGGACCAGGTCGGTTTGCTGAGGCGGATTGCCACGGAGTTCAGCCTTCTGGGCCGTCCGGATCAACTGGTCGTCGCGCCGGTGGATCTGCCTTCGCTGGTGCGCCGGGTCGCCGCAGATTACGGCTCCGGCTATAACCCCGACCAGGCAGGGGAAGTGCATCCACCCTCGGTCACAGTGACCTCTGCCGCAGTGCCGCCGGTGCTGGCCAATGCGGACTCGCTGCAGAAGATCCTGGGCAATCTCATGCAGAACTCCCTGGATGCCGCCGGTGAAGGCCAGGCCCTGGAACTGGAGGTGACCTGGCGGTGGGATACCGATACGGTCACCCTCGTATGGCGCGACCACGGCACGGGGATCCCTCATGATGTGGCCGAACACCTCTTTGATCCCTATTTTTCCACCAAGACGAGGGGCACGGGGCTGGGTCTGGCCATATGTCACAACCTGGTGGATCGGATGGGCGGGGTCATGACTCTCGAGAACCACCCTTCGGGTCCAGGGGCCGTGGCGACATTGACGCTGCCGCGGGCGAAGGGCGGCGTGGCTGAGGAAGAGGACGAGGGAGCATGATATCCAAAATCATGGCTGTGGCCGCACGGCTGGACGCTGCAGGGCGGTGGCCTGGATCGCTGTTGCTGATCCCGGTGCTGCTGTGGGCGGCGGTTGCCTCCGGGGTACCTGTCAGTTCCTCTCCCGAGACGGGGATGATCCAGATCGCGCGCCTGCACTACGACGGGGGCGGAGACTGGTACTGTGATCCCAGCAGCTTGCCCAACTGGCTTGAACTGCTGCGAACCAGGGTTCACCTGCCTGCAGCCGAGCACGACAAGGCGGTGACCCTGGACAGCGAGGACCTGTACAAGTATCCCTTCCTGTACATGTCGGGGCACGGACGCGTGGCCCTGAGCGACGCGGAGGCCGACCAGATGCGGCGGTATCTGGATGCCGGCGGGTTTCTCTATGCCGACGACAACTACGGCATGGACACTTCGTTCCGGGCCATGGTAGCCCAGGTTTTTCCCACGGAAAAGCTGGTGTTGCTGCCCTCGGATCATCCCATCTACCACGCGTGGTACGACTTGCCGGGGCTGCCGAAAATCCACCGCCACGATGGGGAACCGGCCCAGGGCTTCGGCGTATTCAGACACGGGCGGCTCGTGCTTTTCTACTCCTTTTCGTCCGACATCGGGGACGGGCTGGAAGACCCCGATGTTCACGGCGATCCGGCCCCGGTGCGTGAACAGGCAGCGCGCATGGCCGTCAATATCATGATGTACGCCTTGACCCATCCCTAGACATGGAAGGGCTATGAACCAGGAGCGGATATTTTCCAGGCGGCTACGGCGGCTGTGGGCGGTGGCCCGCCGTCGGGTTGTGCTGCTGGGCCTGCTGCGGACCGGAGCCGTGGTTCTGCCTGCCTGTGCGCTGGCGGTGTGGGTGGCGGGGTCTCCCCATTCGCCCGGCCGGGTCCTGTTGTCGGGGCTGAGCCTTTCCCTGCTGATGTTGGGGGTGCTGCTGGCCTGGGATCAGATCCTGGCGCCCTGGCGCCGGCTGGACTCGCCCCGGGCCCTGGCCTGGCGCCTCGAATCCCAACAACGGTGTCGGAACATGATCCTGGCGGCCGAGGAGGCCGCCGGCGCGAGACTGGCCGCCGAGGCCGAAAACCCCGTTACCCGCGAACTTCTGCAGCGTGTTCTGGCCGGAGCCGACGAGGCCCTGAACCGGGTCAGGATGTCCGAACTGTTTCCTTTGCGCCAGGGACGCGCCGTGGCCGGGGGCCTGGCCCTGGGGTTGATCCTGTTGGTCGCCCTGGGCGTGACCGATCCGGAGGGTTTGCGGAACGGCGTGAGCCGGCTGGTCAGGCCTGCCAAGACCTCGCCGGTGATTTTTCGCGGGGGCATCTATCCGGAATCCGGCCCCGAGTTCGTGGTCGCCGGTCGGAAGGTTACCCTCGGCGCCAAGGATTTCGGATCCGGAGATGAGGCTGCGGTCTGTCAGATCCGGGCAGGCACGGGCAACTGGCAGGACCTGCCCGCGCTGCAGGTTCCGGCGTCAACAGGCGTGCCCGCAATGCAGCAGCCTTTCCGCCGCTTACAGGCCGAGACCGGAGTCGTGCAGGATGATTTCGTCTGGCGTTTCAAGCGGGGGGAAAGATTGTCCTCTGAGCGCGGGGTGCGTGTGTTGCACCATCCCTTGCTGACCAACCTGGCAGGCCGGATTATTCCGCCGGATTATACGCGGGCCCCAACCCGCGACCTGGGTATCCTGCCGGCGTTGAGCGAAGTTCCCGTGGGCGGAATGCTGCAGCTGATCGGGACCACCAACGGACCGGTCCTCGGGGCGCAAATTGCCCTGGCCGGGGGCGACACCCTGGCCATGGTTGTCGATTCGGTGACCGTGCGCGGGGAACTGCCCATCACGGATGAAGTCTCGTTCCAGGTCCTGCTGCAGGGCGAGCACGGCCTGCGCAACCTGAATCCGCTGGTCTACAAGGTGAACCCCGTGCCGGATCAGGCGCCGGGAGTGCGTTTGGAACGGCCTGCCGACGACGGGATCCTGCCTCTGGGGGGGCGGATTCGGCTGGTCGTCGAAGCGGCCGATGATTATGGGCTCAGGGATATCAGGCTCATGCTGCGCCCTCGAGGCGGCAGAGCGGGCCGTGATCCTGCTTCCGGTTGGCAGGGAGGGGTGGTCTGGCCCGCTGCCGACGATTCCGTGCGCGGCCTGGACTCGCTGGTGGGTCCCTGGCAAGCGCGGGTGACCCGGAGCGATGGCGTTTTCGGCGCCCTGCAGTCCCGGCTGGAACTGGTTGCGGATCTAGCCCGCCTGGAGCTGGTTTCAGGCGAGGGTGTGGAACTGGTGGCGGTAGCCCGTGACAATCAGGAACCGGGCGGCGGACAGACCGGATGGTCGGATGTGTTGACTCTGGTTCTGCCGGCAGCCGCTGATGTTCTCCTGGACCAGGCCCAGGCCAGTGAGTCGCGCCTGTCGGAGCTGGAAGACGCCCGCAACCGTACCCGCAAACTGGGCAAGGATCTGGACCGCCTGACCCGGGAGCTGATGAAGAACCCCACCCCCGACTGGGCCAAGCAACAGGAGATGGAAGAAACCATCGCCCGCCGGCGCGAGTTGCAGAAGCAACTGGCGGATATGAGCAGCCGCCTGCAACAGGAACTCGAACGGCTGGCCGCCAACCAGATGACCTCCGAACGCCAGCTGGCCCAGGCGGACCAGGTCGCGGCCCTGCTCCAGCAGCAGGACAAAACCGCTCTCGCAGATGCGCTGAAGAAAATGGAGGACAAACCCGGATCCCTTGACCCCCGGGACATCGCCAACGCCTTGCAGGAGGTGGCCCGCGACCAGAAGGACCTGGCGCGCCGCATGGACGCGGCCCTGTCCATGCTGAAGAAAATGGATCAGGAGCAGGAGCTGGAGGGGATGACCTCCCTGCTGGAAAAAATCATGCGCGAGCAACAGAAGCTGGCCGAGCAGAGCCGTGAGTTGGCGGACAAGCAGCAGCACGGCGAGAAAGGGCAGCCCCAGGGTGAGCAGGAGGGGAAGCCAGCCGAGGCGGAAAAAAAGACCGGCGAAGATCTGGCGGCACGCCAGCAGGAGCTCGCCAAGGACATGGCCCAGCTCGAGCAACAGATGAAAAAGGCGGTGGAAGACGCGGGTAAGCGCGACCAGGACGGTCAAAGCTCGAAGCAGGAGCAGCAGAGGCAACAGGATCTGCAGGAAGCCCTCGACCAGCTGAAACAGCAGCAGTCCCGGGACAAGATGTCCCAGGCGGGTGAGCAACTGCAAAAGATGAACCCGGAGCAGGCCGCCAAGATGCAGGAGCAGGCCCTGCGGGATCTGGGCTCCCTTTACCATGTGCTGTTGCAGACCCAGGAGGCCATGCAGATGGCCATGCAGAAGCATCAGATCAAGTCCCTGCGCGGACTGGCCGCCGATATGCTGGATTTGTCGGCCCGACAGGAAACCATAGCCCAGACCATTCCCGCCCAGATGCGTGATGTGCGCGCCCTGGCTGTGACCCGCAGCCAGTTCCGCATGCAGCAGGCCGCCATGGAGATCCGCCGCAAGCTGTCGGCTCTTTCCGGCGAAGCGCCCCTGCGCATCCTGGCCTTGCTGAAGAAGCTGGATAGCCTGATCGAGGTCATGGGCTATGACGTGAACGCGCTCGAGGCCGGCCAGGGTTCGGCCGCCCAGCGTCAGTCCCGGGAGGCTTTGGCCCAGGCCAACAAGATCATCATCGGCCTTTTGACCGAGGCCCAGATGAACGGTGCGGGAAAGGGCGGCGGCTCTGATTCCCAACCTTCGCTGGCCGAGCAGCTCATGAAGATGCTCAAGGAGCAGTCCGGGCTCAACGGGATGACCGAAGAGCTGCGCAGGATGCTGGCCAACCGTGGTTTGAGCCAGGAGACGCGTGCCCGGATGAAGCGTCTGGGCGAGGCCCAGGGGGATCTTGCCGGGCGGATGCAGGATCTGGCGGAGCAGGAAAAAGTGCGGCCGGACGGAGAGCGTCTCCTGGGCGATCTGGCGCACCTGGGCCAGGACATGGAAAGTGTGACCGATGACATCACCGGCGGCCAGGTGAGCGAGGAAACCCTGCGCCGGCAGGAGCGGATTCTCAGCCGCATGCTTGATGCGCGCAACAGTGTTCGTCAGCGCGATTTCAGCACGCGTCGGGAAAGCCGCACGGCCCTGCGGATCTATGGGGATGCCCAGCAGGGCTCGGTGCCCACGGAACAGGATCCGCGCCGATTCCTGCTGCGCTATCAATCCCTCGACAGTGCGCCGCCGGATTATCAGGGTCTGGTGCGGCGGTATTTCAGCGCGCTGGATTCCCTGCAACGGTTGGGTGACACCTTGCCCGGGCCGGGGAGGACGCCATGAAATGGCGGCGTTGGACAGTGGTGCTGGCCTGGGCGTTGGGTCTGACGGCTGCGGCTGTCGCGACGGCCCAGACGCCGCCCCCGTTCCGTCCCGGGATGATGGTGGCCGATCCCCACGCATCCTTCGATCTGCAGCGCAGGTTGCAGGAGCTGGATCAGTTATTGGCGGTGCGCAGTCTGAGCCAGGCCCAGGTACGCTTGGACGCGTTGGCACAACACTCCGAACTTACCGCGGAATTGTTTCCGCGCCGTGTCCAGTTGGCCCAGCTCATGGGTGAACATGCCCGGGCGGTGGGGCTCGCGCGCCAGGGCCTGAAAATGGCGCCCGATGATCCTGCTCTGTGGCGATATCTGGCCGTCTCGCTGCTGGCCCTGGACAAGCCTGATTCGGCGCGAACGGCGCTGGACGGATTCCTGAGGTCCAGCCGGGAAGTCCGCAGCGCCGGATCCATCGCGGTTGACGCCTGTCTGCAGGCGCAGCGTCCGCGGATGGCCGCCGGGCTCGTGGATTCCCTGCGCGGGGTGTTGGGTGAACAGCGCTTCGCCTCGTTGCAGATGTCCCAGGCCCTGCTGGCTGTGGGCAAGAAGGCCCAGGCCGCCGTGGAAATCAGCGCCACCCTGCGCGCCCAGCCCTACAATCTTTCCCTGGTGCGCAGTCGGATCCTACAGGGCCAGTACGATCCCCACCAGGATGCGGATTTTCTGAAGGCGCTGACGGGCATCGCCGACGGGCCGGGCTCCACCGCGGCGGAGCAACTGCTGGTGGCCAATATGCTGCTGGTCGCCGGCAGGTCCGCAGACGCGGTTAAGCGGGTTTCCGGTCTTGCCGCGAGCCAACAGGGGGCCACGACGCTGTTGCAGAACGTCAACACCTTGACCCGCGAACTCGATTTAATGCCTCCTGGTCCGCAATACCAGGCCACAGTGGACTACCTGTTGGAGGTCCTGTCGCGTATGGCCGGGTCCGCTCAGCGGAGTATGCTCATGCGCCAGCGGGCGGCCGACCGCCTGGCCGAGGTCTGTGAGCAGGCTCTAGTTGCCGGCAGTCTGGGGGCCGACCCTCGGGCGGCCGTGACGCGGTTCAGCGATCTGCTGGACCAGGTGCGGTCGGTCAATCCTTCCAGCGAGCGTCTTTACTCCGCGCAGATCAACCTGGCGCGTTACATGAAGGAGACTCTCAAGGAGCCCGGATTGGCGGCGCGCCGACTGGAGCACCTGCTGCTGGACACGGATCTGCCCACCGAGGGTGTGGCGCTGACGCGATTGTCTCTCGGTGAATGCTATCTTGCGGCGGGGGACACCCTGCGCGGCCGTGCCGTGTTGACACAGCTGGGCCGCGACCCCGAATTTCACGACGCCGCGGGTTACGCCCATTATCACCTGGCGCGGCTGGATCTGGCCGAGGGCGGCTACATGACGGCGCGCGACCGTTTCGCGGTGGTGGCGCTGGACAATCCGGGCGCCCCCTACGCCAATGATGCGCTGGAACTGGGACTGGCCGTGGCGGAGGAGCTGGACAATCCCAGCGGCGGGCCGGAAATCCTGGGGTTCTATGCCCCCTGCGTGTTGTTTGATCTGCTGGATCAACCCGCCCGTCGCCTGGCCGCCCTGCGTGATTTCGTGCGCGAGACCTCCCGGCGCGTGGATCTGTCCGAGCCCCAGCACCTGCTGGAAAAGGGAATGTTCGAACTTGCCGGCGCCCTGGCCGCAGCTGATTCCGTGGCGGCCGCCCGCCACGTTCTTCGTGCCCTGTACACCGACCATCCGGGCAGCCGTTACGCGGCGCGGGCCATGGATCAGGAGGGCCGGCTGCTGGCGCAGGAGGCCCGTCCGGATGATGCCCGGGCCATCTGGACCCGCCTGCTGGTCCAGTACCCGGACTACATTTTCCTGCAGGACGTGCGGGATGAACTGAAGGAATTGTCATGAAAAGATGGCGCTGGAGTGCGGTTTGCCTGGGACTGTTGCTGAGCCTGGCCGGGGGGCGGGCGCTGTCCGCTCCCTATCTGCTGGTGCCCATGGATCTGGACCAGACCAACCACCTGAAGGCCTACGGCATGGCGTTTCACTGCCTGCAGGCCGGGGAGAAGGTAACCTGGCTGCTGAACTACCGCGGGGGCAGCTTTCTCATGGAGGATACCCAGCGGGCGCGCCTGGATGCCCGCTTGATGGGCGTCTTGTTCAAGCCCATCGGCGAGACCGAGCGGGCCGAGATCCACAAGACCGTGGCCCAGGAAAACATGGACGAGGTGCTGCTGGAAAAACCGCCGCGCATCGCCGTTTACAGCCCGCCCAACAAGCAGCCGTGGGACGATGCCGTGACCCTGGCTTTGACCTACGCCGAGGTTCCGTACGACGTGGTCTACGACCAGGATATCCTGGCCGGCAAGCTTGGCGATTACGACTGGTTGCACCTGCACCATGAGGATTTCACGGGTCAGTACGGAAAATTCTACGCCGCTTTCGGCCTTGAACCGTGGTACCAGGAGCAGAAACAATTCAACGAGGATCTCGCCAAAGCCCTGGGCTACAAGACCGTATGGGAGCTCAAGCACGCCGTGGCCGCCACCATCCGCGACTACGTGGAGGGAGGAGGGTTCCTGTTCGCCATGTGCTCGGCCACCGACACCATCGACATCGCCCTGGCTTGGCTGAACACCGACATCGTGGGCACGCCTTACGACGGGACCCCGGTGGATCCCGACTACAAATCCAAGGTGGATTTTTCGGGCACCTTCGCGTTCGAGAATTTCAAGCTGGTGACCAATCCTTTGGAGTACGAGTTCTCCAACATCGACACCAGCGATTACGCCAAGTTGCGGGGGCCGCTGGCCGATTATTTCACCCTGTTCAATTTCGCGGCCAAATACGACCCCGTGCCCGCCATGCTGACGCAGGACCACGTCAACGTGATCAACGGATTTCTGGGCCAGACCACGGGCTTTCACCGCGAGTTTCTCAAGCGCTCGGTCATCGTGCTGGCCGCCACCGACGGCACGGACGAGGTCAAGTACATCCACGGCACCAAGGGCCGGGGCACCTGGACCTTCCTGGGCGGCCATGACCCCGAGGATTACCAGCACCGGGTGGGGGATCCGCCCACCGACCTGGATCTTTACCCCACCAGTCCGGGCTACCGGTTGATCCTGAACAATGTGCTGTTCCCGGCGGCGCGGAAGAAGCCGCAGAAAACCTGATCCTCGTCCGGGTCCATAATCTTCTTGGGGAAAACCACCCTGAATTGGGAGGAATATCGCCTAACCGGGGTGTAACCCATGCCGTTGCGAGAAAACGTGTTGAATTTTCCCGAATGTATGAAATGCCACGAGGGCCTTTTGCTGCCCCTGTCCGATTATGGCCGCGACGGCCCCTCCATCCTTTACCAAGCCTGGGTGTGCCACGATCCCGACTGCGGCTTCAGCATCCGCTAACTGCGCGTTTTACTCCCATATGCGTCACCGCTAGGGGACACCAAGCGGACTCATCGACGCCAATGCCGTGCGCCTCGAACCGGGTTCGGGGAATTACCGGTTCACATTCGCCTTCGATTTCACGCATACCTAGACTAACAGGGGCCCTATTAAGGAAGACGTTCGGCCCCACATTCCGAGGGAGTACAACATGATATTACAGAACCGCTCTGCCTCTTCAAACGGGTGTTGGGGGTCATTGTTCGGCACCGGGATCCTGGCCATCACCTTGGCCCTCAGCTTGGCTCCCGGACTGGCGGGCGCCCAAGTCTATACGCCCAATGCCACTGGCCCCTACCACTGGTCGGTCAACTCACACTACTACCAGACTTGGACCTTGACCTCGACACCGGCCAACTACACGTTCGCCGAGCTTGAGAATTTCGTTAATTCGCTGTCATTTAACGGATTGCAGGGTCACCTGGCTACCTATGAGACCTACGACGAACTTCTGTGGGGAGGGACGAACAGCCAGAGGGGCTACGTGGGTGCCTACGGCAACAACACACAAAACGGATATGTGTGGTCGGCGATTTCCGCCTCGGTGCCGGTGACGTTTTGGGGATCCGTCTTCGTGCCGGACACCACGCCTATCTGTCCGCCATACAGCCGACTGTATCTCACCGGAGCTATCGGGACGTGGCGAGGCTCGAGCGAGAACATAGGATGCGACCCGCATGGGTTCAGCGGCACGTCGATGTTCACGGTCGAATTCGAGGCTGGGGTGGTGCCTGCCCATGACGAATCGTGGGGACACATCAAGGCCTTGTACCGTTGACATGATTGGAACCCAACGAAGACAGAGACCAGGCGTCTAGAATGCGACGGACGAATGGTTAGCCACTGGTCCCGCTGAATTCACCGACCGACGATGAGCTTCAGTCCCTTGCCGTGGACCGTGCGGATCTCCACCGCGCGGTCCGCCGCCAGGTGCTTGCGCAGGCGGGAAACGAAGACGTCCATGCTGCGGCCGGCGTGGTAGCCGTCGTCGCCCCATATGCGGCGCAG
>CAZJGK010000014.1:25765-46429 GCA_964545545.1 uncultured Fibrobacteraceae bacterium | reverse complement strand
GATCCAGCCAGGTCGCCCGCTTTTCGAGCCGACCGCGGGCCGCTTGTTCCAGATTTGCCGCCAGGGCCTTCCGGCGCTCATTTTCCTGGCGCAGACTGCGCGCCGGCACCCCCGCCAGCCTTCGCGCCAGGGCCTCCCGGCGCGCGGCGCCCGTGGCCACCGTCGCCCCGATGCGGCCCGCCACCCCGCTTTGCAATCGCCCCAGATGAGAGGTCATCGCCGCCAGCCCCACGACCACCCGCTGTTGGAGACCCCCGGCCAGGCGCCGGCCTTTTTGCCGGCCGGTCTGCAGACAACGCTCCGCGGCCCAGGCCAGGCGGCGCTCCACGGCGGTGCGCTCCCGTGCTTCGGCCAGGGTCCGCGTCACCACCAGCGTCAGACGCTGCCCTGCCGCCGCGGTGCGGTCCGCCGCCTCCTCCACCCGGTCCACGAGAAACTCGGCGACTGCCGTGGGCGTCTTGCAGGCCTGGTGAGCCACCATGTCCGCGATGCTGCGGTCGATCTCATGACCGATGGCCGTGATCACCGGCACCGGACAGGCGGCGATGGCCACCGCCAGATCCTGCTGATCGAACCAGCTGAGATCGGCCCGGGATCCTCCGCCCCTGGTGATCACGATGACATCCACGCCTGCGGCCGCATGGGCTTTCACGGCCCGGATCACTTCGCCCTCAAGCTGCGCACCCTGCATCCTGGCTCCGCGCAAGACGACCTGAAAAGGCCGGCCGCTGCCCTGGATGCCGGTCATGAAGTCCCGTTCGGCCGCGCTGCCCGGCGAAGTGATCAGCCCGATCCGCAACGGCAGATCAGGAAGCACGAGCTGCGCCTGGGTTTCCAGGAGTCCTTGGGCGGCCAGGAATGCCAGGACCTCGCGGCGCCGGGCCTCCAGCCTGCCCAGGGAGAAGGTCTTGTCGACACCCACGATCTTCAGACTCAACTTGCCGAACGGCGGATAGAAATCGATCTCGGTCTCGAAGCAGACTTCCATCTGGTTGGCCAGTTGCAGATCCGGATCCTGACCGTCAAGGTACCGGCCCAGACCGTAGCGCTGGCGATCCCAACCCATCAGGGCGACGGGAATCTGGTACTCGGCCGCCCCGCTGGACCCGGTTTCGTGCAATTCGAAGTAGACATGTTTGCGCCGCACCGCATCCTGCGGGAGACGCTGGACCTCCCCCCGCACCCAGACGGTGCCGGGAAAGGAGGACCGCAAGGCCTCACTGATGCGCTCGTTGAGTTGACGAACCGTCAGCACATCCCGGCCCGGGCCATCTTCGGCGACCGCAAAAAGATCCTCGGTCATAATCTCGCCTCCTGCCAGTGCAGGCGGTTGAAAAGAATGATCATGCCGACAGCATACAGGCTGAACCAGGCCAACAGGGCCCACCAGGCTCCCAGCAACCCGCCACCCCACACGACCCCGAACAGATAGGCCAGGGGCGGCAGCAGCAGGAATCCCGAGCAGATATCCACCAGCATGACCACCCGGGTCTCGCCCGCGCCCCGCAAGGCGCCGGCCAGGGCCAGCCCCACGGCATCGATGACCTGCACCAGACCCGTCAGCCGCAGCACGGGGATGCCGGCCGTGACCATCTCCCGGCTGTCGGAAAACAAGCGCAGCAAAAATTCGGGCACTGCCAGGAACACCAGCCCGAACGACCCCATGAACAGGATGCCGAGGACCACACCGAACCGGGCGGAGCGCCGGGCACCCTGCGGATCTCCCCGGCCCAGGGACTGGCCGACCAGGGTCTGCAGGGCCGCGCCGACCCCCACCCCGGGCATGAACGACAGGGCGGAAATGCGCAGCACCACGTTGCCGGTCGCCACGGCCAGGGTGGAAATCCTGCCCAAGATAAAGAAGAAGACCAGCAGGGCCAGAATGGCGCCCAGCGACTGGACGGCCGGCGGCCACCCCAGGGCGACGAACGGTTTCAGCAACCGCGGCTGAAAATTGCCGCGCTGGAAAACAGCGAACCGGTGACGAATCCTCGGCCGCAGCAGATACGCAAGCAGGGACAGGGCCGCCCCCGTGGCGCACAGGGTGCTGGCCAGGGCCGCTCCGGCCACACCCATGGCCGGGGCACCCAACTTGCCGAAAATCAGGATCCAGTTGAGCAGCACATTGCCCAGATTCATCCCGATGCCTACGGTCATGCTCACCCGCGTCCAACCGATGCCGTCGGTCACCGCCTTGGTCATGAAAAACACCATCAACGGCAACATGCCCGCATAACGGTAGCGCAGGTACTGCACGCCCAGTTCACGGACACGATCATCCGTGTTGACCAGCCGCATGAGAAAATCCGGCCAGAGCATTCCGGCGGCCATGAGCACCAGGCTGGCCATGCCCGTCAAGGCGATGGCCGTGGCCAGCACCGACCCCACCTCATCGTCGCGCCCGGCGCCCACGCGGTGGGCGGTGATGGTCTGGGTGGCCACATCGGCCTGCTTCAAGCTCATGGCCAAGGCGGAGAACAGCAGGGTCGCAATCCCGACCGCCGCCAGGGGTTCGGTGCCGAGGCGGCCCACCATGAGGGTGTCCACCAGGCCCATGAGCGTCTGGGACAGGTTGGCCAGCACCACCGGCACCGCCAGCCCGGAGATCACCCCCGCCAGCGTGCGCCGGTTCATCCGGCCCAGGGGCAAACCGCCGCCGGGCACGATGGCCGCGGTCTCAGCCGACAAGGATCTGCACCGTCCGGGCCAACAATCGCGCGCCGAATCCCGTCCCGCCGGCCGGGCATGTACCAGAGGCCTTGGCGGAGTAGGACGGCCCGGCGATGTCCAGATGCATCCAGGCTGTGGCGTCGTCCACGAAGGCCGAGAGGAAGGCCGCCGCGGTCAGGGCGCCGCCATCGCGCCCGCCGCCGATGTTCTGCAGGTCGCCCCAGGTGCCCTTCATCATTTCCTTATGCTCATCCACCAGGGGCAGGGGCCATACCCGTTCAAAGGTCTCACCGCCGGCCTGTTTCAAGGTCTCCATGAGCTCGGCGCTGTTGCCCATGATGCCGGCGAAATGATTTCCCAGAGCCACCACGCAGGCCCCCGTGAGTGTCGCCATGTCCAGCAGGTAGTCCGGTTTGCCGCGCCCGGCATACCACAGCCCGTCGGCAAGAATCAACCGGCCTTCCGCATCGGTGTTCAACACCTCGACCGTCTTGCCGCTCGCCATGGTCAGCACGTCGGCGGGTTTGATGGCCCCCCCGTCGGGCATGTTCTCGGCCGTGGGCACGACCACCTGCAGATTGACCGGCAGCTTCAGGCGCGCAATGGTGAGCGCCGCGCCCAGCACCCCGGCCGCGCCGGCCATATCGGCCTTCATCTCGTCCATGCCCGCACCGGGCTTCAGGGAAATGCCGCCCGAATCAAAGGTGACGCCTTTGCCCACCAGGGCTATCTTCGGCGCCTTGGCGCTGCGAGAGCCCCTGTATTCCACGACGATCAGCCGCGGTGGATGGACGCTCCCCTGCCCCACGCCCAGCAGGCCACCCATCTTCAGCTTCTTCAGTTCGGGCACACCCAGCACACGGCACTTGAGACCCTCCCTGCGGGCCATGCCCCGTGCACGCGTGGCCAGGACCGCGGGAGTCAGCAGGTTGGGCGGCAGGTTCACCAGTTCACGGGCGAAAAGGCAACCGCCGACCATGGCTTCGGCCTCGGCCAGACCGGCCCGCAGAACACGACCGCGGCCGGCCTCAGCCAACAAAGTCCAGGCCACCGGGGCTTGGGCCTTATCCTTGCCCGTCTTCAGGGCCCCCACCGGCGAAAGCGCCATTTCCGCGCCCTCGGCCCAGCTACGGGCGATGGCCGCATCGTCGAAGCCGAAGACGGCGGCAGGAAGCATGGCCAGAGCTACCTTGGTTGCTCCCATGGCGCGGGCCTTCTGGGCGGCCGCAGCAGCGGCCTTGCGCAGATCCTGCAGGCCCGTCGCGGCCGGATCGCCCATGCCCACCAGCAGGAACCAACCCGCCTTCACCCCGCTGCAATGGATCGGCAGGGTCGTGCCCGCCTCGGCCTTGAAGCCGGCGGCGGTGATGATCGCTTTCAGATCGGAATGGCCATGCGCCTTGGTCTTGGCCGTCGCCTTGGCGGGCGGCCCGCCGGCGATCCGCAACAGGAGCTTCAGGTCGGCTTGGCCTTGGCTCTGAAAAACGGGAAAAACAATCAGGTCGACGGCAATCTCGGCAAATTTCGTGCTGGAAACAGTCCAACGCATGGTGGTGGCTCCTTCGCAAATAAAAAGCGGCCAGGCCGCCGTGGCTTTCGCATGGATCCTATTTTAGCACCCGATACGCGCCAAGCCAAGCAAAGCACACCGGCTGGACGGCGGGAAACAGCAACGTCGCGCGTGCGGGTGCCAGCTTCCTTTGGCAATTTCCAATCGTAGGTTGAGTGCGGGGCCGGCTAAGAGTAGAATCGCCACCGGGATTATCCTCCAACTCCGGGGCAGGCATGAACCGTCAGCGCAACCTCCCTTTGCAGATCCTGATCGCCTTGTTGCTGGGCACGGGCGCGGGCCTGTTGTGGCCCAAGGGCCATGTCCTGAGCGGCGGCTTCCAGCCCTACGCCCTGTTTGATTTCCTGGGCACGCTCTTTCTGCGCGGTCTGCGTATGGTGATCGTGCCCTTGATCGCGGGCAGCATCATCTCCGGTGTGGCGAGCGCCGGCGCCGGACGCGGCCTGGGCCGGCTCTTCACCAAGACCTTCGCCTGGTACCTCAGCACCAGCCTGCTGGCCATCCTGGTGGGGCTGTTGCTGGTCAACATCATCCAGCCGGGGATCCAGGACGGGGTGGCCGTGGGCCCGCGGCTGGGCCTGACCCTCCAGGATCCCCAAATGGCCGCCCAACTCCAGGACCAAAGCGCCGGTGATCTGGTGGGCATCATCCAGCGTATGGTGCCCACGAACCCGGTGGCGGCCGCCGCCGAGGGTCAGATGCTGCCGTTGATCTTTTTCTGTCTGTTGTTCGGCATCGCCCTGGGCGGACTGGGCGCGGAACACCGCGCGGCCCAACTTCGCTTCTGGGAATCCCTGTTCGCGGTCATGATGCGGATCACCGGCTGGGTGATCATGACCGCTCCGATCGGCATCTTCGGGCTGATGGCCAAGGTCACCGCTACCAGCGGCTTTGCCGCCTTCATGCCCTTGTTGAAGTACGGAGTGACGGTGCTGGCTGCCCTGATCCTGCATGCGACCGTAACCTTGCCTTTGCTGGTGCGGGTCATCGGCCGCCTGCCCGCGGGCCGCCATGCCCGCATCATGGTCCCCGCCCTGTTGACTGCCTTTTCCACGCGCAGTTCCTCAGCCACGCTGCCGCTGACCATGGACCGCATCGAGAACGGCGCCGGGGTCAGCAACCGGGTAACCAGCTTTGTGCTGCCGCTGGGAGCGACCATCAACATGGACGGCACCGCGCTCTACGAGTGCGTGGCCGCCCTGTTCATCGCCCAGGCCTACGGGATCCACCTGGGGTTGGGCGCCCAGATCGTCGTGGTGCTGACGGCCTTGCTGGCCAGCATCGGTGCGGCGGGAATTCCGGCCGCCGGGCTGGTGATGATTTCCATCATCCTGGATGCCGTGGGGTTGCCGCTGGAGGGCATCGCCCTGATCCTGGCCATCGACCCCCTGCTGGACATGTGCCGCACGGCGGTCAATGTGTGGAGCGACAGTTGCGGCGCGGTCGTGGTGGCGCACAGCGAGGGCGAACTGGATGTCCTTCAATCCTGAAGGTAAATATGGCCGCAACTGTGCGGAATGTTCTGCGTAACAACGCAGAGGCACACGACAACCGGGAGCAAGACCGTGCATTCTCCGCGATTCAGACCCGAAAGTGACGGCGGACCCTGGTCCGCGGATCAGGGCGCAACAGGCCTCCAGCTGCCGCCCTGGGAACGGCGGGAGCGCTACGGCTTTCTCAATGCCCTTTTCCTGACCGTCAAGGACGTATTGCTGTCCCCCGGTCGCTTCTTCCGACAGATGCCCTCGGCCGTGGGTCTGAAGGAACCCCTGATGTTTGCCATCGTGGTCGGCGTCATGGCCTCGTTCGTGGCCTGGTTGTGGTCCATTACCGGCAGTTCGCTGCAGATCCTTTTCAGGGGGCACGGCGGCTGGTCACTCAAGGAGCCACTGTACGCCTTTTTCACCTTCCTGCTCAGCCCCCTGCTGGTGGTGATCAGCACCTTCATCCAGGCAGGTTTCATCCATCTTATGCTGATGCTGTTCAACGGCGACCGCCTCGGTTTCGAAGCCACCTTCCGCGTGTGTGCCTATGCGGGGGCTGCCAGCCTGCTGGTGGTGATTCCCTTTTGCGGCAATGGCATCGCCGTGATCTGGAGCATGGTGATCGTGGTGATCGGCACCGCGGCCATCCACCAGACCGAGCCCTGGAAGGCCGTGGTCGCCGTGATCCTGCCGATGGTATTTTGTCTGAGCGTGTTTGGCGGCGGGATGGCCATGGTTATCCTGGCAAATTCCTGAGCCATGCAGCTGCGTGCGGAATCCTCACCCCTTGGCCGCCTGATCATCCTGGGCCTCGGCTTGTGCGCGGGAATAGCCGCCCTCTTCATTCGCCGGTTTTCCCGCGGGATTCTCCACCTGGTCTACTGCCCCCTGCGCGAGGCCACGGGCATCCCCTGCCCCACCTGCGGTTCCGCCCACGCCGCGGTGGCCCTGACCCACGGCCGTCTTTGGCTTGCTTTGAGCATCAATCCGGTGATGACCGCCGCCATGATCCTCTTCGGCGTGGCCGTGCTGTGGTCCGCCGGCGCCATGGTGATTCCCGCCTGGCGCGTGGAGCTGAAGCTCTCACCGCGCGACAAAAGAGCCGCCAGATGGTTGGCGGCCCTGATGCTGATCGGGTCCTGGTTATACGAAATCTGGCGGCTGATTTGACCAACTACCATGCCGGGCTTGCTGCTTCTTCGCCCCCGACACCCCGCGACGTCAATACTCCTTGGCGATGTGCCTGGCAATGACCAGACGCTGGATCTCGCTGGTGCCTTCGTAGATGCGCGTGACACGCACATCGCGGTAGTAGCGTTCAACCGGGAATTCCTTGCAGAAGCCATAGCCGCCGTGGATCTGCACCGCGGCATCGGCGGCCCGTCCCGCGGCCTCGCTGCAAGCCAGCTTGGCCATGGCCGCCTGTTTGCCGAAAGGCAACCCCTGGTCCTTGAGCCAGGCGGCCTGATAGGCCAACAAGCGGGCAGCCTCCAATTCGGTGCCCATATCGGCGATCATGTTGCCGATGACCGGTTGTCTCAGGATAGGCTTTCCGAATTGCTCGCGGGTCGCGGCGTACTTGACGGCCTGTTCCAGGCAGGCCATGCCGATCCCCAGGGCCTGGAACGCAATGCCGATGCGGCCGCCGTCCAGGGCCGCCATGGCGATCTTGAACCCGTCGCCCTCGGCTCCCAGCAACTGGCCGGCGGGCACCCGGGCATCCACGAAATCCACCACCGCCGTGTCGCTGGCCCGCAGGCCCATCTTGTCTTCCTTCTTGCCGACGATCAAGCCGGCCGTATCGCGCGGTATGATGAACGCATGGGTGTCCTGGTACCCGATCGTGCCCGGCGTGCGGCCGATAACCACAAAAAAGGCCGCACGCTCGCCGTTGGTCACGAAGATCTTGCTGCCGTTGAGGATGTAGTGGTCGCCATCGCGTTGGGCGGTCGTGGCCAGGGAGGCCGCGTCAGAACCAGCGCCAGGCTCGGTCACGCAAAAAGCGGCGATCTCCCCCGCAGCCATGCGGGGCAGAAATTCCTGCTTGATGGCCTCGTTGCCGAACATGGCCAGGGGATAACTGCCCACGCTGTTGTGCACCGTCAGCATGACGGACACCCCGGCGCTGACTTTGGCCAGTTCCTCGATCACCAGACCGTAGGTGATGGTGTCGGCGCCGAGGCCGCCGTAGGCCTCGGGGAAAGCCAGGCCGAAGAACCCTCCGGCCTTCATCTTGGCGATCAGCTCGTCGGGCATGCCGCCTGCGGCGTCCATCTGCTGGGCGAGGGGAGCGATTTCCTTGCGGGCAAAGTCCCGCACCATATCGCGGAACATGGTCTGGTTCTCGTTGAGCGTGAAATCCATGGACGACTCCCAAGATATAGAGGCCGCAGGTCGGCCCCCGTGCAAACTCCAGCAGATTATTTCTTGAACTCCAGGGAAGAGATAACCAGGCGCTGGGCCTCGCTGGTGCCCTCGTAGATCTCGGTGATCTTGGCGTCGCGGAAATGTCTTTCCACCGGATACTCCTTGGAATAGCCGTTGCCGCCGAAGATCTGCACCGCCTCATTGGTGATGAAATGGGAGGCCTCGCTGGCCGCGAGCTTGGCCATGGCCGCTTCCTCGCCGTACCGGCCGCCCTGGTCCTTGCACCAGGCGGCGCGATAGGTCAACAGGCGCGCGGCCTCCAGCCGCAAGGCCATGTCGGCGATCTTCCACTGGATGGCCTGGAACATGGCTATGGGTCGGCCGAATTGCTCGCGCTGCTTGGCGTACGCGCGGGCCGCTTCGAAGGCGGCGGCGCTGATGCCCAGAGCCTGGGCCGCGATGCCGATCCTGCCGCCGTCCAGGGTGCTCATGGCGATCTTGAAGCCCGTGCCCTCGTCACCCAGCACACGTTCGGGGCCGACCTTGACGTTGTCCAGGGCCAGCTGGGCGGTGTCCGAGGCGCGGATGCCCATCTTCTCTTCCTTGCGGATCACCGCGAACCCCGGATCGGTCTTCTCGACGATGAACGCCCGGATGCCTTTGTGCTTCAACTCGGGATTGGTCTGGGCGAACACGAGCAAAACATCGGCGTGGGCGCCGTTGGTGATGAAGTTCTTCATCCCGTTGATGATCCATTGCCCGTCCTCCAGGCGCGCGGTGGTCATCTGGTTCGCCGCATCCGTGCCCGCGTTGGGTTCGCTCAGACAATACGCGCCCAGCAATTCACCCTTGGCCAAGGGAACGAGGTACTTTTGTTTCTGCTGTTCGGTGGCGTAGGTCTCCAGCGGCCAGCAGACCAGGGAGTTGTTCACGGACATGATCACGCCGGTGGATGCGCACGCCTTGCTGATCTCCTCCATGGCCAGCACGTAGCACACCGTGTCCAGTCCTGCGCCGCCGTATTGTTCGGGCACGTTCATGCCCATGAAGCCCAGCTCGCCCAGCCTGGCCACGATGTCGGCGGGGAAACGTTCCAGCTGGTCGTTCTCCGCGGCAACCGGGGCCACTTCCTTGTTGGCAAAATCCCGGGCCATGTCCCGGATCATGCGCTGTTGTTCGGTCAGATCGAATTGCACGGCAAACTCCTCACAGCGGCAGGCCCACGGCCGACCGGCTATTCATAATCGTAGAATCCCTTGCCGCTCTTGCGGCCCAGATATCCGGCATCGACCATGCGCCTGAGCAACGGGCAGGGCCGGTACTTGCTGTCGCCGAAGCCCGCGTACAGGACATCCATGATGTCCAGGCACACGTCCAGGCCGATGAAGTCGGCCAGGGTCAGCGGGCCCATGGGATGAGCCATGCCCAACTTCATCACGGTGTCGATGGCTTCGCGGTCGGCGACGCCCTCCATCAGACAGTACACTGCCTCGTTGATCATGGGCATCAGCACCCGGTTGGAGATGAAGCCCGGATAATCCTGCACGGTCACCGGCACCTTGTTCAGATCCTTGGCCCACCCGGTCACCTTGGTCAACGTTTCGCTGCTGGTGGCCTGACCGCAGATGACCTCGACCAGCTTCATCACCGGCACGGGGTTCATGAAGTGCATGCCGATCACGCGATCCGCACGCTGCGTACAGGCCGCAATCTTGGTTAAGGAAATACTTGAAGTATTGCTGGCCAAAACAGTTTCCGGTTTACAGATACCATCAAGTTTATTGAAGATGATCTGCTTTACCGAGAAACTCTCGAATACGGCTTCGACCACCAGGTCGCTGTCGGCCGCGGCCTTCAGCTCGGTGCCCGGATGCAGCCGCGCCAAAGTCGCCGAAGCCTCATCCTGGCTGATCTTCTCCTTCTTGACCAAGCGGCCCAGATTCTTCTCGATGGTGGCCATGGCCTGGTCCAGATACTCCTGCTTCACATCGACGAGGTTCACCTCGTTGCCGAACTGGGCGAAGGTGTGGGCGATTCCGTTGCCCATGGTCCCGCCGCCGATCACTGTGACCTTCATGCTTTCAGCCTTTCCGGGGCCGCAGATGCGGCCGTCATTGAGCTAGGGAAGTGATATCGCCATACTGACCGCGTCGCCGCCGCCCAGGCACAAACTCGCAATACCGTCGCCGACGCCGCGGTCCTCCATGGCGTGCAGCAAGGTCACCAGGATGCGGGCCCCCGAACAGCCGATGGGATGGCCGATGGAGATTCCGCCCCCATTGACATTGACCTGGTCCTGATCCAACCCGAGTTCCCGGATCACGCCCAGGCTCTGGGCCGCGAACGCTTCGTTCAACTCGAACAGGCCGTAGTCGGCCACCGTCTTGCCGGTTTTCCGGAGCAGATTGTGCACACTGGTCACCGGAGCCATCATGACTTCCTTGGGTTCGACCGCGCCGGTGGACCAGGCCTCGATGGTCGCCCGCACCTGCAGACCGTTCTGCGCTGCGAACTCCTCGCTGCAGACCAGCAGGGCCGCCGCGCCATCGTTGATGGACGAGGAATTCCCGGCCGTGACCGAGCCGCCGTCCCGCTTGAACGCCGGACGCAGCTTGGCGAGCTTCTCGATGGCCGTATCCGCACGGGGGCCCTCGTCACGCGCCACGACCACCGGATCACCCCGGCGTTGCGGCACTTCGACGGGCACCGTCTCGCGATCAAACTTCCCGGCGTCCCAGGCCGCGCAGGCGCGCGCATGGCTGAGGGCGGCAAAGGCGTCCTGGTCCTCGCGGCTGACCTTGTAGGTATCCACCACCCATTCGGCCGTCATACCCATGTGGAAATCGTTGTAGATGTCCCACAATCCGTCGTGCACCAGCAGGTCGGTGACCGTGCCGTCGCCCAGCCGCAGTCCGTTGCGCGCGGTCATCAGCGCGTACGGGATCTGGCTCATGTTCTCGAACCCGCCGGCGATGACGCAGTGCTTGTCCCCGGCGCGGATGGCCTGGTCGGCCAGGGCCACGGACTTAAGGCCGCTGCCGCAAACCTTGTTGATGGTCACGGAGCTGACGCTGCTGGGCACACCCCCAAAAATCGCGGCCTGGCGGGCCGGGTTCTGGTACAGCCCCGCCTGGCACACGCAACCCATGATGACTTCGTCCACCAGCGCCGGCTTGAGATCCGTGCGTTCTAGAACGGCCTTGATCACGACGGCGCCCAGTTCGGGGGCGCGCAGGCCGGACAGGCCACCCTGGAACCGACCCACGGGTGTCCGGACGGCTTCACAAATAACGGCTCGCTTGCTCACGGGGAGCTCCTTTCGCTCGGTGATCAATCCTGCAATTCGTAACGGCCGATGACCATGCGCTGGATCTCGCTGGTGCCTTCGCCGATGGTGCACAGTTTGGCGTCGCGGTACATGCGTTCCACGGGATATTCGCGGGTGAATCCGTAGCCGCCATGGATCTGGATGGCCTTGTCGGTCACGAACATGGCCGTCTCGCTGGCGTGCAGCTTGGCCATGGCGGCCATCTGGGCGTACGGCTCGCCGGCATCCTTCAGGCGGCAGGCCTCGTAGGTCAACAGGCGCGCGGCCTCGATCTGGGTGGCCATATCCGCCAGCATGAATTCGACCGCCTGGAACCTGGCGATGGGCTTGCCGAACTGCTCGCGTTTCTTGGCGTATTCAATGGTGGCCTTGTAGGCCCCGACGGCGAGGCCCAGAGCGACCGCGGCGATGGAAATGCGGCCGCCGTCCAGGGTCATCATGAAGTACTTGAACCCCTCGCCTTCCTTGCCCAGCAGCAGGTCTGCCGGGACGCGCACATCCTCCAGGGTCAGCGGCGCGGTGTCGCTGGCCCGCATGCCCAGCTTGTCTTCCTTGCGTTCGACCGTGAAGCCCGGGGTATCGGTGGGCACGATGAAGGCGCTGATCCCGTGGCTGCCTTCGGCCTCCAGGTCGGTCTTGGCCGTGATGACCAGGGCCCCGGCGTAGTGGCTGTTGGTGATCCACATCTTGTTGCCGTTAAGCACCCAGTGGTCGCCGTCCCTGACGGCGGTGGTTCTTGTTCCGCCGGCGTCGCTGCCGGCGCCGGATTCGGTCAGCCCGAACGAGAGCAGCGACTGCCCCGCCGCGGCCGGCGGCAGGAAGCGTTTCTTCTGTTCTTCGGTGCCCAGTTCGTTGATGGGCCAGCAGCCCAGGCTGTTGTGCGCGGCGACGGTCAGGCCGTGGCTGCCGCAAACCGCCGAGACTTCCTCGACCACCAGGGCATAGCTGGTGATGTCGCCACCCAGGCCCCCGTATTGTTCAGGCACGACCATGCCCAGAAATCCGAGTTCCCCCATTTCCTTGACGGTGGCCGCGGGAAATTCCGCCGTGCGATCGATTTCCGCCGCGATGGGAGCCAGTCTGGTGCGGGCGAAATCCCGGGCCATCTGGCGGATCATCTTCTGGTTTTCGTTGAGTTGCATGACATCTCCTGCATGGCAGCGCCGAAGGCTTCAGCCTCCAGAAGGCAAATGTGGCATCGGGGTGGATTATGGCCGCCGGAGGCGGCAGAATCTTTCCTCTGTACCTTATCGGATCTGGCTAATAAAGGAAAGTGAAATCCCATATACAGGGCCAGGTTGGACTTGATTAGCTCAGGCAGGAGCGGGCCGGGACTCCCTTCCCGGCCCGCCCCCGAGGTCAGGCCCCTGGCCCGACCCTTACATGAACGTGGCCTTGAGGGTGCTGAATGATGTTTTCTGATCCGGCACCAGGGTGTGGCATAAGTTGGGCTCCGCGGGCGTCGGCACACACCCGTTGCCCTGCGGCTCCAGGGATCCCGAGTAGGGATAGAGTCCATCATAGAGGAACCAACCGGGACCATCGGAGCTGCGGCCATAGCTGCGATCGTCTTCCGCGGCATGGTCGGGATAGGTGACGCTCTCGATGGTTTCCCACGGGCCGCCGGCCGGACCGCGCAGAAGATACACCGTATCGCCGCCGTTGTTCAGGCTGAAACCCGTGGTGGACACACCGTTTGCCGCTTGCCACGCCACGGCGTCGGAACCGTAGAACACGGCCGTCTGTCCAGGGTCGATGACACCCGTCAAGCGGAACCGGGGTTCAGAGGCGCTCTCGTCCTTGAACCAGTAGTCCTGCAAATCGGCCGGCTCGGTGCCCAGGTTGATGACCTCGATCCACTCGTCGAGCTTGAAATCCACGGCACCGTCGTGATCCCAGTCGCTGGCCGGGTCGGCCAGGATCTCGTTGATCTGCACGGCCGCGACCGCCGGCCTTACCCAGGCCGGCCCAAGCAACAGGGCAAGAGACAGGAATGACATGGCAACTTTGCGCATGTTATGCTCACCATCCGGGAGGCGGTTGACGCGCCCCGGCAGGATGCCGAGGCGACCCGTCCCGGCAGCCAGATTCAAGCCAGCTGGAGGATCCATGGAATTCAGGATCGGCGTGATCGGCGCAGGCACCCACGGCACGCGGTATTTGCGGCATGCGCTGCATGATGTGCCCGGGATGACGGCCACGGCGCTTTGCCGCAGGGACGCTGTGGCGGGAGACCGGCTCGCCGCCGAGCTGGGCCTCCGTTACTTTGCGGAGGCACAAGAGCTGATCGAGAACCCTGCGGTTGACGGGGTGATCATCGCCACGCCCCCGGACAGCCACTTCGCCCTGGCCCGCGCCGTCCTGGATGCCGGCAAGCCCCTATTGCTGGAAAAGCCCCTGACCGCAACCCTGGCCGAGGCCGAGGATCTGGCGGCGTTACCCGACACGGACGCTCCCGGCGTCATGCTGGCCCAGACCTTGCGCTGGAATCCCGTCATCCAGAAGGTGCAGGCCCTGTGGCCCCTGCTGGGCCGGGTTCATTTGGTGCGCATGGCCCAGCGCCTGGCCCCCACCACCCTGGCCTGGCAGCACGATCCCGCCATCCCCAGCGGCGGTTCGGTGCTGATCACCGGCGTCCACCTGTTCGATACGGTGCGGTTTCTCACGGGCGCGGAGTTCGTCGCGGTCCAGGCCAAGGTCGATCAGATCCTGAACCACGCGGTCGAGGATTTCTTCCTGGCCACCGCCACTTTGAGCGACGGCTGCAACGCCGCGCTCGAAGTCAGCAAGTACACGCAGTCGCGGGCCTGCTGGCTTGAAGCGGTCGGCGAGGATGGCCAGCTCTGGGCGGATTACCTGACAGGTGGGGTGATCCTGCGCCGTGGCAAGCAGGAGGAACGTTTCGATATCAACGCCATGGCACCGACATTGCCGCTGGTGCTAACCGACTGGCTGAAGAGCGTCCGGGATGGAACCACGCCGGCCGTGGGGTTCGCCGACGGACTGGCCACGCTGCGCGTGGCCGAGGCCTGCTACCGCTCGGCCCGTACGGGTAACCTTATCACCCTGTGATCAAGGCCACGGGCGCAAAGGTTTGCGGTAATCCCTCGGCAAATAACAAGCGGCCCGGGTCATCACGCCCGGGCCGCCTGGTTTTTCAGGGCAGCGGGAATCAGTTCGCCAGGATCCGCTCCAGGCCACCGCGGGCGATGGGATGATAGCCGCCGGCGTTGTCGGCGAAGATCTCCACGGCCATGGTCTTGGTTTTCGCTCCCGCGTACAGCGCGGTGTACAGCGGCTTGAGATACTTCATGCGCCCCACTTCCGCGAGGAACGAGCGGATCCGGTCGAAGGCCGGTTCATACCCGCTGGTCGCGGCGATGATCAGCCAGTTGCAGAGGATCTCCGCGTTGCCCTGCTTGGTCAGGTGGAAGTTGTCATCCAGCCAGCGACAGTCGGCCTCGGGCAATTTGCGCGGCAGATCCTGCAGGAAGATCTGCCAATGCTCGGGGGTCCAGTTTTTGGCCTCGTCGGGATCGGGCCTGAGCCCGTCGCTCCAGCCCGCGGCGAGATTCTTCAACTCCTCCAGCTTCTGCGAGTTGAACACCGGAGCATTGGACGGCAGGCCGGACTGGTAGATCCACTTCTGGGCGTCCACCTTGGCGGCCACCCCCGGCAGCTCCTGCTCCAGGAACACCAGGAATTCCTCGGTGGTGATGCTGGTGAAGCGGAAGTGCTCGATGTACTTCTTGATGAAGTGGTCGAACTTCTCGCGACCGGCGGCCTGTTCGAACAGACTGACCAGCAAAAAGCCCTTCTCGTAAGGCACCAGGGAGTAGAAATCATCCGGGTCGTGACCCTTGCCGTCGGTCTTCAGGCGCGTGAACGGCGAGTCGGGACCGAATTCCTTCAGGGCTTCGTCCAGCCCGTTGCGCCCGATGGCAGCCCCCAGGGATTTGGCCTCCAGGCCTTCGAGGTTTTCCAAAATGCGCCGCTCGGCCCACACCGTGAAGCCCTCGTTGAGCCAGAAGTCGTCGATGGTCGCGTTGGTCACCAGGTTGCCGGTCCAGCTGTGGGCCAGTTCGTGGGCCAGCACGTTGACCAGCGAACGGTCGCCGGCCAGCAGGGTCGGGGTCAGGAAGGTCAGGCGCGGGTTTTCCATGCCGCCGTAGGGGAACGACCCGGGCATGACCAGGAAGTCGAAACGGTCCCAGAGATAGGGCCCGAAGACATCCTCGGCGGCGGTCAGCATCTTGTCCACTTCGGCGAACTCGTAGGCGGCCTTGGCCAGGGTTTCGGGCTCGGTGTAGACACGCGAGCGCGGGGCCAGATCCTGGGAGACGATGTTGCCCACCGCGAAGGCGAACAGGTAGGGCGGAATGGGTTGGGGCATCTCGAAGCTGAAGGTGCGCAGGCCCGCCTTGCCGCTGGAACCGGCCTTACCGGGCGCCGCGGCCATGACCACGGTCAGGGCCTCGGGCACCGTCATCTTCGCGTTGAAAGTGAACCTCGCCAGAGGCGAGTCCTGGGCCGGGATCACGCTGCGCGCGTGGATGGCCTGGCACTGGCTGAACAGATAGGGATGCTTGCCACCGTCGGTCAGCGCAGGTTCGAGCCACTGCAGGGCGCTGGCTTCGGGGCTCGTGGCGTAGGTGACGGTCACCTGCTGCGTGCCGGCAGGCAGATGCAGGCGCAGGCGCGAACCCATGACCTCGTCCTTGTCCCCCAGCTCCCATTTGATGTCGGTGCCGCCCTTGGCTGTGACCTTGCGGATCTCCAGCTCGCGGGTGTCCAGGTCCAGGGGGCCGGCCGCCGGGGCGGCCAGATCCAGGGTGGCGGTGCCGGTCATGCGGTGGGACGCAAAGTCCACGGTCAGATCCAGGTCCATGTGCTCGACGCGGCCCTGGTCGAGATCGGTATAGGAATGGGGATCGCGGCAACTCAAAACGGCACCTCCGGTCGGCAAGGAAAAAGGTTGATTGAATCAACCCCCATGGTCGCAATGATCGCCCCCGGGCGCAAGGGTGGACTTGAAAGCCCGGCCCACGTACTCTGTAGCCATGAAACACACCCTTACCATCACGGCCTGTGGCCTGCTGCTGGCTTCGGTCTGCGCAGGCTCGAACGGAAAACTCGCCACCGAGCAACCGGATGTCGGGTTGAACCTCCGCCTGCAGAGCGCCTTTGCCGGCGAGCAGGATCTGGCGGACCAGCCCGTCTTCCGACCTGCGCTCCGCACCCTGCCGGTGGTCACCCTCGCGGTGACCGGTCCCCTCGATCCGGATCACGCTCCCTTGCCCGCCAACGACGCGGAACAGCTGGTGTTCAACCAGTGCTACCGCACGTTGACCTACCTCGACGGCAGCGGAGCGGTGAGGCCCTCTCTGGCGATGCGCTGGCAAAGTTTCAACGACCACCGCCGCTGGGAACTCACGCTTGATCCCGAAGCCAGATTCTGGGACGGCGCTCCGGTGACGGCCCAGACCGTGCTGGCCTCCTGGCTGGCCACCGCGTACCGCACCACGGCCTCGCCCTCGCCGCCCAATCCCTTGCGCTGGCTGCAACCGGGATCAGACGGCGCCAAGGCCGACGGCACCCGCACCATCGTGATCACCCTCGGCGAGCCCATGCCTGACCTGCCCGCCCAGCTGGCGCATCCCGCCCTGGCGGTAAGAAGGGCCGCTCCCGCCGGCAGCCCGTGGCCACTGGGCTCCGGGCCGTGCCGGCCGGTGCCGACCGCCGACGGCCTGGATCTGGTCCCCGCGTTTCCCGGGGCGACCGCCTGGGACACCCTGCGTGTCCTGGAGGGACCGGTCGGCGACCGGCAGGCCGACCTCGTTCTTACCCGGGATGAACCGCGGCCGACCGGCATGGTGGAGACCATCCTGCCCTGGGACCGGATGTACCTGTTGATCTGTCCGCCCACCCGCTTCGGCGCCACCGAGAACGAGCGCCGCCGCTGGACCACCGACCTGAATCCCCAGGCTTGGGCCGAACAGGCCACCGCGGGTCAAGGCCGCCCCGCCAGCGACTGGAGTTTTCTCACGGACAGCCGGCGACTCTGCCCCTACCTGCGTCTCGAAGTCCCCTCGTGGTCATGGCCGGATTTCAACTGGCCGGGCCGCACGGCTTCCCGGGACCGGGACCTCGTGCTGTACCCGGACACCGACCCGGTGGCCAAGGGCCTGGCGGACATCCTGGCTGAGCACGCCGGCCGTCCCCTGCGCCCCGCCGAGGACCTGGTCGGCCGCGGTCCCCTGACGGCTCCGCGCCGGCCCGCCGGGGGGTTCAAGCCCCAGGCCCTGGGCCCATCACCGGCAGATTTCGAGGCGGCCCTGCAGGCCGGACGTGCCGGAGCCTACATCCTGCCGGTCAAGCGCCAGTGGGGATCGGGATGCCGTCAGCTGGCGGGTGTCCTGGGCCGGGCGAACTGGCTCCAGGATATTCTGGACGACGCCTCGGTCGCCGACCAGCCTCTGCCTGCGGGCGCACGCGCCCTGAACCCCGTGGATTTCGCTGATCCCACCCAGGCCGAGCAGGCCGCCCTGCGTCTGGAGCGCGCCCGCGTGCTCACACCGTTGATCGTCACCCGGGGTGAATTGTGGAGCCGTCCCGGTCTGGCGGGCCTCACCTTGGATTTCCAGGGAAATTTGGATCTGACCCAGGTGGGCCGGCGTTAGTTTCTGCTCACCTGGAATTGCCGCGCCCGTAGGGTGATGCTAGATTCACCAGGTGAAACCCAGCGAAAGGAAAGAGCATGAGCAACGAAAGTGTGGTCATCGCCACTTATACCAACGGGCCTGAAGCCGAGGCCGCGCGAGCCCGCCTGGTAGCGCTCGGGATCGCCGCGGAAATCCAGCGCGATGATGTCGGCGGCATGTATCCTCAACTGGATCTGACGGAGGGAATCCGTCTGGTGGTCAACGCCGAGGACGAGGCCAGGGCCCGCGAAACCCTGGCCGACCTGCAGACCCCCGACCCCTCACCACCCTGGATTTGCCCCGCCTGCGGCGAGCAAGTGGACGGTAATTTTTCCGTCTGCTGGAACTGCAAACAGGAACGCGGATGAAAGCTCCTGTCCTGCCGTGGTGGATTCTGGGCGCAGCCTTGATATGCGCACAGGCCTCCGCCACGGCGACAGCCCCCGCACCGGCGCCCTGCCACACCCCCCTGTTGCCCGCCACCGCGGCCATCGACACCACACGACCCCCTTGCTGTGACCCCCGCATCGATGTCCAAAGCTATGACCTTGTCCTGGACATCGACCCGCAGACCCAACAGCTCGTCGGCAGCGTCCAGGTCGGGGTGCAGGCGCTGCGCGCGGACGTCAGGCGCGTGGTCCTTGACCTGGTGCAGAACCTGACCTGCGAGCAGGTGGCCGGCCGCGCCGGTCCCTTGTCCTTTCGCCACGACGGGGACAGCCTGGTCGTCGATTTTCCCACGGCGCTGGCCCTGACCCGACCCGAGACCCTGACCATCGCTTATCGGGGGCGGCCCCAGCCCCACGGGGTCTTCAACGCGGGTTTCATGTGGCGCATGCGCGATGCCGGCACTCCTGATGATCCCGGGGACGACATCCCCATCATCGCCACCGTCGTCGAGCCGTGGAGCGCCCACTCCTGGTGGCCATGCAAGGACACTCCCGGCGACAAGGCCCTGGTAAGCCTGGAGGTCACCGTCCCGGACGATCTGCAGGTCGTGGCCAACGGAACCCTGCTCCGCACCGATGTGCCGGAACCCGGCAAACGGCGCTACCTGTGGCGGGAAGCCTATCCCATCGCCACCTACCTGGTCTCCCTGGCGATCACGCGGTACGAATCCTGGAGCGAAACCTGCCTGCCCGCCACCGGGCCGGCGGTCCCCCTGGCCTACCACGTGTTCGCCGAGGACCACGCCAAGGCCGTGGTCGATTTCGCCCCGACCTGCCGGATGCTGGAGATGATGACGGATATCGCCGGGCCCTACCCCTTCGCCGGCGAGAAGTACGCCCAGGCGGAAATCCGCTGGATCGGGGCCATGGAACACCAGACGGCCACCAGCATCAGCCAGCTCTTTTTGACCGGAGACCGGCGCAATGAAAGCATCGTGGTGCACGAGCTGGCCCATCAGTGGTTCGGCGACAGTCTCACGCCCCGCACCTGGCCGGACATCTGGCTCAACGAGGGTTTCGCCCGCTACTGCGAGGCCCTGTGGACCGAGCGCGCCTACGGTCCGGAGGCCTACCGGGAATTCATGCTCAACATCGGCGTGCGACGCCACCCGGACCTGTTCGCCGGCGAGGGCATCCTGGCCGATCCCGAGCCCATCCTGCCCAACCTCCTGATCTACAACAAGGGCGCCTGGGTCTTGCACCTGCTCAGGATGCTCGTGGGTGACGATGCTTTCTTCCACTTCCTGCACGACTACGCCAATGATCCCGAACTCCGATACGGAGGCACCAGCACCGCCGCCATGATCGCCCAAGCCGAGCAGGCGGCGGGCCGCGACCTCGCCCCGTTCTTCACGCCGCTTTTGCAGACCGATGCCGTGCCCCTGATCCAGGCCGAGATCCATGCCAATCCGCCCGGGGTCACCCTCACCCAGCTGCAGGGCACCATGTTCGAGTTGCCGGTGCCGGTGCGGATCTACACGGCGGCGGGCATGCGCGATGTGATCCTCGATCTGGCCGCCCGCACCCAGACCTTCGCGCTGACGGCCGACGGTCCTGTGGATTCTGTCGTGCTGGATCCCGACGGCATGACCCTGATGCGCACGACACCGGCTCCCGAGCGCCATATCCTGGTCCAAGGGCCCACGCCCAATCCCGCCGGAAACGCGGGTTCAATATTCAAGGTTTTTCTGAAGAACAACGCACAAGTTAATGTAAAAATATATGATACGAGAGGATTGATTGTGACGTCAAGAGATCTCGGGTTCCTGTCAGCCACCGGAGGCATGGACGATGACCTGGCCACCGGGCACACCTACCGGTGGCCCGATGCGGGTGACCGGGCCCCGGCTGCGGGCGTGTACTGGCTCCGCTTTTCCACTCCCCAAGCCCATGCCGATTGCAAGATGACGCTCGTGCACTGAAGGGCACGCACCTCAAGCCCCCGGATTCAATCCAAAGGCACCAGAGGCGCAAACCGCGGATTGATATGCTTCCGGCCGGCCTCCGTGAAATCGACCGTGACCAGCATGTCGTCCCCGGTGCCCTCGACCCGGGCCACCACCCCCGCACCAAAGATCCCGTGGGTCACCAGCTG
>CAZJGK010000014.1:0-25665 GCA_964545545.1 uncultured Fibrobacteraceae bacterium | reverse complement strand
GCGGGAACCTCGCGCAGGAACCGCGACGGCAACGCTTCCTGCCAGGTGCCGAACCGGCGTCGGCGACCGGCGTGAAGCAGGTAGACTCTCTGCTGGGCCCGGGTCAAGGCGACGTAGAACAGGCGCCGCTCCTCCTCCAGGCCGGCTTCGTCGCCGGAGCTGTTGATGTGGGGCAGGATGTCGTCCTCGCATCCGGTGAGCACCACCACAGGGAACTCCAGGCCCTTGGCCGTGTGGATGGTCATCAGCCGCACCACGCCCTGCCCGTCCTGGATGGTGTCGGGGTCCGAAACCAGCGCCACCTGCTCCAGGAACTGGGCCAGGGTGCCGCCGCCGGTGGCATCGTGGAACGCCGCGGCGGCGTTGACCAGTTCGGCCACATTCTCGTTTCGCGAGGCCGAGGTCGTGGGATCATCGTTCTCCAGGTAGGCCTCGAATTTCGTCTCGCCGATGATGGCCTGCAGCAGCTCGGGCACGGGCAGGCCCTCGGTGGCCCGCGCACGCCAGCGGGTGACCATGTCGAAAAACCCCCGCACCCGGCGTTGCGCCGCCGGAGCCAGACCCTCTTCCAATACGCCCTCGTCGGCGGCAGCCTGTCCGGGAGTCAGATCGTGCCGGGCCGCCAGATCCAACAGGCGGCCCACGGTGGTATCCCCGAGCTGGCGCCGCGGCGTGTTGATCACCCGCTGCAGGGCGATCGTGTCGGCGGGATTGGACACCAGCTTGAGATAGGCCAGCATGTCCCGCACTTCCTTGCGCTCGTAGAACTGCAGGCTGCCCACGATCTGATACGGGATCCGGGAACGCCGCAGGGCATCCTCCAGCGCCCGGGATTGGGCGTTGGTCCGGTACAGGACGGTCACATCGCCGCGGGTCAATCCGCCCTCGACCTCCTTGCGCACGATGTCCACCAGGCGGGAAGCCTCATCCTGCTCGTCCAGGAACTCCTCCTCGGTCAACAGGTCGCCGTCGACGTCGTTGGTCCACAGGTTCTTGCCCTTGCGTTGCTTGTTGTTGGCGATGACCCGGTTGGCCGCCGCCAGGATGTTGCCGCAGCTACGGTAATTCTGCTCCAGGCGGTAGATGACGGCGCCGGGAAAGTAATCCTCGAAGTTGACCATGTTCTCGATGCGGGCCCCGCGCCAGGAGTAGATGGACTGGTCGTCATCCCCGACGGCGAAAAGGTTGCCGTGCCCGCTCGACAGCAGCTTGATCAACAGCAGCTGCAGGGGGTTCGTGTCCTGGAACTCGTCCACCAGCACGTGGGTGAAGCGCCGGGCGTATTTCTCGCGGACCTCGTCGTTCTGTTCCAGCAGATGGACGGTGTGCACGATCAGGTCGTCGAAGTCCAGGGCGTTGTTCCGCTGCAGGGCCTCGTTGTACGCCGCATAGAGTTCGGCGTATTTTTTTTCGACGTAGCTCGCAGCCGTCTGCTCGACCGCCGCGGGCGACAGGTCATCGTTCTTGAAACGGCTGATCACCGAGCGTGTGGCCGAGGGGTTGAACTGCTTCAAATCGAGGTTCAACCCCGTGGTGACTTCCTTGAGCAGGCGCTTGCTGTCATCGGTGTCGAAGATCGAGAATCCGGACTGGACACCGATGGCGGTCCCGTCGCTGCGCAGAATCTTCAGGCCCGTGGCGTGGAAGGTGCCGATCCAGAACGGCGCACGGTCGGGCCCCACGGCCGCCGCGATGCGTTGGCGCATTTCCTTGGCGGCCCGGTTGGTGAAGGTGAACGCCAGGATGCCGCCGGGCGACACGGAGCCCTCGGACAGCAGCCAGGCCACCCGGGTCGTCAGCACACGGGTCTTGCCGCTGCCGGCCCCTGCGACCACCAGGATCGGACCGTCGCCGGCGGTTACCGCCTCCTTCTGGGCGTCGTTCAAATGCCTCAACAACTGTTCCAAGACAACTCCCGCAGGAAGAGGAAAATCGGGGCCGCCACCAGGTAGCCGCGCCTCCGGTCGGTCAATATTCGAAGCGATACTTGAGGTCGAGATTGTAGGTGGGCTCGCCCTGGTTCTCGTCGATGCGGCGCCGGATCTCCGACTGCAGCAGAAGATGGTTGTTGATCTGGTATTCCACCAGCACGTCCCGGTCGTTCTGCCGGATACCCTGGGCGTATTTCAGATACAGATCCGATCCGATGTACTTGCCCACACCGATCAACGGATCCAGCCCCATGCCGCCGGTATCGCGTTCCCGCTGGATCTGGTTGATCTCGAAGGTATCGAAGATATCAAGCTCCTGCGCAATCTGGCGCTCCAGGATATTGAATCCGGCCGTGATCGACGTGTTGGCCAGCCGGGCGGAATCGCCTTCGGGAGTAGCCTCGGGCTGCAGTCCCAGCAGCATGCGTTGAATGGCTTCGCGTGAATAACCCCGCTCAGAGGTGAAGTTGATCACCGGTTTGAAAAGCGTCCCGCTGATCTGCACGCCGATATGTTCGATGATGCTGTTGCTGGAGTACTTGCTGCGCATACGATACTTGGTCTGGGCCTGGATATCCACGCGGGGGTCGAACCCCAGTTCCCGGCTGAAATCCAGCCGCCCTTCCAGCACCTCGAAATTGTTATTGAAGACTATCAACCGGCCCTTGTTGATGTCCAGGGCTCCGCGCAGGTTCAAGCCCGACTCGTTGCGTATCAGATCCAGATCGCCGCCCAGGTCCAGCTCCATATCCCGGTTGCTGATGCGCGCCACCCGGGGGTCGGCATGCAGATGCAGCTCGGCCATCCAGTCCGGGGCAACGGTGGCGGCCATGGGATCGACCACCCCGGGCTTGTCGCTGAAGTCGCCGGTATACTGGGCCTTGTCCACCTTCAGCCTGCCCTCGAAGCGCGGCACCAGCAGGCTGTCCGGTCCCACCTTGACCCCCACCATGCGCGCCCGGGCGCCGCTGACGATCACGGCCAGATCGGGAATCGAAGCCACCAAAAAGCGGTCCAGGTCCAGGTCCAGGTGAAAAGTCTCCAGCACCAGACCGTTGAAAATAACCTTGCCGCCGCCCTGGAAATTTCCTTTCAAGCCCTCGTGACCGTCGATATCGGTGATGGTCAGCTCGTCGCCGCTGAAACTTCCCTGGCAGGAAACCTCATGATAGACCTCCTCCAGGTCGCGCAGCACGAAGCCCCCGTCGCGCACCGCGATTTGCCCCTGATACTGGGGATGCTCCAGCGGCCCGGCCAAGATGACCTCGCCCTCGCCGCGACCGCTGCAGGTCGCGAACGCGTTGGTGGCCCGGGCCAGGGGCGCTAGGTCGCTGTCCTTGGGAATGACCAGCCGCATATAGAAAGGGCCTTCGGGCGGAGAGACCGGCTCACTGAGAAAATCCAGCTGCAGGGGGACCTCGATGCGGCCGCTCAGGGCCAGTTGGTCCCGGTTGCCCTTCAAATCACCCAGAACGAGCGTCTGCTTGTCCACCCAGATCGAACCCTCAAGCTTGTCCAGGTGCAGCCAGTGGATGTTGAACGGCTCGCTCCGCAGACGGCCCTGACAGCGCGGATCATCCGAGCGGCCGGCCACGTGGAGGTCTCCCGCGAACCTCCCGGCCAGGCGATCCAACGCCGGCAGGGAAAATTGTTTCATGAACGCCCAGTCACCGTCGGGAATGGAAACATCCAGATCCAGAGCAGCCCCCGGCCAGAAATCCTTCACCCCGGCACCCGGATGGGAAACGGTCCCGGCCAGCGTCAACTTCCCGTACTGGGAGCGCAAATCGAGGTTTTCAATATCAACGGTCCCCTGGCTGAAACGTCCGGTCACATGCATGGAATCCACGCGGGCCAGGGCGAACGGCGAATGGACCAGGCTTCCGTCCACCGTGACCACCGGGTCGTGGGGCCTCCCCGCAGCGGTCACCGTGGCCGTCACCTGGCCCGACAAGGGCTGCGAGCCGTGAACAAAGGGATTGAGCAGGGCCAGGTCGAAGTTCTCAAGCTGAAGATGACCCTCCAACAGGGAGTCCCCCAGGGCCCGCCCCTGGACCACCAAAGACCCCCGGGGAGACGCCAGCGTCACACCCGGCAGGGTGAAGGACCCCTTGCCGAGGGAAAAGCGCACCGCATGGGCCAGTGACCAGGGAGTCCCCTCCAGATCCACCCGGAAGCGGGGTACGGAAAATTGCCGCAGGGAATCCTGATTCTCGATGGCGAAAGCCAGGCTCACCACGGTGTCGCCCAGCACGGCCCGCAGGGAATCCATCCGGGCGTTGCCGAGCGAATCGGCCCAGCCGGAACCCGCGAAATCACCCAGGGGAACACCACCCAGCACCATTCTGCGCCCCTGGAACGAGCCCTGGACCGCGGGTTTATCCAGCAAATCAGAAATGATAACATCCGCATCCAGAGCCCCGGTTTCCATTTCCGCAAGCCGCAGGTCGCGCCCGAAGATCCGGCCCGTGAACGTCAGATCGTCCACGCGGCCCGCGAGTTTGCCTCTGCCGCCGCCGGTTCCTTGTATGGCGGGCCAACCCAGACTCCCCGGCAGGGTTTCCAGATTCCCGGACGAGAAGGTGACATCACCCTGGAAAACCTGGTCGGCATCCGTCCGGCCGGTCAGGTCGATTGCCAGATCCCCATCACGCAGCTTGACGCCCTGGAAAACCAGGGAGTCCGCCGTGGCGACAACATCCAGGTCGCAGGATGTGAAGGGCAGGATATCGATGAAACCGTCCTGCAAGGTTCCCGTCACCCGGGTCCAGAGGGGATGATCCGTATGCTCGATCTTCAGGGTACCCGTCCCGTCGGTCCGCGGCAGATCTTCCTGGTCGGGAACCAGACCCTTGGCCAGATCGACATCCTTGACCCGGCCCTCCAACACGAACTTCACCTGCTGCGAATCACGGATATCAAAGCGTCCGCCGCCGGTGAACGTCGCGCCGTTGACCTTGCCCGTCATGTCGCTGAGGTCGACGTAATGGGCGGTGATCAGGGCCCGGCCGCGCAGGCCGTCCATCCGATACCCTTCGAGTTCTCCCGTGAATACTCCATCGTATACAAGGGTGTCCGCTTGTGTGTGCAAGGTCGCATCAATGTCACCCTTGGCCTTGAAGCCGATGCGCTGGTCGAGCAGGTCTTCCACTTCGGCGATGCTCACACCTTGGGCCTTGACCCCGAGGTCAAGGCTGCCGTCCCAGCCCCGACTGCCGTTGAGATCCACCGGATGGCCGTTGAAAAAACCCCACAACCGATCTGCCTTGACGCCCTGGTCCGTGAGCGCGACCTCGCCGCGCAGACCCTGGAACGTGCTGTTGTGCGTCTGCCAGTTCAGGCTGCAATTGCGTATCAACATGTCCAAGCCGGCGCGGGAATCCACCGCCCCCATCCAGTGCAGGTCGCTGATTCTCTCCCGCAGCCTGCCGGTCGGCCCGGTCACCGTCAGATCAGCGCCGATGATTTCCAGTTGATCCAGAACCACCACCGGCAACTCCAGGCCTCCGGGAAAAAGCGGCGCCTGCCCGGACTTGCCCGCCGACGCCCCGGCCCGCACGAAAATCCTCGCGTTGGCCACCGTCACCCGCTGCAGGCGCGCGGTCCGACCCAGGGCCCCGGCCAGGGTAAAATCCACCTGCATGGTGTCGGCGGCCGCCAGGGTCAGAGCCCCCCCTTCGCCGGCCATGGTCAGGGAAACCCCGTAGAGGTCCACCCCTTCGAAGAGACGGAACCTGGCGTCCTTGACCACCAGCCCGCCCTCCTTCATGTGCAACAGACGGCGGCTGACCAGCCGGGAAAGATACGGGGTAAAGAGATCGGGATGGGTCCCCAGCCACAGCAAAACACCCAGGATCGCCATCCAGGCAAACAGAAGTGAGAGGTGCAGTGGTCGTGGCCTTCGCATCAGAACGGATACCCCAGGGAAAAATGCCAGATCCGGGCTGGATCCTTGTAATCGCGACCCTCACCAATATACCGCACGCGCTTCAGAGGGATGCCAAGGTCGACCCGCACCGGTCCGAAGGGGGTGTCCAGCCGCAGGCCGGTGCCCCAGCTGTAACGATAATCCCAAACCTTGGTGGAGCCCGGATCGTTGGGGTCACCGGGATCAGAGGTCATACGAAATGCGCGCCACCGCAGATCGGAAAATCGGGCCCAGACATTGCCGCCATCGAAGAACATGACGCTGGACAGCTTCCAGCTCCGCAACAGGGGCAGGGGGAACCGCCACTCCACGTTGGTCAGCAGCAGGTAGTTGCCGCCCCGCGCGGGATTGTTCGGGAGCAAAACATCCGAAGTGTAGTTCAACAGGTCGAGTTCATCCTGGTTGGCGACCTGGGGGCCGAGACTGTTGTGATCGTAACCACGCACGGTCGTCGCCCCGCCCGCAAAAAAACGGTCATCGTAGGGAACGCCATCGGGCCCCTTGGCGAGGGAACCGCCGTAGGGAGTAGCCGCCCCCACCATGATGCGCGAGGCCAGCACGCCACCCAACGGGAAGGATGCGTATTTATGCCACGCCGCGCTGCCCTTGATGAAACTGAAATCCCCGCCCAGCGCGCCGCCGGCGATACGCAGCGTACCGGTTGTGTACATGCCGTTCGTCGGCCGGAAAATATCGTCCCGATGATCGATGTACATACTCCAGTTGAAGGAGCGGACCTCGGTGTAGTTGGCCCCGATCTGGTAGAAGCGGTCCTTCAGACTCTCGGGCGCATAGGGGTGCACGGTGGGATCGGTCAACTTCAGGCCCAGGTAGACATTGTTGGTGACCCGCCGGCTGGCCTTCCACGTCGACCCCAGGTTGAAGCCGTAGCTCAACATGTTCAGGCCCGACTCGCCACGGGTGTCCCGGTGCATGAAAATATTGAAATCCAGGCTGTAGCGGCTGTCCCTAATGCGGGGATTGACGTAATCGGTATCGACCCGGAAATTGATCTGACCCTGATTGAAATTCAAGGAATTGCCCACCACGTCCTCGAGGTTCCAGCTGCCCCTGGCCCGCACCTGGAGACGATTGCCCGTCCCCCGCAGGTTGTAATGGCCCCAGGACGCCAAGGTGCGGATCCGTTCCTGGCTGCCCACGCCCACACCAAGCTCATAGAAGGCGGGTTTGCGCTCCAGGACCTCGACCTTGATGTCCGCCACACCGGCGGCGGTATCGACCCTGACCGGCACGATATTCACATCCCGAAACAGGGAAGTGCTCAGCAAATTGCGGCGGGAATCCTCGACCTTCAACCAGTACAGGGGCTCGCCGGTGGCGAATTCCAACTCCCGGCGCAACAGGTGATCCTTGGTGATCACGTTACCCTGCAAGCTGATGGAACCGACCTGGAATTTCCTGCCGGGGGCAATGGTGTAGGTCAGATCAGCCAAGAAACCCGAGCTGTCCGGAAGCGCGGAAATATCCCAGGCGGGGCTGACTTTAGCCCGCAGATAGGCCCGGCCCCGATAGAGGTCGCGGATGGAAAAGATATCCCCGCCCAGGGCGTTGAGATCAGCCGGGGCGGGCATGCCCGTCTTGTACCGCAGGACCGCGAGCAACTCGGCATCAGTCAGTGGCGCCCCGCCCACGAAAACAACCTTGCCGATGGTGGTGGGCAAACCTTCTTGAACGGCGAAATGAAGAACATCTCCCTGGCCCGGCATGGTCGTGATGCTGTCGAGGCTGACCTTGGCCTGGTGGAAACCCTGGTTGTGGTAGAAGTTTTCCAGGATCCGGACCTGGGTATCCAGCATGTGGGGCCGGTACTTGGGCACATGCAAAGGTCGTTTCCAGGAACTTTCCTGCAGGCGCAGCAAGCTCTTGAGCATCCCGGAAGTGAAGTGCAGGTTGCCCCTGATTTCGATGCGGGCCAGCCGATGGGTCTGCAAACCGTAATCCAGCTCATCATCGGCCAGTGAGGCGACCGGAAGGATTACCGCGGCCAGGATTGCCAACGACAAACACAGCCAAAGGCTGCGCCGCCATTGCCGCATCGTGTTGCCCGCCCCTGACTGCAAGCCCACCATCCTTGACCTTACCCGTACCCGTGGAAAATTGTGGCCAAAATCAGCCAACCGTATTATCAAGGCGACAGAGTTTGACGCCCAACCCATCCAGGAGACTACCATGGTCCAGCGCCCGCAACTCACCGGACACGGCATTCCAGATTGCCTCCGGGGCCACGCCCAGGCGATGCTTGCCCTGGGGTTCCTCCTGGTATTCCAGGCCGCGCCCGGGTGCAACCATGAGCAAACCAAACTTGACCTGGACCAACTCCATCCCGGTGAACGGCGCTACATCGAACGCATCGTCACCCTGGAGCGCGCCAAGGCGGTGGCCCTGGTCCAGCGTGCGGAGGGGACGGCTCTGCTGGATTCCCTGGCCGTCGCCTGGGGCGACAGCGCCCGCACCGAGACCCTGGCCGACGCCCCCGTCGACCCGATCCGGGCCCAGCTGGTCAACGAACTCCTGAACCGGATCCTCGAGGCCGAACAGGATTCCCTGGTGGAGGCCCCCAGGCCTGACCGCCTTCATGCCCCTTTGCCCAGCCTCCCCTGACCCGGATCAATGCCCGGTCACCTTCCAAACATCCAGCACAACCACGAAGGTCATGAACAACAGCAGAATGATCAACCCGATCTGGGTGGCGATGGCCTGGAGCCGTTCGGGCACGGGTTTGCCGCCGCAGATCACTTCCACCAGCAGAAACAGCACATGCCCACCGTCCAGCACGGGAATGGGCAATAGATTCAGCAAGAACAGGTTGATGGAAAAGAAAGCCACGAAGTACATCAAGTGGCCGAAACTCCAGCGCAGCATCTCGCCGGCCGCCTGACCGATCCGCAACGGCCCGCCCACCGAATCAAGTCCCAGCTTGCGGCGAACGAAATCACCCAGGGTCTCCACCGTTACCTGGATTGTGGTGACCGTGCGTTGCCAGCCCAGAGTCAGGGCCTTGCCGAGACTCGTGCGGCGAATCCCGTAATAGGGTTCGATGAAGATCCTGCCCACGGATTCCCCGGGGGCGACCTCCTTCAACTGGGGCGTCACGGCGCCGCTCATGGTGCGGCCATTCCGCTTCCAGACGAGGGTCGTGGGCTCGCCGGCGTGGTCATGAATGAGGGTGGCAATCCGGGAAAAAGACGTGACCTCCTGGCCCGCCACGCTCTGCAGCACATCGCCCCGCTTCAAGCCCAGCTTGGCCGCCGGACCACCCTTCTGCACCAGCCCGACCGTCGTGTTCCAGGGTTCCAGGCCCACTGACCAGGAATCCACCGAATCCACATACACCGGCGTCAATTCCAGGTCATGAAATACACCATCACGTTCGATCCGGATCCTGGCGGCCGGAGCCGTGTGGCTACCCTCCAGCGCCGCCGGCAAAAGCAGGTCCTGGAACCGCTCCCATTCATGAACCTCGGTGCCGTTGACGGCCGTGATCACGTCCCCGACCCGGAAGCCGGCCTCAGCCGCCGGAGCGCCGGCCCGGACCACGCCCACACGGGTAAAGGGGATGGTCTGCAGACCGTCGACCATGATCAGGCCGGCATAGAGCACAAAGGCCAGAATCACGTTGAACAGGGGGCCGGCCACAAAGACCAGCAAGCGTTGCCAGGCAGGCTTGGCGTGGAATTGGCGATCCAGGGGGATGCCCTCGTCCATGTCGGCCGCCTCGGCATTGCCCTCCTCGGTGCCCAGGGGATACTTGCGTTCCTCCCAGGTTCCCGTGTCCTGGATTTCCTCCATCATGCCTTCACCGGCCATCTTCACGTAACCCCCGAAGGGGATGGCCGACAGGACATACTCGGTCTCACCCCAGCGCTTGCGGATGACCTTGGGACCGATCCCGATGGAGAAGGTCTTCACATAAACCCCGAACATCTTGCAGAACAGGAAATGGCCCAATTCGTGGACGATAACCACGAGCACCAGCGTGATCATGAAAGCCAACAGAGTGGTGATCAGTGTATTGGACAAAACAACCTCACAGGCGTGTTAGTGAAAGCGACACGCGACAACCTCCGCAGCAAGTTGCCTGGCCTCATGATCGACACGGAGGACGGATTCCAGATCAGGAACTTCCCCGGACGGACCGTGCTCCAAGACCTCGGCGACAACCACGGCAATATCCTTGAAACCGATGTGCCCCGCCAGCAGGGAGGCCACCGCAATTTCGTTGGCCGCATTGAGCACCACGGGCGCCGCGCCGCCCGCGGCACCGGCCGCCCTGGCCAAATCCAGGCAGGGGAATCGCTCCACATCCGGGGCCTCGAAAGACAGGTTGCCCATGCGCGTCAGGTCCAGTCTTTCGGTCTGCAAGGGCCGATGCTGCTGACCGCTGATCGCGTACTGCAACGGGATCCTCATATCCGGAGTTCCCAGCTGGGCCAGCACGGCCCCATCAACGAATTCCACCAGGGAGTGTACGATGGATCCCGGATGCACCACGACATCGATCCTGTCGTAGGGAATCCCGAACAGGTAATGGGCCTCGATAACCTCCAGGCCCTTGTTCATCAAGGTGGCCGAATCCACGGTGATCTTGGGTCCCATATTCCAGGTTGGATGAGCAAGGATCTGGTCCAGGGAGACATCCGCCAGCTGCCCGGCCGGCATTTCCCGGAAGGGGCCGCCGGAAGCGGTGAGGATCAGCCGCCGGATTTCCCGGGCCGGCCGGCCCGACAAGCATTGGGCAATCGCCGCGTGTTCGGAATCCACCGGCAGCACCTCGGCCCGGCCGCGGGCCACCGCGGCGGTCACAAGCCCCCCCCCCATGACCAGGGCTTCCTTGTTGGCCAGGGCGATGCGCAGACCCCTGTCGGCCGCGGCCAGGGTGGGTTTCAGTCCCACCGCGCCCACCAGACCGTTGACCAGGCAGTGCCCGTCGGCCTGGTCCACAAGCAGGGTCAGGGAATCCTCACCCGGCGGCAACAACCTCCGTTGCCAACCCGGATACGCCGCGGCGATGGCGTGGGCCTGCGGATGGGTCACCACCAGGAGCGGCTGAATTTCCGGTTGAATCTCTCCCAGTTCCGCCAACACCTCCTGCAACACCGACACGCGCGAGCAACAGCTCACGCCGACGACCTGCAGTTCGTCGGGAAAAGCCCGCACGACATCCAGAGCCTGGCGCCCGATGGAACCGGTCGCCCCCAGCAAGACTAGGCGCAGAGGACGGGGCCACGACTTCAGCGGTATTTCAAAGGGATAGAGCGCGGAGAGGACAGGATGTCCACCTGATTTTGGCATCTCGTACAACCTGTCCTTCCCCGGGGGTAATCCGCCCCAGGCGGCCGACAACGGTTCAAACAATAAAGAACCGGAAGAAGTAGTAGAAAACCGGAACCACGAACAGCATGGAATCAAAACGATCCAGGATGCCACCGTGGCCGGGGATGAGCTCGGCCGAATCCTTCAACCCCACGTCGCGCTTGATCATGGATTCCACGAGGTCGCCGACCTGGCCGACTGCTGCGCCGACCAGTCCGAGCATGGTGCCGGCAAAGGGAGTCAAAAAACCTGCGAACCAGTGCGCGGACAGGAATCCCGCCGCGGCACCGGCAACCAGCCCCCCCACGGCGCCTTCCGCGGTTTTCTTGGGGCTGACCCGGGGGGCCAGCTGGTGGCGTCCGATGGCCACCCCGGTCAAATAGGCTCCGGTGTCGGTGAACCAGACCACCAGCGACGTGAAGAAGACGAGTTGAGCACCAACCCGGTCCCCGCTGCCCAGGGAGGCGGGCAACTGGCGCATCATCACGAGGTGGCTGCCCAGCCATCCGATATACATGATCCCGAACACCGTCACCGCGATATGGCCCAGGGCCCGATCCGGTTGCCGGCGCCAGAGTTCCCGACTCATGATCAACAGCAAGCTACCGGTCAGGATCAGGGGTACCGCGACACCTTGCCGCCAGGCGTAGGTGCTGATGGCCAGAGCGCAGAAATACCCCAACACCTCGAACGGCTCGTAGCCCTTGGCCTTCATCAGCAGGTAGAACTCACGCAGACCGAGCAGGATGATCAGGTCCACCAGGGCCAGAAAGAAAAAACCGCCGCGCAGGGTGATCAGATACAGACAGGGCACGCCCAGCAGGATCACGATCAGGCGCGGCACCAACTCCGCTCCCATAAGGCGGGACATTACTGCGGATAATCCCCGGCCAGGCTCCTTGCCCTCGCCGCTCACGACCTGACCCGCAGCAATCGTTTCCACCGAGCGGGATCCCAGGGGGATGCTCCCCCGTCGGCCGCAGGCTGGTCGCTTTCGGCCAGCAACGCGCCGAAGCGCCGCTCTCGTCCCTGAAAATCAGCGATGGCCAGCAAAAATTCCCGTTCCCGGAAATCAGGCCACAGGGCAGGAGTGATCAGCAGTTCCGAATAGGCGGATTGCCAAAGCAGGAAATTGCTCAGCCGATTTTCGCCACTGGTCCGGATAACCAGGTCGGGATCGGGCAATTCGGGCGTATATAGACCCTGGGCGAAATCATCCTCGTTCACCTGATCCCGATCAATTTCACCAGCCTCCAGGCGGCGGGCCAGTTCCAGCGCGGCGTGGAGAATCTCCTGTCGGCCGCCGTAGGCCAACGCCAGGTTGAGGATCAGGCCCTCATTCTGCGCCAAGGCCGCAATGGCCGACTCCAAACGCCGCCGAACCTGTGCGGGCAACTGGTCCAGCGCGCCGCTGGCAAGCAGGCGCACGCCGCGATGGTCCAGATCATGCTGCTCAGCCGCCAGGCTCTCCTCCAGGAAGGCCCACAGGGCTTTGACCTCGGCCGCCGGCCGGTTGAAATTCTCTTGGCTGAAGGTGTAGAGGGTCAGGGCCTGCAACCCCAGCTTGCCGGCGGCCGTGACACAGGCGCGCACCGCATGCCGGCCCGCACGGTGACCCGCCACCCGGGGCAGGTGGCGTTTGCTGGCCCAACGTCCGTTGCCGTCCATGATGATGGCCACATGCCGCGGCAGTGCGCCGCGTTCCCGCACGGCAGCGTACAGGGCGTCGGTGTCCAGCTCCGCAAGGCCGCTTAGATCAGCATTGACGGCCATCCCTTACCTGCTCCCTACAATTCCATTATTTCGGCGGACTTGGCCGAAACGATGGCGTCGATCTGCTCACAATACTTGTCCGTTAGCTTCTGGACCGCATCCCGGTCGCGATGCAAATCGTCCTCGGTGATGTCCCCGTCCTTCTGCTCCTTCTTCAGGACATCATTGGTCTCCTGCCGAACCTTGCGCACGGCGACCTTGCCGTCTTCCCCGAAATCCTTGGCCTGCTTGGCCAAACCACGGCGTCGTTCCTCGGTCAGCGGGGGAACCTGAATCCGGATCATCATGCCGTCGCTCGCCGGATTCAAACCGAGATTGGCCGCCAGGATTGCCTTCTCGGCATCCTGGATCACCCCGCGCTCGAACGGTTTGACGGTCAACAACCTCGGCTCGGGGACCGAGATGGAGGCCAGCTGGTTCAGGGGTGTCGGGGTGCCGTAGTAATCAACCTTGACCCCTTCGAGCAGGGCCGGGGTCGCCTTGCCCGTGCGGATCTTGGACAAGCGACCCTTGAGGATCTCGATGGTTTCCTCCATGCCGAGCTCGGCATTGTCCCTCGTTTCGGCACTCATGGTTGCAACTCCTTTACGATCCAGGTTCCGTCTTGTTCTCCACTGATGACCCGCAGCAGGTTGGCCGGGTCACGGATATCGAACACGAACAGCGGCATGTCGTGCTCGGAGCACAGGGTCACGGCCGTCAGGTCCATGACCTGCAGGCGGCGGGCGATGACCTCGTCGTAGGTCAAACGCTCGAACCGCCTGGCGTCAGGATACTGGTTGGGGTCCTTGTCGTACACACCATCGACCTGGGTTCCCTTGACCAGCACGTCCGCGCTGATCTCCAGGGCCCGCAATGAAGCCGCCGAATCGGTGGTGAAATAGGGGTTCCCGGTGCCGCCGGCAAAGATCAAAACATAACCAGACTTCAGCAGGGCCAGGGCATTATCCCGGGCGAAGGCTTCGGTCAGCGGGCACAGTTCGCGGGGACTGAGGATCTTTGCCTTGAGGCCTTCAGCCCGCAGGTAATCCCTCAGGATGGCCGCGTTCATGATGGTGCCGAGCATGCCCACGTTGTCCGCCGTCACGCGGTCGACGATTTCGAGATTGGCCGAACGCGCGCGAAAAATGTTGCCGGCGCCGATGACAATCCCCACCTGGACGCCCTGATGGAGGACGGCGGCTATGGCCTGGGCCAGGGCGGTCAGCTTGCCGTGGCTGTACTGCTCGCCGCCTGCCATGAGAGCCTCGCCACTGAGCTTCAAAAGGATCCTCGTAAATTTCAAGGGCGGTCTCCTTCAGGCGGGTTGATCATCCTTCACGCGAAATCCCGACGGGATTTCCCCGCGCACCTGCAAAAAAAGCCCGGGCTCCAGGGAACCCGGGCCGTCCTCACCGGCGAATCAGGATCCGATCTGGAAACGCACAAAGCGCTTGATCTGCATATTTTCGCCGAGCTTGCCGATGATGGACTTGAGATAGTCCTCAATGGACATGTCCGCGTCCTTCACGTACTTCTGTTCCAAGAGCACGATTTCAGAGTAGTACTTGTCGACCTTGCCTTCAACAATCTTGTCGATGATGTTCTCCGGCTTGCCTTCGTTTTTCATCTGCTCCCGGTAGATTTCCTTTTCCTTCTCGATGAGGGAGGCATCCACTTCTTCCCGGGCCACGGCCATCGGGTTGGCCGCGGCAATGTGCATGGCCAGGTTGTGCACGAATTCCTGGAAATCATCGGTGCGGGCCACGAAATCGGTTTCGCAGGCAACCTCGACCAGGACACCGACCTTGCCGCCCATATGGATATAGCTGCCGATGATCCCCTGGCTGGTCATGCGGCCTTCCTTTTTGGCGGCCGAGGCGATGCCCTTCTTGCGCAGGTACTCGACGGCCTTGTCCATGTCCCCGTCGCATTCGGACAGGGCCCTTTTGCAATCCATCATGCCGGCGTTCGTGGCCTCACGCAGTTCCTTGACCATCTTCGCGGTGATACTCATGATTCCTCCAGATGTTCCCGCTTGGCGGGAAATGTCGACGCGGCTTTGCCACGGTCCCTTATCGACGGGAACCGGACCACCGCGAAGGCGATCCGGCCCACGTTGTCGTCCCTATCTGTCAGCCCTGGCTGGCGGGCTTATCTTCGCTTGTCGAGGCCGCGCCTTCGGCGGCGACCTTCGTGTCGACTTTCAATTCCGTCCCCTCGAGAGAGGCGCTGGCAGCGGCCTGATCCGCCTTGGGAGCGGCCATCTCAACCGCGGAAGCATCCCCGCCCTCGGCGGAGAGGCTGCGGCCCTCCTCGATGGACTCGGCCACGACCCGCGTGAACAGGCTGATGGACCTGATGGCGTCGTCATTGCCCGGGATGGGGAAAGTCACCAGGTTGGGGTCGCAATTCGTATCGACGATGCCGATCACGGGAATATTCAGCTTCCGGGCTTCGCGCACAGCCGTGTCTTCCTCGGCGGTATCGACCACGAAGACCGCATCGGGCAGCTTGGTCATCTTGCGGATGCCGCCCAGGTTGTTGTTCAGCTTCTCGAACTGACGGCTGAAATCGAGCTGTTCCTTCTTGGAGAAATTCTCGATGCGGCCGTCGTTCATCATGGCCTCGATCTCTTCGAGCTTCTGCACACTCTTGTAGATCGTCTGGTGATTGGTGAGCATACCCCCGAGCCAACGCTCGGTAACATACGGCATATTGACCCTGCCGGCCATTTCCTGGATGGTCACCTTGGCCTGCTTCTTGGTGCCGACGAACAGGACGGTGCCGCCCTTGCTGGCCACTTTCGTGAGGAATTCCGTCGCCCGGTTGAGGGCCTTGAGGGTACGCTGCAGATCAATTATGTAGATGCCGCCCCTGGCAATAAAAATGTAGGGCTTCATCTTGGGGTTCCACTTGCGGGTCTGGTGCCCGAAATGGACGCCTGCCTCGAGCAGGTCCTTCAATCCGACCTTGGCCATGTCTGCCTCCCGAAAACGTTGGTTGTTCCTCCCCGGCCTTCACCGCCCAGGCACAGCACCTCCGCTTTCGGCATAGGTGCCACCGTGTCCCTGGCCTCGGGCCGGGTGTGTGATAGGGGGTCGCATGGGCGGCCCCCGTGTCGCCAGACGCAGGTCCCGGAGGATCCTAGCGCTTGGAGAACTGGAAGCGCTTGCGCGCGCCGGGCTGACCGTACTTCTTCCGCTCGACCATGCGGGAGTCACGGGTCAAAAATCCACTCTTGCGCAGCGGTTTGCGAAATTCCTCGTTGGCCACGACCAGCGCGCGCGCCAAGCCATGACGCAAGGCCCCGGCCTGGCCGGTGATGCCGCCGCCCTTGACGGTGCACCACACATCGAATTCACCTTCGATGTTCAGACTGGTCAGGGGCATCAGAGCCTGCTCACGCACGGCCTCGCCGAAATATTCCTGCACGGACCGATTGTTGATCTTGAACTGCCCGCTGCCCTGGGTGAGCCAGACACGGGCCACGGCGGTCTTGCGGCGACCGGTCGCGTAATACCTTTCCTCCAACTTCTTACCTCCGAAACGTCCCGCCAGGGACGGTTGCCGTCATGCGGATTACTGATCGAGAACCTTGGGCTGCTGTGGTCCGTGGGGATGATCGGCCCCAGGATAAACCCTGAGATTGGCCATCAATTGCCGACCAAGCTTGTTCTTGGGCAACATGCCCTTGACCGCCCGCTTGATCACGTCATCGGGCCTGGAAGCCATGAGCTTCTTCAGGGACGTCTCGCGCTGTCCCCCCATGTACCCTGTATGATGCAGGTAGACTTTCTTGTCGAGTTTCTGGCCGGTCAGCTTGACCTTGGCGGCATTGACAATGATGACATTGTCGCCCATATCCAGATGGGGCGTGAATGAGGGCTTGTCCTTGCCCCGCAGGATGGTCGCCACCCTGGTCGCCAGGCGGCCCAGAGGCACATCCGCGGCATCGAGCAACACCCAATCCTTAGCGATTTCGCCCTGCTTCATGCTGTAGGTTTTCACTGTTTCACTCCCGGAATAGCCGGATTCCACGGCCATGAGACATCAATACGCACACCAGAAACGACCCCGCTCCACGGGCGGACCCTTTCCAGCAGACCGCAAAAAACTGTCCGACTGCAAATACAAGTACAACCACCACAACCACTTTTCATGATCGAGGGTTGCACTTGCCAAACCAGAGAATCGGGAACTCCGGCTGATGCAGGAAGGGAAAACTAGCAAAAGGACAAGCCCATGTCAAGGAACGGGGACTCAGTTATCCAGCAATTGCTCCGGAAATGGCGGCTGCAGCACCCCGTATTCCGTGATATAAGCCGTGATGAGTTCGCGCGGTGTCACATCGAAAGCCGGATTCCAGGCGCCGGCGCCCTCGGGCACGGTCCGGATGCCCCCCCAGGTGCACACTTCCCGGGGATCCCTCATCTCGATGGGAATATCCAGGCCCGTTGCCGTGGCGCCATCGAAGGTGGAGCCAGGCGCGGCGATATAGAAGGGTACTCCATGCCGCTTGGCCAGCACGGCCAAGGGGTAGGTCCCGATCTTGTTGGCCGTATCCCCGTTGGCGGCAATACGGTCCGCCCCCGTGATCACGGCATCGATCAGGCCCTCGCGCAAGGCGCTGGCTGCGGCCCCCTCGCACAACACGGTGACTTCAAAACCCTGATTGACCAGTTCCCAGGCCGTTAGACGCGCCCCCTGCAACAGGGGCCGTGTTTCGTCGGCAAAGACCGCAACCTGCTTGCCCGCCTCCCGGGCCGCATAGATGACCCCCACCGCGGTGCCGTAACCTCCGGTGGCCAGACCACCGGCGTTGCAATGGGTCAGCACAACCGAACGGGGCGGCAGCAGCTCCTGCCCCGCCATCCCCATGGCGCGGCACATGGCGACATCCTGCGCCAGAATGGCATGGGCCGCGGCCAACAAACCGGAAAAGACAGCTTCGGCCGCGGCGTCCTGCTCCCACAGGGACTCGGCCACGGCCATCATGCGGTCCAGAGCCCAGAACAGGTTGACGGCCGTCGGCCGGGTGTCAGCCAGCAACTGCTTGTCGGCCCGCAGGCCATGGCTCATCTCTTGAGGGCTTCCCCCGCGGTTCATGGCCACACGCCACGCCAGAACCATCCCATACGCGGCCGCCACACCGATGGCCGGAGCACCGCGGACAGCCAACTCCCTGATGGCCGCGCACAGCGATTCAATGGTGCGGCAATGCCGGAACTCCAACCGGCAGGGGAGCAGTGTCTGGTCGATCAGGACGATCTCGTCGTCCTGCCACCTGACCACGGGGAAAGGGAACGGCAGGGATTTCACAATTACGCCTTTCGCACGGCGAGAACTTCACGCAACATACTGCCCAGTCTGGCCAGGGGCAGACCCATGACGTTGAAATAGCAACCCGAGACACCCGAGACCATCAGCGCTCCGTATCCCTGGATCCCGTAGGCACCGGCCTTGTCCATGGGCTCGCCCGTGGACACATAATCCCGGATCTGTCCCTCACTCAGGGGCAGAAAGGATACCTGGGTTCTTTCGTGGCCTACCCTGGCGCCGCCGGCACCTGCACCGTCGAACAGGGCCAGGGCCGTGATCACGGTATGCTCGCGTCCCGCCAGCCTGGACAGCAATTCACAGGCCTGGTCCTCGTCGACAGGTTTTTCCAGCACGTGCTCATCGAGCAGGACAATCGTGTCGGCCCCGAGCACCAGGTGGTCGGGCCGCCGCACGGCGACATCTTCGGCCTTGGCCACAGCTAGGCCCTCGGCGTAGGAACCCGGATCCCCGGCGTCAGCCTGCAGCCGCGGCGCGTGGAGCGCCTCGACTTCCCCCGGCGGATCCACGATGAAGGGAATCCCCGCTATCTTGAGCAGCTCGGCCCGCCGGGGAGAGCGCGAGGCCAGGACGAGCTTCTCTCCCCGCGGCCACCGGACAAAGGGAGTGATCAGGGTTGACATGCCTCTCCTTGGGACACCGGATCCGGCTTGGCATCGCGGTCCAGGATCAAGGTCACGGGGCCCTGGTTGACCAGAGAGACTTCCATCTCGGCGCCGAATTCCCCCTCCTGGACCTCCGGCCAGCAGCGGCGCAATAGGACTCCGAATTCCCTGTACAGCCGGGCCGCCTGGCCACCCGGGGCGGAGCCGGAAAAGCTCGGCCGTGTTCCCTTGCGCACGTTGCCATAGAGCGTGAACTGGGAAATCAACAGGATGCCCCCGCCCGTATCCTCCAGCGAGAGATTCATCTTGCCGTCCTGGTCGTTGAAGATCCGCAGACGGGGAATCTTGCCGGCCATCCATTCGAGCTCATCGCGGGTATCGGTCGCCGCGAAGGCCGCCAGGACCACCAGACCGCGCTCGATGCGGCCGGTCGGACGTCCGGTGACCGTCACCGCAGCCGGGCCGCAGCGCTGGATCACGCACCTCATGAATGTGTGTCCCCGAGCTGGAAGCGCTCGATGCCTTCGACCCCCGGAATCTTACTCAGCTCCTTGATGACCTTGCCCAGGTTGTTGAGGTTCGTGACCTCCACCATCAGGGTGACCCGGGCCATATCATCCTCGGCGGAGAAATCCCCGCTGTTGAGATTGGTCCCGGTGCGGTTGAGGGCGTTGCTGATATCCATGATCAGGTTCTTACGGTCCGGGCCCTTGATGATGATCTTGACCAGATAGGTTTGATCCACGGGGGAATCCCAGGTCACCTCGATCAGGCGCTCCGGCCCCAGGCCGGGATCATTCAGATTGCTGCACCCGACCCGGTGGACCGAAACCCCCCGCCCCCTGGTGACCACCCCGATGATCCCGTCGCCGGGAATGGGTTGGCAGCAGCGGGCAAAGCTGACCATGATGTTGTCCTGTCCCGCCACCCGCACCCCGGTCGAGGAGCGGCGCAGAATGGTCCCGTAGATTTGCTTGCCCTTGGCCAGGACTTTTTCGGCCGCCGATTCCACCGGCGGGGCCAAACGGCTGGTCACTGTGGTCGCGGCGACCTCGCCCCGACCGATGGCCGCCAGCAACTTGTCCTGGTCGCTGAAGCCCATCTGCTGGGCCAGATCGACCAGACTGTCCGCCTTCAACTTGTACTTGCCCCGGTTCAACTCCCGCTCCAGCATTTCCCGGCCGAGCTTGAGACTTTCCTTGAACAGGGTGGACTTGATCCAGCGCCGCAGATGGTATCTGGCCCGGCTGGTTTTGACGATTTCGAGCCAGCCCGTGCTGGGATTGGGCGTCTTGCTGGTCAGGATCTCTATGATGTCCCCGTTATGCAAAGGGGAACGCAGCGTGGCGATCCGCCCGTTGATCTTGGCCCCGATGCACCGGAATCCCACCTCGCTGTGGATGCGAAAAGCAAAATCCAGGGCGGTGGCGTCGCGGGGCAACTGGAATACATCGCCGCCGGGACTGAACACGAACACCTCGTCGTCCAGGAAATCCACCTTCAGGGTTTCCATGAACTCCTGCGGGTCGTCGACGTCCTTCTCCCATTCCATGATCTGCCGCAGCCACTTGACCATGTTGGCCAGGTCGGCCTTGTCGGCGCCTCCGCCCTCCTTGTAACGCCAATGGGCCGCGATGCCCAGTTCGCTCCGTTCGTGCATCTCGGCGGTGCGGATCTGGACCTCGATGAATTTCCCGCCGGGGATCCGGACCGTCGAATGCAGGGACTGGTAACCATTGGGTTTGGGGGTGGCGATATAATCCTTGATCCGATCCCCCAGGGGTGGGTAATGGCTGTGCAGCACGCCCAGGGCGTGATAACAGTCGGCTTTGGTGCGGGTGATCACGCGCAGGGCCAAAAGGTCGTAGACCCTGTCCAGGCCGATGTCCTGGGCCTTCATCTTGCGAAAAATCGAATAGAAGTGTTTGGGACGACCCATGAGGGTGCATGCGATTCCGGCTTCTTTCAGGGCCTCTTCCAGCGGGCGCACCAGGCGCTGGATCAACCGCTCCCGCTCGGCACGCGTCTGGTTGATCCCCGACTCGATCTCGAAATAGCGCTCGGGCTGAAGCACCTTGAAGGCAAGATCCTCAAGCTCCCACTTGATGCGCGCGATGCCGAAGCGATGGGCCAGAGGGGCATAGACGTCCATCGTCTCCTGGGCGATGTCCAACTGCCTGTCTTCCCGGAGATAGGAAATGGTGCGCATATTGTGCAGGCGGTCGGCCAGCTTGATCAGGACCGTGCGCGGATCCTGGGCGATGGCCAGCACGAGTTTACGGTAGGTCTCGGCCTTGCGGGCTTCCTTGTTGACCATCCTGATGCTGCTGATCTTGGTGACGCCATCAACCATATGGGCCACATCGGGGCCGAAACGCTGACGAATACCGTCCAGTTCGATCGAGGTGTCCTCGACCACGTCGTGCACCATGGCGGCGATCAGCGTATCCACGTCCAGGCGCAGATCCGCCAGGATGCTGGTCACGCTCAGGGCATGGGTGAAGAACGGTTCGTCGCTCTTGCGCAGCTGCCCTTCGTGGGCCGCGGAGGCAAACCGGAAACCGAACCAGAGCTTGTCCTCATCAGCCAGGGGGTTATAGAGGCGAACCTTGGTCAGGATCTGCTCCATCATCCCGGTCAGATCGACCGCGGGCGCAGAAACCTTTCGTTTCATGAGGATACCGCCGGCCTGATATCCACCAGCAACTGTTGCACGGGATCATACTGGCCCGACCGGGGGCGGTAGGTGCTGCGTCCAATCTGGAACAGGATGTCCCACTCCAGTTCCAGCAGGCCGGAGGTCTGCAGGTTCAACTGTTCGGTCATCCTGCGCCAGGCTTCACCCGTTCCGAAGGAAATGAATTCCCGGCTCAGGGCCGGAGTATCGGGAACCTGGGCCCGGGGCGGCCCCCGGAAAGCGAACCGCAGGTGGAGTCCTCCGCTCAGGGTCGTCGGAGGCCGTTGCAGGCGCAAACCCCGGCACAGGAACACGGGCTTGCGATTGCCGGCACCGAAAGGTTCAAGGTTTTCGAGTTCGCTCACCAGCAGGGTAACCTCCTGGGCACCCATGGCCACGAGGCACAGTTCAAGATCGAAGTGTTCAGGAACCGGCCCGGTGTCGGGCTGACGGCGCAGCGCCTCCAGGAAAGCTTCGCGGAACAGGGGGATATCCCGGCTGCGCAGACTCATGCCCGCGGCCTGGGCATGGCCCCCGTAGCGGATCAGATGCCGGCTGCAGCGGTCCAGAATGGCCTTCACGTCGATGTGGGGCACGCTGCGGACCGACCCTCGGGCTTCATCCCCTTCGACGGCGATCAGCACCACCGGCAACTGGTACTGCTCCACCAGCCGCGCCGCTCCGATGCCGATGATTCCCTTGTGCCAATCTCCGGACGCCAGCACCAGACCGGGATCTCCCTGTTTGACGAACGGCAAGGCCATGTCGATGGCCTGATCCTTGAGAATCAGATCCTGTTCTTTGCGCCTGGTGTTGGTGCGGTCAGCTTCCTGGGCCAGCTTGAGAGCCTTGTCTTCATCATCGGTCAGCAGCAATTCCAGCGCCGACATGACGCGTCCGATGCGCCCACAGGCATTCAGGCGCGGAGCCAGCTGGTAGGCAAACTCGCCGGTGGTCACCGGAAAGCCGCGGTCCAATCCGCTGATCCGCAACAAGGCCGCGAAGCCCGGGCGGATCCGTTTGCGGTCGTTGAACAGTTCCAGGCCTTTTTTCACCAGGATCCGGTTCTCTCCCACCAGTGCCATCTGATCGGCAACCAGGCCCAAGGCGACCAGATCCAGCACCGAATTGAGGAATCCCTCGGGCAGGCAATGAGGCTCGGCCAGGGCCAGGGCCTGGGCAAACTTGAAGGCAACCGCCACCCCGCAAAGCTCGGGGTTGGGGTAGGTGCTGCCCTCGCGCCTGGGGTTGACGAGAGCCGTCACCTCGGGCCGTTCCTCGAATATGTGGTGATCCAGGACAACCACTTCCATGCCCAGATCCCGCGCCAGCATGACCTCCCGCACAGCCGCCGCGCCCGTATCAACGGTCACCAGCAGCGTCACACCCCGGGACGCCCACTCGCGAATCATCCGCTCGGCCAGCCCATATCCGTCAATCAAGCGGTCGGGAATGAACGGCGGTTCCGGCAATACCCGGCTGTCATCAAGACGTAGAGCCGAAATGGCTTCAAAGAGCAGGGCACTTCCCGTCAAGCCGTCCACGTCGAAATCCCCGTGGATGGCAACGCGCTCGCCGTTGCGCACGGCTTCGAACATCCTGGCCACGGCGCGGTCCATTTCCAACAAGGCAAAAGGGTCGTGGAGATGATCCAGGGAGGGGTAGAAGAACCCCTCGAGCTCCTTGCCGGAGGTCACCCCATGAGCAGCCAACACCTGCAACAGCCAATCGGAAACCTGAAAATCGAGGGGGATCTCGCGGTGCATGGCGGCGATCACATCCGTGGCCACATCATGACCGCGCAGCCAGGGACGCCCCGTGAATACACCCACGGGAATCGGATCGGCATGTGTCGGATCAGTCTTCACCACGCCTCCACCAGGAACGTGCCAGGAATACGCATCAAAACGCGGTCCTGAGCCCTCGCCTGACAATGGGCGGCATCAGATGCCGCGCCTATTATGGATAGCGTGAGAAGCCGGTCGTAAGCCGAGTTCTGTTACCGCCGCGCCAAGGCGTGACGGCGACAATCATGTATCTGGGACCGGCGTTACCGCCGGCCTCAAGCGACCTACCCGGGAGTCCGAACGAGACGGGCCGTCTCATCCTCCCCTATTTGGTCTTGCTCCAGGTGGGGTTTGCCCTGCCACCGCTGTCACCAGCGGCGCGGTGAGCTCTTACCTCGCCATTTCACCCTTACTGAGGCCGAAACCTCAGCGGTATAATTTCTGTGGCACTTTCCGTGGGATCACTCCCCCTGGCCGTTAACCAGCACCCTGCCCTGTGGAGCTCGGACTTTCCTCGTACCTCCCGCACCTTAGGTAGGAAGAGACGCGATTGCCTCCCCGACTTCTCACAGTTTCCATGATAAACCCATTGGAGAAACTTGTCCCGAAAAAACTGCGAATCATTCCACTTTAGCATCCAGCGCCTTGTTGGCGAGGGCATCCGCCTCCGCATTCAGCGCGCGTTTGATATGGGTAACCTTGAATTCCGGGATCTTGCGGGTCGAAAACACAACCTGCTGGTAAAGGGGCCGCAGATCGGGACTCTTGACCCTGTAGACACCCGTCAGTTGGCGCACGATCAGTTCGCTGTCCATGAACAGATGCACCTTGCCCACACCCCAGCGCAGACAGTGCTCAAGGGCGCAGACCACGGCCTGGTACTCGGCCATGTTGTTGGTCGTGATGCCGATGGCCTCGCTGTGGGCGGCAAGGGCCGGCCCCCCCTTTTGCCTGAACACAATGCCGATGGCGGCCGGACCGGGGTTGCCCCGGCTGGCCCCGTCGGTAAAAATTTCCATGACTGGAGAGCCCTTGGCCGGCATGGGGTTCGTCGGAAGATCAGCAGCGGCCGTCACATCCAGAGCCTCCACGCCACCGGCCTTTTTGCTCTCTTTGGCCGCGGCGGCAACAGGTTTGATCTGGGATTTTCCGCCCCGAACATCTTCGGCGTCGATTGATTTTCTCCAGATGGCGAGACGTCGCCTCAATTCCCGCACCGAAAGGCCGCAATCGCGGGCCAGGGAACGCAGATCCGCACCCCTTTCCAGGGTTTTCAACAGGTCGGTCAGGGTTTCAGGTTGCTGCTTGCTCGCCATGTTCGCCTTTCCACGGTGCCAAAGTACACACGGATTATCGCCAGGGTTGATGAACCACGAAGCGCGCGCAGGAGGGGCAGCGAACGAGTTCCTTGCCGTACTGCACCGCCAGGGCCTGCTGAGGTCTCAAGCGGGAGCCGCACCCCGAGCACGCTCCCTCGCGTTCATAAACGGTGGCCAGCATTTCCTTGTCCCACAGGCGCAACAGATGCCGCGCCACCTCAGCCGGTGCGCTGGCATGAAGCCTTTGAATCTCCTGTTCAATGGCGGGCAACGCCGCCTCAAGCTGGGAATGCCTGGCCTGAATCTGCTGCAGCTTGTCAACCGCCTGCAACTCCTGATGCAACCGTGCGGAACTGACCGCGCCGGCCTCCAGGTCCTTTTGCTCGACCTTGTCCAGCAGATTGAAGATCACCGCCAGCAAGTCATCCTGTCGGGCCTCAAGGCCGGCAATCTCCTGCTGCAGGACCAGTGTTTCACGAGATACGGTGGAGCCCGCCAAAAGCCTCCGCTTACGGGCCAGGTTCGCTTCAAGCAGCTCAAGCTCCGCCTCGGCTTTGCGCTGTCCCGCACGAGCTTCGGCCAGGAGCGCGGCGGCCTCCGCCTCATCCGCGGAATATTCTTCCTTTAATCCCGCCAGCAAGGCGACGTCGCCGGCGTCCCGGGCCAGAGATGCCCGGCAACGCATCCGCTCGGCTTCCAGCCCTGCCATTTGAACCATCAGGTCGATCAGGATTGATTCATCCATGGCATCCTCCAGCACGAATTCGCAGCAAAGCATATCATGCCGAGGCGGGCTTGGACAGGGCTGGAGACCTGAAAAAAGGGCGCCGAAGCGCCCTTTCCCGTTTTTTCGTCAGGTCTACGGATGGAGCAGCGAGGCAGTCATTCGCCTGAGTCCGCTCGAGCCGGGGCCCAAAAGGAACCGATCGGAAAAATGATGGTGGGCGATACTGGACTCGAACCAGTGACCTCTCGCGTGTGAGGCGAGCGCT
>CAZJGK010000013.1:31698-47078 GCA_964545545.1 uncultured Fibrobacteraceae bacterium | reverse complement strand
ATTGGGAGGACTACCGGAGACGGTACGGGAACATTCAGCGTCTCGATCTCATCCTCGAGGCGGAGAACGACAGCGCCAACAACTACAAGCTCTCGAAACAGGCTGACGTGCTGATGTTGTTATACTTGTTCTCCTCCGAGGAGCTTCGCGAGCTGTTCGAGCGTCTCGGTTATCCGTTCGAATACGAGACCATCCAGCGAAACATCGCCTACTACACCAACCGCGCGTCTTGCGGCTCCACGCTGTCCCGCGTAGTGTACGCTTGGGTCTTGGCGCGTTCTGACCGTCCACGCTCGATGGAGTTTTTTGAGCAGGCGCTGCATAGCGACGTGAGCGACATCCAGCAGGGCACGGCGGCGGAAGGCGTCCACCTCGGCGCCATGGCGGGAGCGGTCGATCTGGTGCAGCGCGTCTCGACAGGTATCGAGGTCAGGGGCGATGTCCTTCATCTCGCGCCGGAATTGCCACAGGAGATGAAGCGCCTCGACATGCGCATCCGCTACCGTGGCCACTCACTCGATCTGCAGCTCACGCGCGACGCACTCACGGTTCGCGGGCATGACGACGCGGCACAGCCGATCACCTTGTGCGTCGATGGTGAGATCTTGGACTTCGTCAGTGGCACGACCCGCGTCTTTCAATTGAACGACGAATCCGCCGACAGCGGCACGCATCGAGACGCAAAAGGAGATGCCCCATGAAGGAACACGAAAACGCCGCAAACCACGGACCTGTCCCTTCTTTTTATTCATCCGGCGACCAGGTATAGCTGTCCCTTCTGTTTATTCCATCCGCACGATGATTTGATCTCACCTGCTGAGTGAGACCGCATGAAATTGCAGATCGCCGGTCTGTGTGGGCTTCATTCCTGCAGTGAGATGCCGAGATGGGGGTGGAAATGTGCCTGCCGTGCTGGAATATGGCGCCACAGGTGCTCGCGTCACCCCCGAGGATGAACATTCATTTAAGGGCGAGCCCGTATTGCCGAATAAGGAAATACTTAATATAGAATCCTGTTGCCACAGCCCCATGTTGGGGGGAGTACCTGATGAAATGCTCGCGCGGAATCCTGCTGGTGTTCACGTTCCTGACGATCGTTCTTGGTCCGCCTGCCGCGATGAGCGACGAGGCCAAGACCGAGTTCAAGGACTTCGCCGAACTCGACCTGGAGTCATTGCTCGATATGACGGTCGTGACCGCGTCGAAGTACGAGCAGAAGATCGGCGACACGCCGGCCGACATCACGGTGATCACGGCGCTGGAAATCGCGGCCAGTGGCGCCAGATCGATCCCCGAACTTCTGCGGCGGATTCCCGGCATCGACGTGTTGCAGACCTCCAGTTCCACCTACGACGTCTCGGCGCGGGGGCTCAACAAGCCGGGAGCGAACACCATGCTGGTTCTGGTCGACGGCCGCTCGGTCTATAACGACCTTTACGGCATGACCATGTGGGACCAGCTCCCGATCGGTTTCGAGGACATCAAGACGATAGAGGTGATCAAGGGGCCCGGTTCGGCCATGTACGGCGCGAACGCCTTCGCCGGCGTGATCAACATCATCACCTATCCCGTCGGCGAGAAGAGAGGCACCTCGGTCCGATCAATGGCGTCGAGCCTGGGCGAAGCCTTTGGAGAGGTCCGCCACGAAGGCCGGAACGCGAACACGACCTGGCGGTTGGATACGGCCTGGGATCGGTCCGAGAACTGGGAGAGCAGAACTACCGAGACCGAGGTCAGCCGGTTCAACGTCATGGTTCACCGTGAATTGGGCCCGGACTCCGAACTGTCGGTGGGTGCCAGTCTCGTCAAGGCGAACTCAAGGCTCATTCCCTCCGGCATAAGGTTGGACACGGATGGCAAGAGTAGCTACCAATGGGCCGAATACTCGCACGCCGATTTTCGCGCGCGCTGGTATTCGAACCGGCACGATTTCGTGACGGTCTCGACCATGGGGGTGCTCGGTAGCGAGCAACTGAGATTCGAAAACGAGATCCAAGACGTCGAACTGCAGCAGAGCTTGTCCCTACACGACAAGCACCACCTGCTGGCCGGCGCCAACTACCGGCACAATAATTCTTGCTTCAGCCAGCAGGGTATCACTTACAAGGACGTCACCTACGCCGGCTTTCTGCTCGAAGAATGGCGTGCCAGCGAGAAGTTGATCATCTCGGCGGGACTGCGGTACGAGTACAATCCGGACATCAGCAGCCAGGTGTCGCCGCGCGGCGGTCTGGTCTATCGGCCGGCGAACGAGCATTCATTCCGCCTGTCCTACGGCAAGGCCTACCGTGCCCCGTCCTATATCGAGACCTACTGGTCGACGAGCGTCGACCTGATGGGCGGGCTGCAGCAACGGATCCACGGCGATCCCGACAACGAAAGCGAAGTGATTGAGACCTACGAGATCGGCTACCAGGGTCTGCTCACGAGCCGGCTGCTGGTCTCGGTCACTGCGTACCACAACGCGCTCGACAATCTGATCCAACCGGTGGTGGTCGATTTCTACCTGCCGCCGACGGTGCCGCAGCCAATCCCCAAGGATATGGCCTTGCGGAACCTCGATTCCTGGCGGGCGACCGGTGGCGAGATCTCGTGGAAATACGATCCGGCGCCGTGGTTGAGGTTGTCGGGCGGCTATTCCTATGTCTGGCTCGAGGATGCCGAGACCGGCGCCCACCAGGCCCAGGCTCCGGTGCATGCCGGCCGCTTCGCTTGCCGTTTGGCGCCACACGGCAATCACGAGATCCGCCTGGCGGCGAGATACCGGTCCCGGACAATCTGGCCCGCTGACTTGACCACTCGGACAATCACCTACGGCGACGAGCTGTTCTTCGTGGACCTGGGCTGGAGCGTCTTGGCTTCGCACGGCCGCAGCTTTACACTCGCTGCCCAGAACGTGTTTGATCGCCGTGTCCGCGACCACCCGCAATCGATCGAGCAGAGGCGTCGAATCCTAATCAGCTTGAGCCAACGATTTTGATGGGAAGCCGCATGTATACGATCTGTCGGGGAATCCAGTTCCATGCACTTCGACCTGGGCGGTCGCAGCGTCTCCGCGGTTTGCCGTGCGCGGTGTGGCTGGTACTGCTGTTGCTGCCGGTCCGGGCGCTGCCGGCCCAGCCGATTCCCGAAGCCCAACAGCTACCCATCTACCTCAAGTTGCTGACCTACGACCGTACTCTGTGGGACCGGGCAGAACCGCGCCTGCGCATCGGGGTCCTGCATCACGTAGGAGACTCGGATTCCCAGGCGAATCTCGTCGCCCTGGTCGAAACCCTCACAGCCAACGAGCGCAAGACGGTCAACAACGTCTCCTTCAGCTTCACGACGATAAGCTGGATCACGGTTGATGACCTCAACCGCGTGCTGAAAAGCGCCGACATCGACGTGCTCTACGTCACCAGGGGTCAAGACGAGCAACTCGATCACATCGTCAGCCACACGCGGCACCGAGGCATTCTCACCCTGGCGGGGAACGTCGATATGGTGGGCGAAGGCCTGTCCGTCGGCATCGGCCTGGAGGATGGCCGAGCGCAGATCCACGTGAACCTGGACTCTTTGACAGCGGAGCGTCACGAACTTGAGTCGCGCGTCCTGCGGATATGCAAGGTCGTCAACCAATGATGCGCTTCTGGCATTCGCTGTCCCTCGGCACGAAGTTGACCTTGACGATCACGATAGTCGGCCTGTTCGGTGCCCTGTCTGTCGCTCTCTACTTTCCGCCCCGCATGGAACGGCTCGCCCGGGAGTCTCTTGAAAGCAAGGCCTCCGGTGTGGCCGCCGTGCTCGCCTACAACCTGAAGGCACCGCTCGAGTTCGAGGACCAGCGCGGTGCGGAAGAGACAATCGGCAGCGTCGCCAATGATCCCGCATTTCTCGGTGTGCAGGTCCTGGACGAAGCCGGCAGGACCGTCGCCGGCCAAGAACTGCGCGGAAACCTGGACACACCGCCCCTCGCGGCCGAAATGATCGACCACGGCCGCTACCTCGAAATCGTCGCACCGATCCGGAGTTTGGATGCCGACGTCGGCACGCTGGTCCTGCGCCTCGATACCACCAGCGTTGAACAGGCAGCTGTGCAGAACCGCAAAGTGACCTGGCTCGTGAGCCTGATCATCGCGGCGCTCAGCCTCGGATTAGGCTGGGCCTTCTCGCGTCATCTGGCCCAACCCATCACCGAACTCTGCCGCGCCGCCGACTCCATGGCCGACGGCTGTCTCGACATCCACATCGAGCACACGGACAACGACGAACTGGGCCGGCTCGCCCAGGCCTTTAATGGGATGGCGCGCAACCTGAAGCACTCCCGGACCGAACTCGACGAGACGAACCGCAATCTCGAGTCGACTGTCGAACAACGCACGGTTGAACTGGTCAAGGCCAAGGAGGAAGCGGAAAATGCGAACCAGGCCAAGAGTATCTTTCTGGCCAACATGTCGCACGAAATCCGTACGCCCATGAACGGAATCATGGGCATGACCGATCTGGTCCTGGCGCGCGAACTGGACGACGACCTGCGCAGTGACATGGATGTCGTGAAGAAGAGCACGGTCAGTCTCCTGAACATCATCAACGACATCCTGGATTTTTCCAAAGTCGAGGCCGGATGCCTCGAGCTGGAAACCGTTCCCTTCGATCTCTACGACCTGATCGATAGTCTCATCGACATCTTCAGCATCGACGCGGAGCGTCGGAAGATCGTACTTGCCTGCCCGGTCTTGCCCTCGGTGTCCCGCCACGCCGTCGGAGATCCGGTCCGACTGCGCCAGGTGCTAACCAACCTGATCGGCAATTCGATGAAGTTCACCGAGGAGGGCAGCGTGACGCTCTCGGTCCGACCAGGGGCCGACGGCGGCGTGGAATTCGCCGTGCGGGACACGGGCATCGGCATCCACAAGGAGGCGCAGCACTCCGTCTTTGCCGCCTTCTCGCAGGCCGACGCCTCGACGACACGCCGCTTCGGCGGCACGGGCCTGGGACTCCCGATCTCCTCGCAACTCGTCGGCCTGATGGGCGGCGATCTGGGCCTGGAGAGCACTCCGGGCAGCGGCAGCGTGTTCAGCTTCTGCATCGATCTGGCCGGCGGCGAACACACAAATGCAATGCATACGAAGTGCGACATAGGAACGGCGTACATCTACTACGAGGAATCCGCCACTTCCGGAGCGCTATCCGCCCAGTTCGAGGCACTCGGCTGCCGGATCGTGGCGCTTGAGGACATTGCACCGCTGGCTGAGCTTGGCAACGGAACCCTGGCGGCGGATCCGCGCCAGACGCTCGTCTTCTACGATGCGCTTGCCGTCGGCGAGGGTAAGGGGCTGATTGCGCCGGCAACTGTCCGCGCGCTGATCGACAGGGGTTTTCGTTGCGTTTCCCTCGCCCCACGCCACCACATGGCCGGTGTGGATGGCGAACTGGGCAGCCAAAAGCTGCTGCTACCCGTGAAGCCCTCGGAATTACTGCATCTGATCGATCCGTCGGCTGTAACCCGGGTCGACGCCAGCCGTTCCGCAGAAGCCGGCAACCCACCGTTCGCGTTCGCCGGTGCGCGGGTGCTCACGGTCGAGGACAACCTCGTGAATCAGAAGATCATCGTACGCATTCTGGAGCGGTTGAATTGCGTCGTGTCTTTGGCCGCCGACGGCCAGGAGGGCCTGAACATGGCCCTTGCCGAGGAATTCGATCTCATTCTGTCGGACGTTCAGATGCCGGTCATGGACGGGCTCGATATGACGCGTGCGCTGCGCGAAAACGAGGCCGGCACCGGGCGGCACGTGCCCATCGTCGGCGTCACGGCGCACGCCATGAAGTCCGACCATGGCCGCTGTCTGGACTCCGGCATGGACGGCTACGTCACCAAACCGATCAAGGTGAAGGATCTGGTGCGGGTTGCGACCGAAGCGATGGTTGTCCCTACCAAATATTGCATCCAGGAAAATCTCCTCGCGGTGTAGCCTTGGCGACGGTGGACTCGCAGATAACTTGGGCCGCCCCGTCATTTTGATTGACCCCGCATCTTTTTGATGGAGACCCCAATCCCGCAATTCAATTAATTCATTCCACACCAAGCAGTTATGTCTGGCACGATAGTGGCTTTTAGAGGGTGGCATGCTTTATGGGCTGCCACCCATAGCCACCAGGGTCGCACCAACAGAACGGATCTGTTCGGCCCACCGACGATTCCTACTCAACCCGGGAGAATGTTACATGAGGATCTTTATCGGAGTTCTTGCCGCCAGTCTGGTCCTGTGCATGGGACTGCCGGCCGCTGCCCAGCACATCGGCGTCCTGCAGTCTGCCGAGACCATGGACGCGGGGGTCTACAAGCTGATGGCCGCCCCGATCATGGTGATCGGCAAGAACGGCGCGGACGACGAATTCGGAGTCGTGGCCAGGGGCGGGTACGGTTTCACCGACCGTTTCGATGCCGAAGCCAAGGTGGGTTTCTTCGAAAACATGGTCTACATCGGCGCGGACGGCGAGCTGTGGATCCTGAAGAACGCACAGCCGAATGCCGGCCTGGCTTTTTCGGTGGCGGGCGGCATCCATTGGGTGAACGCGAGCAATGGGAATTTCGACACCATGGGGTTCGACGTCACGCCCCAGTTCAGCGGACACGTGACCGAGAACCTGGAGCTGTGCGGTGCACTGGATGCGTCGTTCGAGTCGATCAAGGACGCCCCGCAGGGGGTCGACGACACGTTCACGACAGTCCACTTGGTACCCGGAATCGAGTACCGGCTGTCCGACACCGCCGATTTCATCGCCGAAGTCGGCCTCGGACTCAACGACGACTCGTTCAGCTATGTGGGCGCCGGCTTCGCTTTCTACTTTCGCTGACATCGAATGACGTGAGAGCCGCGCATCGACTGGACTTGCCTGCCTTTTTCCGACATCTCGAAAAGGCTATTTTTGTGTAGCCAGGAGGTGTTGAAATGAGCGCATCCCGCTGGAAGTTTTGAACAGGGCAATTGCCGAAGGTCGATCCGCAGCCTCTGCCCGCATTAACTCAAGAGTCTCCTGCAAGCGTGAGCTTGCAGGAGACCCCGCCATTCAGACTGCCAAGACCGGGGAGATGCACGGGAAGCCTATATCCCAAGGGAGCCGAAATGAAAAAACTACTGATTCTCCCGGCGGTTATATTGCTATGCGGAATGCGCTGTATGCCAAGGAACCCCCGGTCACCAACGCCACCACCGCCGGGCGTGGGCAACATGCTGCTATCTGATCTGGCAGTGAGCCCGCAGCCGTCCCTCGGCATTTCGTTCGCCTCGAACCAGGTCAATACGTACCCGCGGCTGGCCGCTGCCGGGATGACCATCGCCAGGATTAATGCGACCTGGTCATTCAGGGAGCCGAACCGCGGTGTTTACGATTGGCGTGGTTTAGATCAGCGCATCAAGGCGATGCAAGCGGTAGGCATTGAGCCATTCATAACCTTTGCGCCCGATGCCCCGGCCTACACTGAGGCCACGAAGTACGGTACACCTAATCGGATGCCGACCGATCTCGCCCACTGGCGACAATTCGTGCGGGCCACTGTTGAGCGTTACGACTTCGACGGCAAGGACGACATGCCGGGGCTCAGGGCCAGGGTGAAATACTGGCAGGCGATCAACGAGTTCACGAACCAGGGGAGGGTGATAGCCGGCTGGGCCGGGACATGGGACCAATTCGTGGCGGTCAACAACGCCACCTATGCCGCGGTGCACGACGCCGACCAGGGTGCCAATTATTGCCTGGGAGGAATTTCCTCCGGGGCACTGGATTTCCTCGCTGCCGGCGGGGCGAAAGCGGATCTGCTCAAGAGCATCACCAAACGATGCAAATTCGATCTAGTTGACGGGCACTTCTACGGTCCAGAGTCCCTGATTCCGGCGAGGGTGAAGTTCCTGAGGACCATTGCCAGGGGTGCGCCCATCGTTTGCACCGAGGCCGGCGGCCCGTCTCTTAACGTCGAGTCCTACACGCCGGAGGCCCACTTCAAGGCCGTCATGGGTATCAACCTCGAGGCCCTGAGCCGGGGTGTGAAGTTCGTGCTGTGGTTCAGGAGCAACGACGGTGGGCATCCCACCCACGGAAACAGCATGACCGCATTGTGGGATGCCGACGGGAACCCGAAGCCGGGATTCTACGCCTACTACCTGCTGGCCGCGTTGCTGGACGGCTCAACGGGAGTCACCGGCAGCAATCCCTACACGATAAGCTACCGGGACGGACATAAACGTACCGTGGAGTGGGGTGCCGGGACCATCAACACGAAACAGGCATCCCTGCAGGTCACGGATCTTGCCACCGGCGCGTACAAGATGGTCCCTGCTGGGTCTCGAAAAGTCGGCCAGCTGCCTTTGGTGACGGGGGGAGCGCTGCCTGTTCATTGAGAGCAAATGGAGAAATGAAATGTTCCGCCTGGTATATCCGTGATGGGTGCGGTCAGGGCTGAGAGACCGGTCGCCCCCCCCGCGGCTTCGGCTACGGGGGCTGCCGCTCAACAGCCCGCATTTGTTTCTAGGAACCCGCGCCCAGGCGGGTGTATTTTATTCCCCTTATGGTAGACGGATTCCCCGGCCCCTGATGGGAGGAACATGAAAGTCCACGCCGTTGCGTCATCCCTGCTGTTCTTTGCCCTGATGACGATGCCCGGCGGCTGCTCCCGGGAGGCGGGTTCCGGCGGCTCGCCTGCCGCGGGTTCCGGCGGGGGTGCCGGACATCCGGCCATGACCGTCCCGGTGGCGGTGGTGGATGTCCAGCCCCGCGATCTGGCCAGGACCGTGGCGGTGACCGGTTCCATCGAACCCATCCGGACCGTCGCGGTCAACGCCCAGGCTGCCGGCATCGTCCTGGAAGTCCTGGTCGAGGAGGGTGATCGGGTGGAGGCGGGGCAGCTGATGGCCCGGCTCGATGCGCGCGAGACCGAGGCGCAGCTGGAACGGGCCAAGGCCATCCTGGCCAACGCCGAGGCCGCTTACCGACGAGCCGAGGAATTGCTGGCCAACGAGCTGGTGACAGCCGAGGAAGTGGATGCCGCGCGCTCCGCGTTCGCCATCGCCAAGGCCGATGTGCAGCTCTGGGAGACCCGCCTCGCGTTCACGCGCATCACGGCCCCGGTCGCGGGCATGGTGACCGCCAAGCGAGTCGAAAAGGGCAGCACCGTCTCGGCCAACGGGGCCATGTTCACCATCGTGGACGATTCCCTGCTGGTGGTCCGGGTCCGGGTTTCGGAGCTGGATGTGGTCCACCTCGAATCCGGCCAGGCGGCGGACCTGCAGCTGGACGCCTATCCCGGCCGGCATTTCTCCGGCCACATCCGGCGGATCTTTCCCAGTGCGGATGCCGCCAGCCGGCTGGTCCCGGTCGAAGTTGTGCTGGATCCGCTGCCGGCGGATGTAGACGCGAAGCCAGGATTCCTGGCGCGGGTCGAGTTCGCCCTGGACAGCCGCAAGGATGTGCTGACGGTGCCGGCGGCGGCCATCGGAGTCGGCGAGGGCGGATCGTTCGTGTACGTCGTGGCGGCCGACACCCTCAGCCGCCGGATGGTACAGACCGGTCTGACCACCGAAGGCTGGATCGAGATCACCCGTGGGCTCGCCCGGGGCGAGGAGGTGGTCAGCTCCGGCCATGTGAACCTGAGGTCGGGAACCAAGGTTCGCGTCAGCGCCAAGGCCGGCTCTGCGGGGAGCCCGCAATGAGCGAACCGAAGCGCCGGAGCAGCCTTTCCAGTCTCTCGATCCGGCGCCCGATCGGGGTGCTCGCGTGCGCCTCGGTGGTCGTGGTGGTGGGCCTGTTCTTTGCGGGCCAGCTGCCCCTGGACCTGCTGCCTCAGATCATCTATCCCCAGATCCGTGTGCGCGTGACTTATCCGGGCGTGGCCCCGGAGGTCATGGAGGAGCAGGTCACCAAGGTCCTGGAGACCAGCCTGGCCACCACCGAGGATCTGACGGAGCTGCAGAGCGAGACCAGCGAGGGCGACTGCGACATCGATCTGATGTTCAATTACGGCACGGACATCAACTTCGCCCTGCAGGACGCCTCCAAGAACCTCGACCGCGCCCGTTCGCGCCTGCCGGCAGACGCCGAGCCGCCGGTGATCCGCAAGATGGATCCCTCGCAGATCCCGGTTTACGAGATCGGGTTCAGCTCGCCCACGCGGGACCTGGTGGACCTGCGCAACTGGGTGAATCTGCGCCTGCATCCTCAGCTGTTGACGGTCGAGGGCGTGGCCGGGGTGGATGTGGCAGGGGGGCTGGTCCGCGAGATCCGGGTGACCCTGGACCAGGAACGGCTCCGCTTCTACGGTTTGACCGTTTCGGATGTCATCGGCCGCATCCGGGCCGAGAACCAGGACATCGCCGTCGGCAACGTCACTTCGCCGAGCTTCGATATCGTGGGCAAGACCGCCGGCAAGTTCCAGAGCGTGGACGACATCCGCAAGGTCCTGCTCAGCGTGCCGGGATCGGCCCAGCGGATCCCCCTGTCGGAGGTCGCCGAGATCACCGACACCCACCAGGAGCAACGCCTATGGGCACGGCTGGACGGAGTGCCGGCGGTGAAGCTCTCGGTCAGCAAGCAGCCGGACGCCAACACCGTCAAGGTGGCGCAGGGGCTGGCCGCCCGGATGGCCCAGCTCACCGACTCGCGGTTCATCCCCGACGACATCCACTACGAGGTCATTTCCGACCAGTCGTTCTTCATCCGCAACGCGCTCTCGGGGGTGCGCAACGCGGCGATCATGGGCGGATCGCTGGCCATGCTGGTGGTGTTGCTGTTCCTGGGCAGCCTGCGCAAGACCTTCATCATCGGGCTGTCCATCCCCCTGGCCGTGCTGGCCACCTTCGTGATGATGGGGCTGGGGCACCTGACGCTGAACATCATGAGCCTGGGCGGACTGGCCCTGGGCATCGGGCTGCTGATCGACAATTCGATCGTAATGCTCGAGAACATCTTCCGGCACCGCCAGCTGGGCGTGGAGGATCCGGAGGAGGCCGCTCACCTGGGCTCTTCCGAGGTCGCCTCGGCCGTCGTGGCCTCGACCCTGACCAACCTGGCGGCGGTGGTTCCGTTCCTGCTGATCACGGGCCTGGCGGCGCTCATCTTCCGCGAGCTGATCCTGACCATCTCGTTCGCCATCGTGGCCTCGCTGGTCGTCGCCTTGACCCTGGTGCCCATGCTCTCGGCCCAGCTGGCCAAGATCGAGCGCACCAGCCACCTGACGCGCAATCCCATCGTGACCGCCTTCAACCGAGGTCTGATCCGCTTCACCGCCGGGTACCGGGTGGTGGCGGCCGGGGCGGTCCATTGGCGCTGGATTGTGATTCCGGCCGCGTTCGCTTGTCTCGCCGGCGTCCTGCTGCTGACCCGGGACCTGGGCAGCGAATTCCTGCCCGCGGTGGACGACGGCAATGTGGGGGTGTATGTGCGGATGCCCCCCGGCACCTCCCCCGAGCGCACCAACGAGGTGGCCCTGCAGCTCGAGGGTCTGGTGCGGACCATGCCCTATGTCCAGCACGTCTTCACCACCGCCGGCGGCTACCTGTACGGTGGCTCCACCATGACCCGGGGCGGCCGGGGGTCCATGGGCATTCAGCTGGGGCCCTCGAGCCAGCGGCGCGACATGCCCGCTTCGCTGTGGGTCGCCGAACTCCAGAAGAAGATCAATGACCTGGGGATCCCTGGGGCGCAGATCTTCGTGCGGCCGCCGCGGATCCGCGGGCTGCGGACCAACCAGGCGGATGCCGACGTGGCGGTGTCGATCCAGGGGGATGATCTGGCCGAACTGCAGTCCCTCGCCCAGCAGATGCTGCGACGGATGAGCGCCGTCCCCGGTCTCGGAGGGATCGAGCTGTCGACCGAGGAGGCCAGCCCACAGCTGTCGATCGAGATCGACCGGCAGCGCGCCGCGGATCTGGGCCTGGACGTGGCCCAGGTGGGCCAGACGGTACGAACCGCCCTGGACGGGACGGTCGTGACGCGTTTCACCGAGCACAACAACGAGTACGACATCCGTGTGCGCCTGCCGCGCGAGTCATTCACCAGCCCGGAGAACCTGGGCTCCATCGCGCTGTTCCCGGGTGACGATCAGCCCATCTACCTGCGCGACGTGGCCGATGTGCACTTGGGCACCGGTCCGACGACCATCCTGCGGGTGAACCAGAACCGGCAGGTGCGGGTGACCGGGGATGTGGACAACGAGATCGCCAGCGTCGGCCAGGTCACCGCCGGCGTGCGGGCCGCCCTGGCGGACCTGCCCCTGCCCAAGGGCTACTCGCTGATCTACGGCGGCGAGGAGGAGGCGCTGAAGGAGAATCAGCGGAATCTGAACACCGTCATCATCCTGGCCATCTTCCTGGTGTTCGTGGTGATGGCCGTCCAGTACGAGAGCCTGAGCGATCCGCTGGCCATCCTATTCTCCATCCCCATGGCCCTGATCGGGGTCGGCCTGATCCTGTGGTTGACCGGGACGCCCACCAGCGCACCCGTGCTGCTGGGATTGATCCTGCTGGCCGGCATCGTGGTGAACAACGCCATCCTGCTGGTGCAGTATGTCGAGATCGCCCGGCGCGAGAAGGGTCTGCCCGTCGAGCAGGCCGTGGTGGAGGCCGGGGCGGTGCGCCTGCGGCCGATCCTGATGACGACGATGACCACGGTCATCGGCATGCTGCCGCTGGCCCTGGGATTGGGCGAGGGATCGGAGCTGATGCAGCCCCTGGCGCTGGCGGTGGTAGGCGGGTTGACGGTCTCCGCGCTGCTGACCTTGATCGTGGTGCCTTGCGCATATCTGATCGTGCATCGGTTGTCGGGGCAGTTAACAAGGTTGGTGGTGGGTGGGAAGTGAGAGAGTCCGAATCATAGGTGGGGAACCAACTTCCCCGGCGTAGAATCCGCTGTCCCTGGTCAAAAGTCCGTATCGACCAACAAGATCACCTGGACGACGGCCGCCTCGACCCAGTCGAAGGCGGCCGTCCAGAGGATGCGATGCCGCACGCGCCGCATCGGGTCAGAACGCGAAGTCGACCAGCAGTGCGAAGCCGTCGTCGGAAACCGGATTCGTCGTGCCCGTCTTGCGGTGCGTGTACTCCGCGTGGAGGGCCACGTTCACCGCGCGCCAGTCGCCCAGATAGTAGCGGACCAGCCCGGACCAGTCCGTGAGCTTGCTGGCGGGATCCTCGTCCGGCGGCGAGATCCAGTTGTGCAGGGCCGAGACCACCAGCCGGTTGTTCCACAGGCCGGCCCAGTCCAGCTCGGCGAAGCCGCCGGTGAACTCGTAGTCCTTCGCCGGATCGAACGTGTTGAACGCCTTGGCGTCGGTCCCCTTCATGACCATCGCCTGGAGGTTGAAGGTCCGCCAGTTCAGGCTCGCCGCGCCGCCGAAGCGCGAGTAGGACTCGTTGTCCTTGCCCGCCGCCTCGCCGGTGGGGGAGTTCGTGGTGAGGGGGACAGTGTGCGGTTGCCTGCCCGTGTACCCGAACGCGGAGAGGCGCTGCCCGGCGCTCTGCCCGTCTCCGGCGCCGAAGGTCTGGGACAGGCACAGGTACGCGTCCTTGGCGACGTTGTCGTCGGGCCGCGGACCGGTGCCGTTGACGACGCCGGCCGCGTACTTGAAGCCGCCGCGGAAGTGTCCCGTGGCCTCGAGACCGACCTGGTTGTCGTCGAACACGAAGTCGCTCGCCGGGGTCGCGAAGCCGTAGACGTCGTAGGACGACGACAGGTAGTAGGAGCGCTTGGAGCTGATCAGGTGGTAGGCGGGTTCGAAGCGTCCCACACGCAGGTTCAGCGCCCCGGGAACGAGGTTGCTGAAGACGACGCTCGCCGACTCGACCGCTCCCGGCTGGGAGGCGTCCGTGCCGGTGTAGTCGGAGGTGGGCTCGTCGATGCGCGGCGTGTAGATCAGCAGGAACGACACGTTCTCGTGCATCTCGCCCGCGGCCAGCAGGTCCAGGCCCATGATGCCGAAGCCGCCGGTTTTCCCGGCGTCGTCGTGGTAGCCGTTGAAGCCGGTGGAGGTGCGCATCGCGAGCGGCGGCGGCGTCTCGAACACGCCCGCTTCCTTGCCGACCTGGCCGGGAAGCTGGTAGCCGTTATCGCGGAAGCGCTGGCCCCAGTCGTTGAGCTTGGGGTAGGCCGTGTGGCACATCATGCAGTTGAAGCCGTACTTGCGGGCGAAGGCCGGGATGGCGTCGCCGTCCGTCGGCAGCAACAGGCCGGCGACGAGCAGAAGCAGCAGCAGGCCGAATACGGTGCGGTTCCTGTCCATCATTTCCCCTCCCGCGTTGCGCCCGCAGGCCGGGGCGGATTCACGTTCGCCACTTCGGAGTTCAGGCTGGTCAGGGCGCGGTCCAGGAAGGCGGCGAGCGCCTCGATCTCGCCCTCGCTGAGCCCGAGCGGCAGCATCATCGCGTCCAGGTGAGGGTCCTGCGTGCCGCCGCCCCGGTTGTAGAAGCGCAGCACGTCCGCCAGCGTCTTCTCGCCGCCGGTGTGCAGGTAGGGCGGTCGCGCGGCGACATCGCGCATCGTCGGCGTCTTGAACGCGCCGATGTCCTTCTCCAGCTTCGTGACGACGTACCGGCCGCTGTCCGGCTGGGCCGGATCGAGGGGCGGCACGCCCAGGTTGTGGAAGCGGCTGTCGCTGAACAGGGGCCCCCAGTGGCAGCAGGTGCAGTGTCCCTTGCCGTTGTAGATCTCCAGCCCGCGCTTTTCGAGCTTCGTCAGCGCGGTCGGGTCCCCCCGCGTGAAGCGGTCGAAGGGCGAGTCGGTGGTCACGATGGTGCGCTCGAAGGACGAGATCACCTGGGCCACCTGGTCGAGCGTGATCGGAGAGTTGCCGAAGACCGCGGCGAAGTCCGCCACGTAGTCGGGCAGGTCGTCGAGGGTGCGGATCATCACCTCGTGGGTGTTGCCCATCTCGACCGGGTTGGCGATCGGCCCCATCGACTGGTCTTCCAGGCTGGTGGCGCGGCCGTCCCAGAACTGCAGCGGGAAGTAGGCGGCGTTGGACACCGGCGGCGCGCGGCGCCCGCCGCGCTGGCCCTTGATGCCCGTGCTCGTCGGCCCGGCGTCGGACCACCCGTGCTTCGGGTCATGGCAGGTGGCGCAGCTGACGGTGTTGTCCGCAGATAGTCGCGTGTCGAAGTACAGCTTCCTGCCCAGCTCGATCTTGTCGCTCATCTGGGGATTGTTGGGCGGGACGGGGGGAGCCGGCAGTGGTGCGAGCGCGACCGGTCCCACGCCGAGCGCCTGTGCCTCGGTGATCGGGGGCGGTGCGGTTCCGGCAGGGAATGCGCCGGCCAGCGCCGTGGACGCCGCCAGCAGGAGGATGATCAGGATCGAGGAACGCATGAAGGGAACCTTCCTCTCTCGGGGGGTGGAGTGTCGGCGCCCCTGGG
>CAZJGK010000013.1:0-31598 GCA_964545545.1 uncultured Fibrobacteraceae bacterium | reverse complement strand
TCGCTGTCAATCTTACCAAAACACTCCTTCTGTTTCTCGGTCAATTGATCAGGAAGCACGATCATCACTCGGGCCACATGATTACCGCCACGTATTCCTTGACCCTTGAGGCGAAGAAGCTTTCCTGATGAGGTGGCTGGGGGCATTTTGAGCTTGACCTTGCCGCGAAGCGTTTGCACCTCGACTTGCCCGCCAAGAGCAGCTATCGAAACAGGTACCTCGATTTCCGCATGGATGTCATTTCCTTCTCGACGGAGATGCGGATCTGGTTTCACCCGGATTAGAACCATGAGGTCGCCGGCTTGGCCACCAAATCTGCCCGCACCACCTAGTCCGGTTAAGCGCAGCATCTGGCCGTCTTCAACTCCCTCCGGCACGTTGATGTTCACCCGCCGCCGTTTTTCAACGACACCTCTTCCACTACAGGTGGTGCAAGTGATCCCCTTGAATCCAGTGCCTGAACATTCAGGACAGATGCCCGTAATCGTGAAGAACTGTCCTGTTTGATCTGATTGCCGTGTTGTGCGACCCTTGCCGCCACAGGTAGGGCAAGGACCAGCGTTCCCGGTGGTTCCTTTACCCGAACATGCAGTGCAGGCTACATCGCCATCGATTGTGACCTGGATCTTGCCCCCGAGCGCGGCAGTCCGGAAATCCACTTCCAGCCGGGTCTCAATGTCATAACCTGATTGGCCGGGAGAGCGATCTTCATGGAAAGAATGCCCGAATCTGCCGCCGAAGAGATCCCCGAAGTGGGACAGGATGTCTTCCTTGGTCCAGGCGTGAGGATCACCTCCGGATCCGGCGAACTCCTGGTAAGTAGGTCGGCGCCCAGCTTCGAGAATTCCGTCGTATTCCCTGCGTTTCTCGGCATCGTGCAGGACTTCGTAAGCCGCGGCCAACTCCTTGAATCGTGCCTCAGCATCGGGATTTCCTGGATTCTTGTCCGGATGGTATTTTAATGCCAGTTTTCGAAAGGCCTTCTTGATTTCCTGATCAGATGCCTCCTGAGAAACCTCGAGGATTTCGTAATACGTCTTTTCCATCTATTGCGGTTCGCCTTTCACCCATTTCAGGGAAATCTCAAGGGAGGTGGATCCATAACGGATCTCTGGATTTTGAACGTCAAAGTTTCCAGGGATGGGAAGGATCGCCAATAGGACTCTGGCTGTCTCTCTTGCCGACAAGGCGCGTACAATGAGTGCATTTGATGTGATCTCGATGTCCAGGTCCGGTTCGAGGATTTCCTCAATAAACTGAACATGCCAGCGCAGGTAACCACCCGCCAGAGTCCATCGAGAGGGTAGCACGCCTGCTTCCGGAGTTTCCTTGCTGTATCCGCACAAGCGACTTTCAAGTCTTGTGATCTCCTGTGCCATGTATTCGAATTGGTTCATCATATCATGGTCCGCCGTGATCCTTGGTTCTTACACATTCCATTAGACAAACACACTGCCCAAACTTGTGTCTTGTATCCCTGATTATTACACATCCTGCGTCTGAGGGTCTGCATTTTCAGAAGCTGCCTCGCTTCCTGGATTCGGCGGGGCAGCCGATGTCTACGTGGATGTAACGCGAGAGGCCCTCCAGGACGATACGGATCTTCTCTTCGGCGGAAAATTTGCGGCGGGTCTTGCGTTTGATCTCGCGGATGATCTTCTCAGGATCTATGTTCTTGCTCATGGCACTCTTCTCTGGCCGGGTCATTATAGTCCAGAGTGTCCATTAACTTAAGCTTGAAACGGTCCGGACGTTGCCGGCAGGAAACAACGCCGGCCAGTGTGTCCTGGCTCAACCAAGACGAACGCCGGTTCGCTCTGCTGACTGAGAAACAGATCCGGCGGGGCACTCATCGTAGCAGGCACGCTTTCCCTTCTGGGGTCTCCGCCGAACTCGAACAAGGCAAAAGTGGGCGTGCGCTTACGGCCGCAATCGAGAGCCCCGTTTCCATCAACGCAGATAACCGTTGATGATGATGGATCCGGGGTACCCGGCCGTGGTCGAAAGATAAGTGCCCGGAGCAATGATGATCGGCTGATCGAGCCCATCGGTCTGATCAGTGGTCGATATCCGGTAGATCGGTGCTCCGCCCTGGATATTCAGGTCCCAGTACGGGTTCTCGGTGCGACGCGTATAGACGTGGGTGACGACCAGGTCCTGGCCCCCGGGCGGAAAGTAGTTGCCCGAGCCGATGTCGACCGTCACCGGCGTCACGACGGCATCGACGAGAAAACCATTGATGGTGATGAAGCCCGGTATAAGCACCGAGACGATCTGTCCGGAACCGACGATGATCGGCAGCCTGTTTGGGGCGTTGCCGACGATCTTCACGATCCCCAGTCCGTCAATGAGCAGTTCGTCTCCCTGCGGGCAGAAGACGTTCGTGATATAGAGGTTCTTGCCGGCGGGTACGGTGTAGGGCATCAGACTCATGAGTGGCCAGTAAACGGGCTCCAGGTCCATGAACCCGTCGGGGTAGGCCAGGCTCTCCGCCGAGGAGCTTGCGCCGCCACTGCCGGAGATGGTGATGGTCTGGCCCGCCTGGCTGACGACGACGCCGCCGTCGCCGGCCAACGTAACGTCGTCGGTCACCGAGTTGATGCTCGTGACCGCCTGTCCTTCAGCGACATTCAGACTGTAGGGTGCGGCGGTCAGCGGCAGGCGAGGCTCCATCCATGGATCGTTACCCACGCGCAGTTCGATCCAGTATTGCTCATCGAAGGGCAGATCCAGAGGATTCGTTTTTCCCAGCACGGCGCTGAACATCGAATCGCCGACCGGGACGATCTGGGACTCCTCCCACAGATATTCGCCGGAGATCTCGACATCGAATATTCGGAAAGCGATTTCGTAGTCGCCATCCGGCAGCAGGGAGCCGGTCTCATCTCTCAGGGCGCCCTGGAAGCTGAGGGTCCGCGGGACCACGGCCTGGGCCGATGCCGCCCACAGGAGAACAACAAACAACAGCGCGCTCATGAATCTCATCGTCATCCCCCCGTGATTTGAAGATCAGGCCGGTTCTCGGCAATCGAACTCAGCGGGTCAGCATCATCTTGTGTGTCAGCACTCCGTCGGGCGAGCTGAGGCGGACGATATACAGTCCCGAAGCGACCGGACCGCCGTCGTCGCCGACGCCGTTCCAGATCGCCACATGGTCGCCCGCAGGCCGTACCGTATCGACCAGATTCCGGACGAGATGTCCCCTCAGATCGTAGATTTCCAAACGTACTGCCGCTTCGGCCGGCAACGAATACCGGATTGCAGTGCGTGGATTGAATGGGTTGGGGTGGTTGTTGTTCAGGCGCCAGTCGTAGTGCGAGACCTCGGGAACCGGGCTTGCGTAGTCTTGGAAGCTGGGCCAGAATCCTATCGCGAGCGTCGTTCCGGTACCGCTCGTTGCGCCGGTGAAGGGCTGGCCCACCGTACAGCGCACGCTGTAGTTCGGCTCTCCCGCGCTGCCGCCGCTTGCGCCGATGACGGCGTTGACCAGCACCGGGGCTTCGGTCGCTGCAGAAACGGTACTCACTAGTAGAACCAGGATCAGATTGCCGACGATTCGCCGTTGCGATCCAGACATGCGCGGCCCCCCTATCTCAAGACGGGAATGGTGTCATACATCAGCAAGAATTCCTAGTGAGAATTTGTTGATTCGAGAGAATTTTCAACACGATATCGTAAGTGCTTAAGTATCAGGGTTTATGAATATATAGAAGGAATAGTCAACAAACAGTGACAATCAGGTTGCAGGATGATACTTTTGTATGATACACTGCCTCAAGGTATCCGGATTCCACGGAAATTGATTTCCCAAGGTAACCGGGCCGCCACGTTCTCTAGCCCTGGAGGATCTTTATGTGCAAGATTACTATGGTATTGCTTCTGCTCGCCCTTGTGATTCCCGCCGTCGCTCTGGCGGGCGCCCCGTTGCAAGGCTCCTGGAGCTCCACTGATCTCGGAGGCATCGTACCGCTCGGTCGCTACACTGAGGGCTGGATGGCGGGCGGCGGCGCCCTGTCTGCCGGCACAACCTTCAACGCCGCCTCCTGGGATGGCGTGTCGCTCGGTTCCTCGTGGAGCTACCATTGCTCAGTCGAAGGCGGCGACGCGATCTTGATCGACGATTCCGTCGTTGCCGGCAACGGCACGCGTACCTGGAAGTGCATCTTTACAGGCGGCACGATCTGGCTGAGCGGCAGCGGCCCCTGGGGCAATGGCGATCCGGAGTACACGGGCCCGATCCTCTCCTACGTGGAGTACGAAACGGTGACCTACGTCGCCAACGTCGCGATTGCGGCCCGGACCAACGTCCAGGCCACGGCGAGGATCGACGGCTATGACAGTGAATGCCTCGGCTTCACGGTCGGTAACGGCGCCAAGGTCGGAGATGGCCTGCCGCCGGCCAACTACCCGCCGCTGCTGTACACCGATTGCAGCCCAACGGCCACCGATGGTGCATCGTGGGATTTCTCGCAACTGGTCCTCTACATCGCAAGCTGCGAAGTCAGTACAGAGGATAGCAGTTGGGGCGCGCTGAAAGCACTATACCGGTAAATTGAATGGCTTTTCTCAAGCCATCACGAGGGGGCCCCGAACAATCAGGGCCCCCTCTTGTACGAGATGGCGTTCTCGACGGGCGTGATCAGGCAACCTACGGATAACGCAATCATTGAACATAACCCTAATGGTTTGCGGGCATTTGCCGCGATGTCAACGCGGCCAAGTACCGCGATTTCATCTGTTCGCTGGCCAACGCCCGTTTGACCGGCGGCAACTTCAGAACCGCGCCCAGCAGGGCCGCCAGGGCACGATGACTCCACAGCACCTTGTTGTCGAAGATCAGGTCCTGAAGTTTGCCCCGCTCGGCCGCCATCAGCACGTAGCGGTGGGCGTTATTGACCGGCGTCAGCACGCGCGCCGCTCGCTGTTGCAGCTTCAGCGCGTCGTTCGTACAGGAACGGACACACACCCCACAACCCAGGCAGGCATCCTCGAGTACCCGTGCGGTTCGCCGCCGCGGCTGGGCCGGGTCGCTGGCGGACACCAACGCCATGGCCTCGACCGGGCAGGCATCGACGCACTTGCCGCAGCCCTTGCAGGCGGCGGCGTCCACTTGAGGGACGAAGTTCGTCGTGTGGACGGGGTGCAAGTGGGTGAATCTTTTCTGGGCGAGCAGGGCCTCGCAGCAGCAGCCGCAGCAGTTGCAAATGAAGTTGACCTTGTGCTGCACGTTCTCCCCGAACTGGACCAGCCCCTGCTCGTAGGCCTGGTCCAGCAAGTCTTGGCACTCGGTCTTGTCCACGGCGCGCGCGTGGCCGTGTCGGGTCAACGACTCGGCCGAGCCGTTGAAGGTCATGCAGATGTCCAGGGGCGCGTCGCAGGCTTCGCCCAGGTGCAGCTTCTTGTGCCGGCAGTAGCACATCCCGACGCCGATGTGGGTGGCTGTCGCGATAACCTCGCTGGCCCGCTCGTAATCCAGCACGTGAGCCGCTTGCTCACTCGTCAGCACCGGCTCCTGCACGAACACGCGACCCAGCTGCGTTTCGCCGTCCGTGAAGAGGGCCTTCACGAAGTCCTCTTCCACGTTCAGGTACTGGTAAAAGAGCTCGCTGAGAGCCTTCTGGTCGATGTCGCCGCGGGTGCGCATGAGCGAGAATTCGAAAAAGCCGGCCATGGGCGGGGGCAAGGTGTAGATCGAGCGTCCATGGCGCTCGACATCAACCAGCAGGGCGCGACCGGCCAGGGTCTCAAGGATATTCTGCGCCTCGGTCTCGCTCATCTTCCAGATCCGGGCGGCCTTGTGCGCGGTGAAGGGTTTGATGGGCAAAAGGGCGAGCAGGCCGGCCTCCCGTTCGTTCATGAGCATGGCCAGGATACGGTTGAGCAGCTGAGAGGGTGGGGCGCCCTGGGGGGCGCGATTCAGGCGATCGACAAGCTCGGCGTATCCGGATTTTACGGTGCGGTGAGCCATGGGAAGGTTCTCCTGTCGCCGTGCTCAGTAGGTCAATCCCGCCAGGTAGTTCGGCGCGCTGAGCGTGACCGCCCGGTCCGACTCGGAGAGATCCACCGTGAAGAACGCGTAGTGCTGATTGTTCTCGATCTCCAGCTTGGTTCCTTCACAGGCGAGGCGGAAGGACGCGTCGGCGAGCCTCAGCGACTTGTAGAGTTCCGTGACCCGCGCCCAGTCCTCTTCATGGCCGGCGGTCACGTCGACCAGGATCGTCCAGTCCGTCGTGCCGCGGAACCACCCGTGGCAGATCACCCTGAGCGTCTGTTCCCGCTGGAAGATCAGCTCGTACGAGCTCATCTGGAAGAGGTACGACTTCTTGTCGTGGCTGACGAAGACCGCCTGCTCGGGGATGGCCTGGTCCGGCGCCTCGGGTTCCTTGATCTTGACCAGATCCGCCAGCGATACGTTGACCAGCGCCCGGATGGAGTCATCCTCGAGTTTGAAGCCGAGGTTCTGCCGGACGATCTTGACGCTATTCTTGTCCACCTTCACGGGACCGGACTTGGGCCTCCGTTCGGCCCCGGCGGGCTGCGCAAGCAGGGATGCGGCCAGCAGGCACATGATCAGGGTGCGGATCTTCATCGGGAAATCCTTTCGAAGTGGGGGAGGTTGCCTCGCGAATCATGACAACCGGCTCACATGATGCCAACCTATCCAGCAGACGGCAATCAAAATGGACATGCCTGCCCAAGTTACATGGACACCTGCAAGACCAAAATCAGTCTCAGAAAATCTGGGGAATCTGCACACCGAGTACGATTATTTTCATTTCGAATCCCCTTTACCGTACGCTTTTGCGGAAAACATGGCCGAATTGAAAACCTGTTCTAAATTGCATCCTGGATCACCAGCCAGAATTGCAGTTGCCGGGGTCCGGATAAATCGGCGAATCGGCGAAGCAAAGCGAACATGAGAAGAGTGTATACGATGCGAACCAGGCAAATCGGGGGAATCCTGTTGGGAATGATCTGCGTGGCGGGCTTGATCGTGGGCTGTTCCGATTCGGTCTCCGAACCGGAGACCGGCACGGGCACGATGCAGGTCCTGCTGATCGACAGCCCCGGCGACTACGACGCGGTCAATGTCGAGGTCATCGAAGTGCGCGTCCATCGGGCCGGCGCTGATTCCCTGACGGGTTGGCACACGATCGCCGTCGATACGACCTTCGTGAACTTGCTGGACCTGACGAACGGCAACTACGCCGTGCTGGCCGACTCCACGCTGCCGGCCGGCGACTACACCCAGGTCCGCCTGATCCTCGGTGACAACAACACCGTGGTCGTCGACGGCGAGACCTTCGCTCTCGAGATCCCCAGCAGTTCCCAGACCGGGCTGAAGCTGAATCACCCCTTCGCGATCGAGGACGGCGCGATCTACTCGGTGACCCTGGACTTCGACGCCGACCGCTCGGTGCACCGGACCGGCAACGGGCAGTACAAGATGAAGCCGGTGATCCACCTGGTCGTCAACGCCATGAGCGGCTCGATCAGCGGCACCGTCGAACCGGTCGATGCGCGGGCCATGGTCTTGGCCCTGGCGAACGACGACACGGTGTACGCTTACGCCGATACGCTCAACGGCGACTTCGACTTTCCCATGCTGATGCAGGGAACGTGGGACCTGAAGTTCTCGGCTACGGCGGGTTCGTACCGCGACTCGACGATCGCGGGCGTGATGGTCACCGCGGGCCAGGACAACCACCTGGGCACGGTGACGTTGGCAAGCGAATAGCTGAGCGGACCGCTGGTAGGTTGGCTGGTCAGATACGTTTCAGCGCGTGCGTGTCCTCCCAAGTGTCGGTGTCGGCATCCTCTCGCGGGTCTTGGTGTTGACCACCGGAGTGTCCTGGTTGCTGTCGAGGGGGGTGGTCCGCGGAGTGACCGGCGCCGTTACCGTGATCGGGGGGGGTGGCCAGGCAGGGGGTGGCCAGTCATTCGGTGGCCAATTCTTGTCAGGGCAGGGCACCAGGACCACGATTTCGTTGGTATACGGCGCTGGTGCGCAACCCCCAAACGCGGAGACCAATACTCCTGCGGTCAAGAGCAGGAAACCAAACTTGAACTTATGCATCTGATCCTCCCTCCGGAATCCCTTCAGAGCGTCATCGTGGGTCATCTGATGTCATGCAGTTGCTCTGTCGGCAACACTTAGGGCCGTGGCTATCACCAAATGCATGGGAGGGGGTTTTCCAGCGCGGGATCAATGCCTCCGCGGATGACATGTCTTGTTCATGGTGACTGGTGGACCAGATAGGCTTCGGCTTCATCGAAATGGACGATCACGTTGTAATGGCTGCCCCGCTGCTCGATGAGTGGCGGGGTTTATATATTGGGGACAGGCTCAAATAGGCGTAAACTCCCTTTTCGAAATTACGCATTGTCAGGGGAGCTAACGCCCGCATGGTGGGTCGATTCCTTGGCGACACTGAATCGGAGGTGTGCAGATGATCAACGGAGGCATCGCCGCCACGGGAATCGTGGCGGGTGTGCGGTCGCATGTGGCAAACGTGTGCAGTATCAGCGCGAGCTTCAAGAGGATGCGCCGTCCGGCAGTTTTGCGAGGGTCGCTCGCGATGGTGTCAGCCGCGTTGCTGCTGTTGGGAATTCCGGCACAGGCGCGAGCCGGGGACGCCTCCACACCGGAACCGCACATGCCGGCCGCCCCGGTCTGCTCCGTCTGCGACACCGTCACCGTGACGGCGAGCCGCATCCGCATCCCCTTGCGCAAGAACCCCGGCGCAATCACGGTCGTCGGCGCGAAGGATCTTGCGGCCATGCCCCGGGGCATCGCCGCCGACGAGGCACTGGCGCTGGTCCCGGGAGTCCGCGTGGACAACCAGGCGAACGGCGAGCGCCTCCACATGTCGATCCGCGGCCAGGGAATCCTCTCGGAGCGCGGACTGCGTGGCATCAAGGTGCTGCTCGACGGCATCTCGCTCAACGATCCCACGGGCTTCGCCTCCGACCTGTACGACATCGACTGGGAAACGGTGGAGCGGATCGAGGTCCTCCGCGGGCCTGCGGCGGCGATCTACGGCTGCGCCTCGAATGCCGGCGTGATCAACATCGTCACCAAGACCGGCGGCAGCCGCCCAGCCGGCGGCCTGGCTTACAGCGCCTTCGGCTCCCACGGGTTCTGGAAGGAGCTGGGCCAGGTTCAGGGATCCACGGAAAAGTCCAGCTACAGGGTCTCCGCCTCCCACACGGCGGGCGACGGTTATCGCGTGCATCAGGCCTTCTGGGGCGACATCGTCTCCTGCAAACTGGACTATGAGCCCTCGCCCAACCTGACGATCACGCCGCTGTTCACCTATTCAAACTATTTCAATCAGAACTCCGAGGGCGTCAACGACTCCATCGCCTTCCATTTCCCGACGGAGCCGAACTCCGACGCCATCCGTTTCAACGAATTCATCAAGACAACCAAGATGACCGGCGGCGCCGTGATGCGGGCTGTGATCGCCGAGAATCAGTCCCTGGCCCTGTCCGCCTACCTGCGGGCCGTGGATTTCACGGAAACGAACAACCAGGCCGTCGACTATCGCCGGATCCTGACCCCGGGCGGCTCGCTCCAGTATTCATGGGACGCCCGGTCCGGGGGAGTCGGAAGCCACCTCACCCTGGGCAGCGATTTCAGCCGGCAGACGATCGTTGAAACCAAGCCCCGGAACCTGCCGGACGACAGTCGGACCGAGGAGATCGGCGATACCAGCGAGGATCTGCTGGTGGACAGCGCCATCCTTCTTGCGGACCAGACCCTCACGCAGACGGGTGTCGGGGTCTTCCTGCTCGAGCGATTGGAGGCCGGCGCCCGGCTGTCGCTGATGGGAAACCTCCGGTACGATCACATCAGCAACAAGCTCGTCGACATGCTGGCCCATCACGATTCACCGATGACGGGGAAGTCTCTGTCCGGTGATGCCGACTTCGACAAGGTCACGGGTCGGCTCGGTGTCTCGTATGCGCTCAGCGAACCATTCAATCCCTATGCGAGCTGGGGAGTGGGATTCCTGCCGCCTTCGACCGAGGAGCTGATCAACAATCCGCGGGACTTCGGGGGCTTCAACAAGAACCTGACTGCCAGCAGATCGATGGGTGAAGAGCTGGGAATCAGGGGCACCTTGGGAAAGCGGGCGCGTTACGAGGTCACCGGCTTCCTTCTGAACACGAAGAACGACTTCTTCCGCTACCGTTTGCCGGCGCCGAGGAACCAGGAGACTTTCTACGGCAATGCCGGCGACAGCAGGCGCTATGGTGCGGAGCTGTACGCCTCCGTTCGCCCCGCGAACTCGCTGACCCTCCAGTTCGCCTACACCTATTCGAACTTCAAGTACAGCTCGGACACATCGTCGGCCGATGCGATCCAACAGCTGTTCCTGCCCCGGAAGGACCAGGTCCTGCCCAATTCTCCCGAGCATCAACTGGCCGCCCAGGTCGATTATCACTTCCTGCACCGATTCACCCTGGGACTCAGCGCGAATTGCCAGACTTCCTGGCACATCTACACGGACCCGGGGAATGCCGACATCACGGCCCCCGGGTTCGCCCTGTTCAATGCGCGCCTCGGTTACGACTGGAAGGTCGGGTCGCTCCAGGGCGCGTTGGACTTCAGTGTGAAGAATCTCAGCGATAAACTCTGGATGGCATTCACGGAGCCCGACCTCGATGTCGTCGAGAGCGGCGAGGGTCTCGTGCTCCACCCGAACAACAGCTACCAGCCCGGGCCGGGAAGGGAGTTCTTCCTGAATTTGCGCGTCAGATTGTAGAGCGGTTCCCGCAGCCGGGCCAAGGGTGGTTTGAATGGCGGGATGACTGGTCGATTGCCCTTTTCACCGCCCCTGTGATAGGATAGTCTCCCTGAAAGCGGGGGCCCGGACCGGGGCGAGATGAATCCGGCGCAAGGCCCCGCCGGTACCTCGTCGTTCGGAGGTCGAGAATGAAGAAGAACATGGGTTCGGCCGATCGGACCATCAGGTTATTGATCGCTATCCTGATTGGGATTCTCGTATTCGCCGGACAGATCGTGGGGGTGACCGCGATTATCCTGGGGATCATGGCCATCGTGTTGCTGCTGACGAGCGCCGTAGGATTCTGCCCGCTCTATGGGCCCCTGAAGCGCTCGACCCTCAGGGACCCATAGGTACGCGGGACTGGCCGTCGCCGGCTTTAGAGATGAAACACTTTTGCGCAACTCCGCCTGTCGGCTGAGTTCATAACCCACGTCCCGGCGCCTAGTGGTAGAAGGTCCAGCCAATGGTCACCTTGAGGTCCGGTATGTCGTTCAAGCTGATCTTGGCCTCGATAAAGAAGCGATCTCCATTATCCAGTCCCTTCTCAATCCCCCCAAGAAGGTTGACCCCCAGGTCGGTGTTCGAATGGGTGTCGTGACCGGTGTCATAGTTTTTGATATTGGCGCCGAGGCCGCCGCCAAGGTAGGGAGTCCACACGTCCCAATTTTCGCTGAAGCGGTAGGCCGCCTCCGCGTTGATGGCCAAGAGAGTGAGGTGGTCCGACAGGCCGAGTTCCACATTCGGCTGGAAACGGACATGTTGGGCGAAGTTGCCGTAGTCGAAGTGGGCGCCGAAGTGGACCTGGTCCGGGTCGACGGACAGGCCGACCCGCGGTCCCCAGCCACGGAAGCCGACGTCGCTCGACGAATCGGCCCGGGCGGCCGGAACCTGACCCAAGCCCGTGACCAGGACGGCAACCAGGAATGCCGTGGAAATCAATCTCATTTTATCCTCCTTGCGATCATCCGTCTGCGGATTAGTTCTCCCCTACCACCTGAACGGTGGTGGGTGAGATCATGTTGACGTACAATTTCTGACCGGATTCGAGCACCACCTCGTCGCCCTGAGTCGCGAGCATGACGATGACTCCCGCACCGGCGCCGGCCCCGGCGCCGATTGCCGCACCCTTACCCCCGCCGGCGATCCCGCCGACAAGTCCGCCGAGCACGGTGCCCGCCGCGATCCGCTCCACATCCGTCCCCGTGCCCGAATCGGCTTCCAGAATGAGCGGCCGCGTCGAGATTGCGTAGGCCTTGCCGGTCGCATCGACGATCTCCTGGTAGGCGAGGGTCATCTGGGCCCTGCCGCTGGAGCGGCCCGAGGCCTCTACTTCGCGCAAGACACCGTTGACGCGGCTGCCCGTCGGGAAGATGGTCCGGCCGTTCACGATGATCGGTTCGGTCGTCGTCGCGGAGAAGGTGCTGCCTGAGCTGGCCGTCTCGGTGGTGATCCGTTTGTCGAGGGTTACGACGATGCTGGTGCCCTCCGGAACCACGACCGTTGCGTGACTGGTTCCCTCCGACTGGGCATCATTGGCGACATCCTGATCCTTGTTGCAGCCGACCGCGATGACCGCGACCACCGCGAACAGAAGACCGATGCCTGCGAGTTTCATGACTGGACACTTCATGGCTAAGGCCTCTCTTTTCTGGGTCTGCTCCCGCATCCCCGCTCATTTTGAAATAATTGCTGGTAGGCATCACTCAATTGACTACCCGGTCTCAGGTGCCGTCTGGGTCCGGTTTCATCACAGCAATCGCCGGGCCACACGTAAGTGATTTATCCTCAAGGAATGGCGTGATGATGCAGACCAACTGAGCCCATCACAATGAAGCGGTGCCGATCAAATAGATGGAGCAGCGCATGAGGATTGAGGTCTGAACGAAAGCGAGTTGCTGGAGACAGTGTCCGACGGATGGCGACGAGATTCTCTCGGTCGGTCGGCTGGTCCCCTGAGGCATCCGTCACAATGATCGAAGGCCTTTCGATGTGATGGGGGTCATCCGGCCCCCCTTCTCCGTAACGTGTTGCCGGGAAACGATGTGGTAGCTGGCATGATTGTGGCAGACCACGGTTGGGGCTGGGGATGCCACCGATCGGGAAATCCACCAAATAGCGCAGTTCCGGTCTCCGACAAGAACGTGGTTGTAAGGGCGGTAGAACAGATATAACGCCGGGAATGAGACCATGATGGATGATCTGGCAGTGCGTCGAACCGAAGCCCAGCTCACCCTCTGGAAGCAGGAGATCAAGAAACGCGAGGTCAAGCTCCAGACCCTCGGCCGCGAGGCCAGGTTCGCAGCCGTCCTGCACGTGGATGAACTGAGAGTCATGCTGGTCACGGCGCGAGACAGGTTTGAGGCCCTCCAAGCCGCTTCCACCGGGAATCGGGATCTGCTGACGGTCGAATTCGACCGTGCCTGGAAGGAACTCGAGGCCGCCATCCATCGGCGGATGCCGCGGCCCTAGAGGGCCGTAAGATGCAAGCGGAGCGGATCGCCGCTCCAGTGCGGATGCCGCGCTGTTGCGCATCATCCAGGGTCGTCGGAGAAGTCCTTTGAGACGTTCGTGAACCGGAGAGGAACACCGATATGAAGAACCTTGGCCTCGCGTTTCTGGACGCGGGCGCGCGACGCGGAGCAAACTCGTGACCGGGGCCCAGAGGCTCCTGGAGTGGACGGAAGATCCCGGCCTGTGCGGCTACCTCGATTTCGTCGCTCGCCAGCGGCCGCTGACGAACGCCGAGGAGTCCGCGCTGGCGCGACGGGCGCGCAACGGGGACAGAGAGGCGGTCGACAAGCTTGTCAACGCCAACCTGCGTTTCGTCATCCGGTTAGTCAGGAGATTCCGCAACCGTGGCCTTGACGACCTGGACCTGATCGCCGAAGGCACCGTGGGCTTGATCATGGCCGTGCGGCGCAGCGGCTGGCGCGGGGAGTGCCGTCTCGTCGCCGTGGCGGTGTGGTGGATCCTGGATGCCGTCCGCGAGGCGATTGGCGAGCAGGTCGGGCTCGGTGCAGTCCTGCTGCTGCCCGGCACGCCGCAGGCGCCTTCGGGCCCGAACTGATCGACGAAGCGTCGACGCCCGGGACGGAGCCCGGGCCGCGCCTTTTTACCAGGGGTAATACGGGCGTCAGCTTGCTGCCGCAGTGGCGGCATAGGGATAGAGCTTTTCACGATGCTGAAATGATAAAATATCGGGTTTGAGAATAACGCCGGCATCAATATTTACAGCTTGTCGAATGGTCTCGTTTTCCTGCCATCCTTCGTGCCCCGCCAGCACGGTCGGCAAATGAACAATGAGCGCAGCCGAGATGGACCGCGAGGCGCTCTCCCAGAGATAGCTTGGTGTATGATCTACGGCGTAGTAGTCCACATCGCCAAACTTGAGGATGGGATTCTTGAATGTGGTCGGTTTGGCAAAAGCGAACCCCATGCCTTCGTCGCAACTGATGTCAATAATCAGGCAACCTGACTTGAGGCAGGATACTTCATCTTTCGTCACGAAGAGGAGGGGCCGATCCGGCTCTTGCAGGGTTCCGTTCACGATTATGTCTGCCTGTTTGATCAATTCGACCAAAGGTCGTTCCGTTCCGTCATGCTCGATGACCACCATGCGCGCTTCGCCGTCACGGCCTTCCTTGATGCGGACATAATGGCAGCCAAGGACTTCCTCACGAACTTCGTGGTCGGGGCGTTGGATGCAAATCGTAATGGAGCCGAATCCACGGGCTTTCAGGGCGTATATCGCGCCACGGCTCACCGCGCCAAAGCCAAAGATGATAACCTTGCGTTGGTTGCCGTAGTGTCCGTCGATTCCCTTCAGCTGCAGGGCATGTAATACCGCGCAGTAGCCCGCCATTTCGTTGTTCTTGTAGAAAGTGTGCCGGCCCATTTCTCCCTTGGGTCCCCAAACAAACATGTCCTCAAAGGCGATAAGTGTCTGCTTGCGTTCAATCGCCGCCTGCGTGTGCGAACGCTGCTGCACACAATGCGGATAACCCCACAGGATGCCGCCCTCGCGCAGCTCCTCAAAATCCGCCAGCACCGGTTTGGCAAGGATGACATTCCCGATATTTGCCAGCAGTTCGTGGCGGGTGGCAACGCCGGCGGATTGGTCGGACATTTCCGAGTCGGTAATACCAAAAGGTGCGCCGTAGCCCTCTTCAAAAACCAGCCGGCGCCGGATGGGCTCAGCAATGCGTTTCAGATGATCGGGATGGATGGGAATACGTCGCTCGTCTTCCATTCTTGAAGTACCAATGACACCAAATCTTAATTCATTCATATGGTTTCCTACTCTGGCCGGCAGCCTGTTCCTGAGATAATAGAAAATGTTTTTCAATACCCAAGGTACTTGCTTTTGACTATTGTGCCATACTGGCACCAAACGATGTTCTCACGCACCGGGTCGTGAAAAAGCTGAGCTCGATCACATCCTCATGGAAGCCGGCAGCATGATCATCGCGGCTGGTAGCCCTTTGGGACCAGAAATCCTCCGGGGAACCTCACGGGGCGATGGATATTTGCGTTTTATCCGTGGTCCGAAAATTTCCTTTCAACCATAGGAACGACAAAGCCAATGAACTTCCTTGACGATATCTTCTGGGGAAACCCCGTCCGCAGCTGGCTGATCGCCCTGGGCATATGCCTGGGACTCGCCTTGGGCCTGCGGCTGGTGCTGGCCATACTCAAGCCCCGACTGGTACGACTGGCGAAGCACACCAAGAACACCATCGACGATGTGGTGGTCGAAGCCCTTGGCCGCACGCACCTGCTGACGTTGTTGGCGATCGGCCTGGTGACGGCGGCGCACTCCGTGGATCTTCCCGGCGGTATCAATCTGCTCCTGCATGACTTTCTGGTGGTGGTCCTGATTGTCCAGACGGGGCTTTGGATCGCCTATGTGGTGACCCATTGGCTGGACCACTACCGGACCAGACAGATGGAGGACGACAGAGGGGCGGCCACCGCCGTGGGCATCATTTCATTCGCCGTGCAGGTGGCCATCTGGACGACGGCGCTCCTGGCCATCCTGAGCAATCTGAATGTCAACATCACCGCCCTGATCACCGGGTTGGGGATCGGCGGCATCGCGGTGGCGCTGGCGTTGCAGAACGTGTTCAGTGACCTGTTCGCCTCGCTGTCCATCGTCTTTGATAAACCTTTCGTGATCGGCGATTTCATCATCGTCGGGGAACATCTGGGATCGGTCGAGCACGTGGGGCTGAAGACCACGCGCGTGCGCAGCCTCTCGGGTGAGCAGCTCGTGTTCTCCAATTCCGATCTGCTGACCAGCCGCATCCGGAATTTCGGTCGCATGTACGAACGCAGGGTCGTCTTCCAACTGGGGGTGACCTACCAGACCCTGCAGGAGAAGTTGGTGGAGATTCCCGGCATCATCCGCGAAGCCATCGAAGAACAGGAGAACACGCGGTTCGACCGCAGCAACTTTGCCAAGTACGGGGATTTCGCCCTGAACTTCGAAACGGTTTATTATGTGCTGGCCTCCGACTACAACCTCTACATGAACATCCAGGAGAAGATTAACCTGAAGATCAGGGAGCGTTTCCTTGCCGAGGAGATCGAGTTCGCCTATCCGACTCAGAAGCTGTTCTTGCAGCGCGAGGAGGGTTGACGAGGGCCTCACTGCACCAGAATATCCGCCAGGCGCCGTTGCCGTTCTGCCACCTGGCAAAAAATCTGTAGTGGCTAGATGTCTCGGTTTTGGGGTACAATTGCAGTCCCGCTAGGGGAGCCAACATCCCCCAGCGAAGAATACGCCTGCAGAGAAGTTGGCGGAAGCCTTGGGCGCGACGGACCAAGCTGTTTGTATCTGCCGTTTTTGCAGTCGGTTACGGGCGCGGTTTTCGGCCAGTTGGGTGTGTGGGGGAAGAGAGACCAGGAGAGAGATTTTGGGGGTGCAGGACCAGGCTCGGCAGAGTCTCGACCTCTCAAAATTATCCCGGAGACCATTTTGGTTAACACAAACAGGCCCCGGTGTCCGGTTCGATTTTGGAATCGCGTCACCTGCGGCTCTGCGGTATGAAAGTTGCTGCGATGCCCGCTTAGATGATACGCGGGCCACGAGATTCTCCCGATCGTCGGGAGATAGGGTTCGGCCATCAATTGGGTAGTCGGACCATTTATAAGCGAGGGGGGGTTTAGCCGGAAGTAGCCGGCGATCCTGAACGCTTGGTTAAGCCGGAAAGCCGGCATCTGGAGAGAATGCCTTGAAGAAACTGTACATTGGCAATCTGCCTTTCACCGCGACCGAGGATGAAATCAAAGAGCTGTTCGGGGCGCATGGCACGGTCCATTCCGTGGCCTTGATCATGGACCGGGAGACCGGCCGTCCCCGGGGCTTCGGCTTCATCGAAATGGACGATGACGCTGCGATGGCGGCCCAGCAGGCCCTGGACGGCAAGGAGATGGGTGGTCGCGCCCTGAAGGTGAACGAGGCCCAGGACAAGCCTCGTGGCGGCGGTGGCGGCCGTGGTGGCTACGGCGGTGGCCGTGGCGGCGGCGGTGGCGGTGGTGACCGCTGGTAGGTCAGCTGGTCAACCCTCGGATTGAAATCGGGACCCCGCTGCTCGGATGAGTGGCGGGGTCAGATACCGTTCAGCGCATGCGTGTCGCCCGTGTGTCGGTGTCGGAGTCCTACTACGGGTCTTGGTGGCGGTTACCGCTGTAGGTCAGTAAATCAAACCTCAGATTGAAATCGACCCCCCAAAGAGCTCCGTTGGACCAATAAACCCGACTTGAAATCCCCGTTTTTGTGATGTTATAATATCAAAACACAACTTCGATACTCATGGATAGGCCCGGACGCGACTCATCAAGGGGGTCAAGCATGAACCAGCACAAAAATTTCGTTATTATTGCATTTTTGGGCGCAATTCTGAGCCTCGCGGTTTCGGCAACCGCCTCCGTTCCCAATAACGGCAAATTGATCCGCCCGGCCGAGCCGGCCGAGCATTCGGTCGTTGTGCGTGACCGCGACCTGCTTCTTTTGCCCGGTCAGGCCGACCTGGAAGCCAGGTTGTGCACAGCCCGGCGACAGGGCGACGTCGAGGGTGCACGAAAGCTGATGGCCGAGCTCGGAGAACTGTGCGGCCGGCCGACCGGGTCGATCGTAGCCGGCGCACGGAATTCTGACGTCACGGTCGAGGCGTACCGGGCGGGAAACTCGGGTCACGAGAAGTGGCAGGGTAACGATGTCCTGATTGCCGGCACCTCGCTGGACGAGTATGCGCCTGACATCGTCGGCGATTCCGCCGGATATCTTTACGCGGGCTTCGAGATCTTCGGCAGCGGATCGCCGGTGGAGAATTCGGCGTATCTCTACCGCTCGATCGACGGAGGCGAGAGTTGGACCGAGTGGTTCTGGATCCACACGACGTCCGACATCGGCCAGGTATCGCTGACGGTGGGCGAAGGGTCGGCCAATTATCTCTACATGGCCTACACCCTGGGGGGAACCGACATCGTGGTGTTCAGGGTCAACCTGGACGATATTAACGATTATTCCACCACTACCATCGAGACGGACGCGGCGGGCATGGCCAACCCGAGGGTGGCGACCGACAGCGACGAGTTCAGCAGTGGCTGGTATGCCTATCTCGTCTACAACGCGAACGGGGTCGACAACTGGGTGCTCCGGTTCAGCTGTTCCACGGATTACGGCAACAACTGGCAAGCTCCAACCACCGTGCACTCGTATTGCGGTTATCCCGACCAGCATTACGACGGGTCGCGGGGCAAACCCGATCTGGACTTCGGCAACAACAAACTGCATCTGGCCTTCGACGACAACGCGACCTGCGTGAGCACTGATCGCGACGTCTTCGTGTCCGTCAGCGACAACTTCGGCAACTCGTGGGCGACACCGTTATCGGTGACCGGTACGGAAGACGACGAGTACGATCCGGCGATCGCGGCGGCCCGCCTGAGCGATCCGGGGACCGTCGTGGCTGCCTACACCGTCGAATCGGCCTCCGAGTTCACCGAGGATGTCAATTACTCCTATTCCTTCGACTGGGGCGGCACCTGGGTCAAGAACCTGTTCCTTTCCGCGTATTCGAACGTCGACGAGTTCTCCGTGGATGTTGCGGCCAGCAAGGAGTCGGGACTCATCCATTTCTGCTTCATCATGAATTACTACACGGTCTACTACGGCTCGGCTCCTTTCGACCACCCTGAGGCCTTGGCCTGGTCCGGAGGGCCAATAGGATATATTGGCCATGACCTGATGAACAGGCCTCTTGAGCCCGCCATCGCGGTCGATCCGGCGCAGGCGCTCGCCGAGGAGGCGGCCATCGTCTGGTGCGAGGACAGGCCTCCGTCAGAGACGGGCTACGATATCTACTTCGACGGAGCAAGCACGGTGGGGCTGGGCACGATCTCCATCCAGGCCGAACCGGACACCGCGAACGCCGCCTGGCATCTCCAGTATTTCCCGAGCGGGTTCGACCTGTACGGCAACGGGGATCTCGTCCTGACCGACATGGAGGAGGGAGACTACACCCTGACCTGGCTGGATACCGGCGAGTGGACGCCGACCTGTACGACGCCGCAGACCCTGAACCTCGCCGAGGGCAAGGTGCTGGTCTTCGCCTGCGACTACCGCCTCGTTCGGCCGCTGTTGACCGCCGTCCAGGACGTGGATAACGACCAGGGGCGCCAGCTGCGCCTGATCTGGCAACGTTCTGCGTACGACGCGCCGGGTCTGGGTGACGACATCACCGGTTACGAGGTCATGCGCCGCCAGGACGCCGACAAGCTGGCGGGGTGGGACTGGCTGGATTGGGTTCCCGCCCACGGCGACGACGAGTACCAGTATGTGGCGACGTCCCTCTGCGATTCGACCGCCGAGGGGGGAGTCTGTTGGACGGCGTACCTGATCCGGGCGGCCACGGCCGACCCCTTCGTCTATTTCGATTCGCCGCCGGACAGCGGCTACTCCGTGGACAATCTTGCTCCCGGGATTCCCGTCGGCCTGGCGGCAGCTTACCAGCAGGGCGGAGTCGCCCTGGATTGGGTCGACGCGCCGGAACCGGATTTCCGGTACTACCGGATCTACCGCAGCACAGCCCCCGGATTCGTTACCGCCCAGGACAATCTCGCGCACGAGACCGTCGCTTCCGATTGGACCGATTCCACCACTGATCCCTGGGGATTTTACTACCTGGTCACGGTGGTGGATCAGTCCGGGAACGAGAGCGAAGCAGCTGCTCCAGATCACGTATCTGGTTTGCCTTCGGTCGGCCTGTCGGGCCGGACGGCCCTGCTCGATGCCGTGCCCAACCCCTTCAACCCCCGGACCACGCTGGCCTTCGAACTCGCATCGGCGGGTCCCGTGCGGTTGTTGATCTACGATGCGGCGGGCCGCCGGGTCGCCACGCTCGTGGATGGGTATCGTGAGGCCGGCCGGCACGCCGAAGTCTGGGACGGCCGGGATTCCGAGGGGCGGATGTCGGCGGCCGGTGTGTATCTGTGCCGGCTGGAGGCCGGGCCCTACAGGGAGACCAGGCGCTTGGTCCTGGTCAAGTGATACGGAACGGCTAAGCCGGCCTTGATACCGGCCCCGGGCTTTGCTCGGGGCCTTTTCCGTGTGGGGAAGGGACTTCAACGATGGTCGGCAGGCGGTGTCCTCGGCGAGGCCGCGGTCACCAAACCTCCGCAACGCAAAAAAGCGTTTGTTACCCGGATGGTTCTGATACACTGTTTCCTTCTTGGTATTTGTCTCAGAAAAAAAGGACCCGCTCGGGACGCATCATGCGCGCTCTATGAGGGGGTTTCTGTGTGAGATCGATGAAGGGTCACCACCAGGAGAACAAGGAGGCTCGGCTGTGTTTTCGTCCCTGTATCTTCCAATTGCGGGGCATGCAGTCAATCTGTTCCTGCTGCTCGGGATAGGGGGCATGGTCGGATTCGTTTCCGGTGTCTTCGGTGTGGGCGGAGGATTCCTGATGACCCCGCTGTTGATCATGTTCGGGATTCCACCCGTGGTGGCCGCGGCCTCCGATTCGAATCAGATCGTGGCCGCGACGACCTCCGGAACCTACGCCCACTACCGCATGGGCAACGTGGATTTCAAGCTGGGGTTCTTCCTTCTCGCCGGGGGGGTTATCGGCGGCACCATGGGCGTGCACGTCATCAAGATTCTGCGGCAGATCGGCAACGCGGACTTCATCATCCGGATCACTTATGTGGTGATGCTGGGATTCATCGGGATCTTCATGCTGTGGGAGAGCATCCAGAGCCTCCGGAACAGCCGGGAACTCGCTGTCGCGGCCGGGGGAGCCGGGGAACGCCGCGGACCATCGCTCTACGAGCGATCCATCCAGGCCCTGCCGTTTCAGATGCGGTTCGAGAGGTCGGGCGTGACCCATTCACCGATCCTGCCCGTAGTGCTCGGAGCTTTCGTCGGCCTGCTCGGCGCCGTCATGGGCCTGGGCGGGGGCTTCATCATGGTCCCCATCATGGTCTATCTCCTGCGCGTTCCCATGCACGTGGTCGTGGGCACGAACCTCTTCCAGGAAGTGTTCATGTGCGCCAACGTGACGTACATGCAGTCTCTGACGAACCACACGGTGGATCTGGTCCTGGCCATCGTCCTGCTGGTTGGTTCCAGCATCGGGGCGCAATTCGGAGCCCGCTTCAGCCGGAAGTTCGAAGCGGACCAGCTCAAGATCCTCCTGGCGATCCTCATCCTCATGGTCATGGGTAAGATGCTCCTGGCGCTCCTGCTTCCGCCGCACATCTTCCTGGATCTCAAAGGAATTCGTTGAGATGAACGAGCGAAACGAACGGCGGCGAAGATATCTGTGGACGGCTCCGGTCATCATGATGTTGGCGATGACGGCCGTCTCTGCGGGCGCCACGGACACGAATCTCCGGGTGATTCCCGATTCGCTCCGGATCGGGTCCTTCTTCGGCGGCGCATGGGTGCAGGTCTCCGCGGAGATTCCCGAGGGATGCGGCGCCGTCGTGGAGGTCATCGGCAAGGACAACGAGGAACAGCTCCTACGCAAGGGGCGGCATTGGGAAATCTGGATGACCGTGGGGGAGATCGACATCGAGGGGGCGCCCTGTCTCTATTACGCCCTGAGCACCGATTCGACGAGCTTGACCGGGGTCGCTCCCGATTCCACATTCGGCTATAATGTTTTGGAGAAGCGGGTTTCATTCCTGGGCGACGTCAAGGATTTGAAACGCATCAAGGTTTACGATGAGTTCATCAGGTTGAAGGAGAGTGAAGAGCTGTACGGCGAGTACCCGGGTCGGCTGCAGGTGTTGCCGCTCTCGAACGGCAGGTCTCTCGTGCAAGGCGCCTTCAGGGTTCCCTCCAGGGTCGTGCCGGGACGTTATGCGGTGCGGCTTTCCGTTCTCAAGGATGGCCGCCTGGTTGACACCCAATCCGCCGGCTTCGGCGTCGCCCTGGTCCGTCTGCCGGCCTTCTTGTCTTCTCTTGCTCGTCGACACGGGGGCTTCTACGGTCTGCTGGCCGTTGTGGTCGCCGTTGCCTTCGGCTATTTCACGGGCATCGTGTTCAAGCGGACACGATGGGGTCATTAGACATGCGCCCGGCGGCGCGTGTTCCACGGGTGTCGGCGAACGAGGCTGACAGGAAGGATGGTGAGTGACGTCATGGCCATCATCACGATCTCGAGAGGATCGTACAGCTACGGCAAAACGATCGCGGAGCAGGTCGCCCAACAATTGGGCTACGAGTGCATAGCCAGGGAGGTTCTCCTGGAGGCCTCGGATGAATTCAACATCGGCGAGGTCAAGCTCGTCCGGGCCCTGCATGATGCGCCTTCCATCCTGGAAAGGTTCACCCACGGGAGGGAAAGGTACATCGCATATATCCAGTCTGCGTTGCTGAAACACCTGCAGCGAGACAACATCGTCTATCATGGCCTTGCCGGCCATTTCTTCGTCGCGGGCGTGTCTCACATGCTCAAGGTCAGGATCATCGCCGATATGGACGAGCGGGTTCAACTTGAGATGAAGCGCAATGACGTATCGCAAGATGAGGCCCTGCGCGTGCTGAAGAATGATGACGAGGAGCGGAGACGGTGGAGCAAGAATCTGTACGGAATCGACACCTGGGACGCGAGCCTCTATGATCTCGTCATCCACATGAGGAAGATCCGGGTCGAGGATGCCGTGGAGATCATCTGCCGCACGGCCAAACTTGCACCCTTCCAGACCACACCCGAATCACAGTCGACTCTGGATGACCTGGTCCTCGCCGCCGAAATCAGATCCCTGCTCGTCGTCTGCTATCCCAAAGTCAGGGTCACGGCTCATGAGGGTGTGGCCGCCGTGCGGGTCGTGACGTCAGGTATGGAGGAGAGGAAGGTCGTCCAGGACATAACGGGGATGGTCGAAAATGTCGAAGGCGTGACGGAGGTCAGGGTCGATACAGTCCCCACCACCGCCTACATCTGACCGGGAACCACGGTGACGACCAGGCGGGAGGGCGCGAGCGGGCGAGGCGGTAAGGGGATGGAGGGTCGCAGCCTACTCGATCCCATACTTCTTCATCTTCCGCCACAACGTATTGCGTGAGATGCCCAGCTCCTTGGCCGTTTCCGCGCGCCTGCCGCTGCTGTGCGCCAGAGCTTCGCGGATGGTTGCGGCCTCGGCGTTCTGCAGGGGCTGTCCGTCGCTCGGCACGCTACCCGGCCACGACTGGCTGCCATTGCTCATCGGCAGCATTGCCTCGCCGATGATGTGCGGCGGCAGATCCTCCCTCTCGATGATGCTTCCGCCGCAGACGACGAACCCGTGCTCGATGGCATTCTCCAGTTCACGCACGTTGCCGGGGTAGTCGTAGGCCATCAGCTGGGCCATGGCCCGCTCGCTGATGCCGATAATGCGCCGGACCTGCAGCACGCTGAACTTCCTGATGAAGTGATCGACCAGCAGGGGAATGTCCTCGGGCCGGGCCCGCAACGGCGGCAGGTTGACCCTCACCACATACAGGCGGTAGAACAGATCCAGGCGGAAACGGCCCTGCTTCACCTCGTTCGCCAGGTCCTTGTTCGTCGCGGCCAGGATGCGCACGTCGGACTTCGTCTGCCTGACCGCGCCCAGGGGGGTGTACTCCTTTTCCTGCAGCACGCGCAGCAGTTTGACCTGCACCGCGGGGGATATTTCGCTCACCTCGTCCAGGAACAGGGTGCCGCCCTCGGCGGCGGCGAAACGGCCGGGCTTGTTGTGGGTCGCGTCGGTGAACGCGCCCTTCTGGTAGCCGAAAAGCTCGGATTCGGCGAGGTTGTCCGGCAGCGCGCCGCAGTTCACGGCGATGAAAGGCTTGTTCTTGCGCGGTCCGAGGTTGTGGATGGCCCGGGCGATCAGTTCCTTGCCCGTGCCGGGTTCGCCCTCGATCAGGACCGTGCTCATGCTCTTGGCCACCAGGGGCACCAGCTCGCGCACGCCGCGCATGGCCGGACTCCTGGAGATGATGTCCTCGCTGGTGTAGCTCTGGGTGATCTGCCGGCGCAACTGGGCCACGGTGGTCAGGTCACGGAACATCTCCACTCCGGCGGCGACCTGGCCGTCGGGTCCCTCCAGCTTGGCCGTGCTGATGGCAATCAGGCGGCGCTGACCGTTCTTGGTCCTGATCTCGACCTCGACATCACGGTGCTCCTCGTCGTCCTCGATGCTGTGCTGCAGGAAGCAGTACTTCTCGCATTGGTCGGACTGGAAGACCTCGCGGCAGCGCATGCCGATAGCCTCTTCGCGGCCCCAGCCGGTGATGCGTTCGGCCGCCCGGTTGAAACCCGTGATGATACCCGTGGAATCGACGGTGAAGATGCCGTGGGGGATGTTCTCGAAGATGGTTACGCCGATCTCGCGATCGATCTGCTGACCCATGACAGGAGCCTCCGGGCCGGGGTGACGACCGTTGTTTATGTTGTGTTTTTCTCATTGATAATGTCCCATATGTCTCGCAAATGCAACAAAAATCTAACGCATGTTCCATAAGTGGAACTGAAACGTATCATGGAAACCAAAGACAATTTGTCAAAAATAACGTAACTCGTTATGTGAATATATGTTGTCGTGTTTCGACAAAGGTGGCACACAAGATGCGGTCTGGACGCGTCACAACTAAACGTCACACTCTGTGCGAGCCATCCACCCGGAGCGGAGACCATGGCCATCGTTGTTCCCTATTATCTCGAGAAGATGAACGAGAACGAGTTGCCTCGCCGGTTCCTCGAGGCTTTCGCCGCCATCCTGTCGCATTCCAATTACACGCCGGTCCTGAGCGCGGCGGCCCAGATGAAGGCCCACTGCGGCCGCTGTGCCGGCACTTGTCCGGTGTACCAGGTCACCCATGAGAAACGCGACATCCCCTGCGAGCGGTCCGAACTGCTGCTACGGATCTACCGGCGCTACTTCACGATCACCGGCGCGTTGAAGGCGCGATTCACCGCGGGCGGCTTCGTCCTGACCGACGACTACATCCAGCAGATGGCGGACTCGTACTACCGCTGCACGGCTTGTCGGCGCTGCAAGATCGAGTGTCCGATGGGCATCGATCACGGCCTGATCACGCACTTGGCGCGCTGGGTGCTGTCCGAGGTCAACCTCGTGCCCAAGGCCCTGGTCGTCGCGACGCGCGAGCAGCTCGAGGGCAAGACGCACAACACGTCGGCCATTCCGGCGCCGGCCATGCAGGACACGTGCGAGTTCCTCGTGGAGGACGCCGAGGAACTGCACGGCATCAAGATCGAGTTCCCGATGGATGTCGAGGGCGCCGAGATGGTCTTCTTTCCGGCCGTCAGCGACTACCTGCTGGAGCCCGACACCCTGATGGGTGTAGCGGCGGTACTGACCGCGGCCAAGGCGTCGTGGACTATCGGTACGCAGAATTTCGACGGCATCAACTACGGGCTGTTCTACAGCGACCGTTTGCTCGACCGCATCGTCTCGGCCGAGGCGGCCGAGGTCAAGCGGTTGCACGCCAAGACCGTCCTGATCGGCGAGTGCGGCCACGCCTCGCGGTCGGCCAAGGCCTTCATGCCGACCTTCTGCGGCGGCGACAATGCTCCGCCGGTGATCAACATCATGGAGTGGACCTACGAGGCGTGGAAGGCCGGCAAGCTCGAGTTTCGGCCCAACGTGATCGAGGAGCGCGTGACCTACCACGATCCATGCAACATCGCGCGCAGCGGCTGGATCACCGAGCAGCCCCGCGAGATCCTGAAGTACATCTGCCGGGACTTCGTGGAGATGACTCCCAACCGCAAGGACAACTACTGCTGCGGCGGTGGCGGGGGCACGGTGTCGGTGGACGAGATCCGCAAGTTCCGGACCTTGACCGGCGGCAAGACCAAGGCGGACCAGATCCGCGCCACGGGGGCCAAGCTTTGCGTCGCGCCCTGCGCCAACTGCAAGAAGCAGGTGGCCGAGTTGCTGCAGGATAACGAGGTCGACTGCAAGGTGACCGGTCTGCACGACCTGATCCTGAAGGCCTTGGTGGCACCTGATTTCATGCGGATCAAGCCCGAGGCCGAGGCGGAAGCCTCGACCCCGTGAACCGATAGGATTCATACGACAACAAGGTAGCGGAGGCAAAAGACATGACCGAAACCTGGATCAACTTGGCCAGAGGACCGTTCCTAAGGATCTCCTTGGCCATCTGTCTTCTGGGACTGGCATACCGGCTGGGCAGCGCGATCTGGATCCTGAGATCATCCTACAGCCGGGCCGGGGACAAGAATATCCCCCTCAGCGTGGTGTGGAGGTCGACGTTGGGTTGGTTGTGGCCGATCCGGATCGTGCGTCACCGGCCGCTCTACTCGCTGGCGTCCATGGCCTTCCACGTGGGGATCATCCTGGTGCCGCTGTTCGGCGTGGGCCACGTGGCGTTGTGGGCCGGTGGCCTGGGCTTCTGGCCCGTCCTGAGTCCGATCGTGGCCGATGTTTTGACCTGGGTCGCCCTGGCCGGACTGTTCGTGGTCCTGGCCGAACGCTTCTTCGTCGCCGCCTCGCGCGACCTGACCAATCTAAGCGACGTCTTCATCCTGCTGCTGCTGTTTCTGCTGGCCGGGAGCGGCTATCTGGCGGCCCATCCCGAGATCTCACCACTGGCGCCGCGAACCATGCTGCTGATGCACATGCTGGCGGGCAACCTGGTCCTGATCCTGACACCCCTGAGCAAGATCGTCCACTGCGTGTTCGTGCCGATCACCCAGCTGATCAGTGAAGTTGGGTGGCATTTCCCCGCCGAGTGCGGCAAGCACGTCGCCGTGGCCTTGGCCAAGGAGAACGAGCCGATATGAGTTCGACGAAGAAAAAATCCAACGGCAGGTCCTTTGCCATGCTGACCGATGTCACCAAGTGCATCGGCTGCGAGAAATGCGTCACCGCCTGCAAGGTCACCAACGGTACGGGTGACTTTGATGCGCCGCACGCCTGGCAGGGCTCAGCCACCGACCTGTCGTCCACGCGCTGGACGACCATCAAGACGACCAAGGAAGGCCGGTACGTGCGGGAGCACTGCCGCCACTGCCTGGAACCGGGCTGTGCTGCGGCCTGTCCGGTGGGCGCCCTGAAGGTGACCGACACCGGGGCCGTGTCCTACAACCCTACCATCTGCATGGGCTGCCGCTACTGCATGATGGCCTGCCCGTTCCGCATGACGCGCTACGAATGGGAATCGGCCAAACCGCGCGTGCGCAAGTGCATCCTCTGCTACGACAAGATCATCGCGGGCGAACTGGATCAGCCCGCCTGCACCCACGCCTGCCCCACGGGCGCGACGATCTTCGGCTCGCGTGACGCGATGCTCGCGGAGGCGAAGCGCCGCATAGCGAGCCAACCGGGCAAGTACATCAACCACATCTGGGGTGAACACGAGGTGGGCGGCACCAGCGTGTTGTACATCTCGGACGTCGAGCTGGACGCGGTAGGCTGGCCCGACAGCCTGACCAACCGGGCCGTGCCCGAATACGCCATGGCCGCGTTGAGCACCGTGCCCATGACCTTCCTGACGGTGGTCGGTGTCATGGCGGGCATCCACTGGGTGGTGCGCCGCCGGCAGAAGCTGGCGGGGGAACTGGCCGATGCGGAAGCCATCGAGACAACCACAACCGAGGACACCGATACGACAGGGAGTGAGTCATGACCGACCACGTCGCTGTGACCGACAATGTCGCCACGAATCTTCGCCTGATCTGGACCAAGGCCGTCCTCTGGTTCCTGGTGGGCGCCGCGACCGTCGTTGCCGTGATCCGTTTCGCCCTCGGCCTGGGCCTGACCACGAATCTTACCGACACCACACCCTGGGGCATGTGGATCGGTTTCGATGTCATGGCCGGAGTCGCCCTGGCCGCCGGCGGCTTCGTCATTGCCGGCATCGTCTATATCCTGGGGCGCAAGCAGTACCACGGCATCGTGCGCGCCGCGGTGTTGACCGCATTCCTGGGGTACCTGGCGGTGATCATCGGCCTGATGGTGGATCTCGGCCGTCCGTGGAACATCTGGCGGCCCATCTTCTACCACAACCTGCACTCGCCGCTGTTCGAGGTGGCCATGTGCGTCATGCTGTACACGACCGTCCTGATGCTGGAGTTTCTGCCCACGGGGCTGGAGAAGTTCCGGTGGGCCCAGGGTATCGTCCGCTTCCTGCGGCGGATCACGCTGCCCCTGGTGATCCTGGGCATCGGCCTGTCGTCGCTGCACCAGTCATCCCTGGGCACGCTGCTTCTGCTGTCGCAAGGGCGCATGCCGGAGCTGTGGTTCTCGCCGATCCTGCCGCTGATGTTCCTCGTGTCGGCCGTGGCTCTGGGTTTGGCCATGGTCACGCTGGAGAGCCTGATCACCTCCTGGCTGTACAAGCGCGAAGCCGAGTGGCCGCAGCTGCGGGGCCTGACCCGGGCAGCGGCCTGGGTGCTGGTGCTGTACCTGGGCCTCCGCTTCGGCGATCTGATCGTGCGCGGCAAGTTTGACCTGGCCTTCGCCGGCTCCTGGTTCACGGTGCTGTTTTGGTGGGAGATCACCATGGCTGCCGTGCTGCCGATCCTGCTCTTTGCCCTGCCGACCTTCGCGGGCAAACGCTGGGCCATCGGCAGCGGCGCGTTTCTGGTCGTGGCCGGATTCATCCTGAATCGGGCCGATGTCGGCGGTATCTCCCACGTGGCGATCACCGGTCAGAAATACCTGCCGGCCCTGAGCGAACTGGCCATCAGTCTGGGCATCGTCGCCGGGCTGGGGCTGATCTTCCTGTTCTTCATCGAGAACCTGAACGTGTGGGAAGAGCCGCCGGTGGCGGCAGACCACTTCACTCCGCCGGCCTTCGACCGGGCCTCGCAGCAATTCGTGCGCGGGCCCTGGCTGGGCGGCGGACAGCGGGCGGTCATCGCCTGGATCATCGGCGCGGTGGTCGGCCTGGGCGTGATGGAAGACCAGGTGGCGGTGCGTCGCGAGTTCCGGCCGCAGGTCGTGCGCGGGCCGAAGGAGGTGCTGATCCTTCGCCACGCGCGGACATCTGCACCGGGCCATGATTTCGAGCTGGTGGCGAGCTCCGACCAGGCAGCCGTAGTCGATCCGGGCGTCGAGAATGCGGTGCTGATCGACAGCGGCGGCGCCGATGGATTCGTCCTGTTTCCCCACCAGGAACACGCGCGACGCCTGGGGGACGAGGCCTCGTGCGGGAAGTGCCACCACCGGAACGTCCTGCTCAGCCGGGGCACGTCGTGCACGTTCTGCCACACGGACATGTACCGTTTGACCAACACCTTCGCTCACGAACGTCATGTGGCGGCCAAGGGCGGCAAGACCAGTTGCGTGGAATGCCACCCCGATCCGGCCCTGCCGAAGAACGTCGAGACGGCCAAGGCCTGCAACGATTGTCACGTCTTGACCTCGGCCGAAGCCGTGGCCCTGGCCCGCAACAGCCATCTGCCCCGTGGGGTGGCGCCGGGTTACAAGCAAGCCATGCACACACTTTGCGTGGGCTGCCACAAGGCCGAGGAAGAGGCCAAGGCCGTGAAGGAACCCTATCTAAGCGAGTGCGCCAACTGCCACCGACACCAGTTCGCGGACCAGAAGCGGTTGCGGGAGCTGGACATGGGCAGCACGGGCGCCGTCGTGGCCGGGAAGTAGGCGAGATGTCCAACATGACCTGGCAGGAGTTGCATGGCGACGAGCTGATCGAGGCCGTCCAGGCCGGCATCATGGTCATGGACCGCGATATGCAGATCGTCCAACACAACCAGGCTTTCGGCGAGGTGTTCGGCGAGAGCGTGGGCAGGATGTGCTACCAGGTCTACAAGGGCCGCGAGGAGCCCTGTGACATTTGCCCGGCCCGGCAGAGCTTCGCCGACGGCAAGAAGCGGATCCTGGAAGAAGCGGGCCTCGATCAGGGCGGGCACACGGTCAACTACCTGGCCCAGCTGCTGCCCCTGGGCGGTGACCCCGACGGCAGGGAAGCCGCGTACATGGCCGCCATCACGACGGACCTGACGACGACCAAGCGGCTGCAGCGCGAGTATCAAACGCTATTCGAGAAGGTGCCTTGCTACGTGGCCGTGGTCAATCGCGACCGCCGCGTGGTCAAGGCCAACGAGATGTTCCGCCGCAAGTTCGGCGAGCCGCGGGGCGACTTCTGCTACAAGCTGCTGAAGCATCGCAACGCCGAGTGCGAGGACTGTCCGGCGGTCAGCACCTTCGCTGACGGCCAGAGTTGCACATCGCGCCACATCGGCACCGGCCAGGACGGCTGTCTGACCCATTACGTGGTCTCCACGGCACCCCTGATGCAGGCCGACGGCGACATCAGCCACGTCATCGAGATGTGCCTGGACGTGACCCAGATCGCGAATCTGGAGACCGAGCTGGCCGTGGCGAACATGCTGCGTTCGACCCTGATCGAGATGTCCCTGGATGCGATCGTGGTCATGGACGAGACCCAGAAGGTGGCCATCATGAACCGGGCCGCCGAGGACCTGTGGGGCCAACAACGCGAGAGCATGATCGGCAAGCGCGTGCCGCGGAAGATGGTCTCGGCCGAGCTGCTTAAACAGCTGGCCACGGTCGGGGACTCGTTCCTGCTGCCGGAGACGATGATCCGCAACAGGGACGGCGAGGAGATACCGGTGCGCCTGGCCGGAGTGAACCTGCACAAGATGGAGCGGTCCCTGGGTTCGGCCTTCATTGCCCAGGATCTGCGGGACATAAAGCAAATGGAGAGCGAGAAGCTGGTGGCCGAACGCCTGGCCGCCGTTGGCCAGACCGTGGCCGGCCTCGCGCACGGCGTCAAGAATGTGCTGATGGGTCTGGAGGGCGGCATGTACGCCTTCCGCTCCGGCATGACCAAGGGCGACAACCAGCGCATGGTGCAGGGCTGGCAGATGCTCGAGGAGAACATTGCCCGCATCACGGCGTTCGTGAAGGAGTTCCTGGAGTTCGCCAAGGGGCGTAAGCCGACCGTCGAGATGGTCGATCCCAACGCCATCGCCGATGACGTCGTCCGCCTGTTCCACGACAAGGCGGCGATGGTTGGCATCGACCTCACGTCGAGCCTGCAAACGGGACTGATGCCCGCACCCATGGACGGTGAATCCATTCACGGCTGCCTTACCAATCTCGTGTCCAACGCGCTGGACGCCTGCGAGATCAGTGAAAAGACCGACCTCCATGTCATCGTGACCACCCGGGAAGAGGATGGCGTGCTGATCCTCGAAGTGGCCGACAACGGGACCGGCATCGACGCTGAGATCCGACGCAAGGTGTTCACGAACTTCTTCACCACCAAGGGATCGGACAAGGGGACGG
>CAZJGK010000012.1:0-47957 GCA_964545545.1 uncultured Fibrobacteraceae bacterium | reverse complement strand
GGTTATCCGAACCTTCCGGTGATATAGTCCTCGGTCTCCTTGAGATGCGGGTTGGTGAACAATTGCGCCGTCGGCCCATACTCCACGACCTGTCCCAAATACAAAAACGCCGTGTAGTCACTCACGCGTGAGGCCTGCTGCATATTGTGGGTCACAATCAGCACGGTATAATCTCCACGCAGGCGCAAGAGCAATTCCTCGACCCGTGTGGTGGCAATGGGATCAAGCGCGCTGCAGGGTTCGTCCATCAGCAGCACCTCTGGCTCGGCGGCAATGGCACGGGCGATACACAGCCGCTGCTGCTGCCCGCCTGACATGGCCAGAGCGCTTTCGTCCAGGCGATCCTTGACCTCGTCCCACAGGGCCGCGCCGCGCAGGGCTTTCTCACATACTGAATCCAGTACGGCGCGCTTACGTTCACCGTTGATCCGCAGCGCATAAACCACGTTCTCCCGAATGCTCATGGGAAAAGGGTTGGACTTTTGAAACACCATGCCCATGCGTCGCCGCAACTCGATCACATCCACACCTTTGCCGTAGACATCATCCCCGGACAGCGAAATACCGCCCGTTACGGACACTGAATCGATCAGGTCGTTCATGCGGTTGACCGAACGCAGCAAGGTGCTTTTTCCACATCCCGAAGGTCCGATCAGCGCGGTCACTTTTCCCCGCGTGATGGGAATGTCGATATCGAACAGCACCTGTTTCGGTCTGTACCAGAGGTTGAAGTTATTTACCTCGAGGATGGAATCTTCAACCGTGACCTCATCATGGATCTCGGTTGTCACAACCTTTCCCGCAGCGATGGCCTCAAGACGATCCGGCACTACGGATTTCTGGTTGATTTCCGCCAGATTGCGTTGGAATTCGGGTGCGTTCATCAGAATTTGGACCCCGTGAACTTACGCGCCATGCCGGAGCGCAGTCTGATGGCTGCGGCGTTGAGGAGCAGAACAATCCCCATCAACAACAGCGTGGTGGTAAATACCATGGGCTTGGCGGCTTCGGAATTCTGGCTCTGGAACCCCAGATCGTAGATATGGAATCCCAGGTGCATGAAGCTGCGTTCGGGATGGATGAACGGAAAGTGCAGATCCAGCGGCAGGTCGGGCGCCAACTTCACGGCCCCGACCAGCATCAGCGGCGCCACTTCCCCTGCGCCGCGGGCCATGGCCAGGATCGCGCCGGTCATGATGCCCGGCAAGGCCCGCGGCAACACCACCCGTTTGATGGTCTGCCAGCGCGTGGCCCCGCAGGCGAAGGAACCCTCGCGCGTGGAATCGGGCACGGCCGCCAGGGCCTCTTCGGTGGCCACGATCACCACCGGCAACGTCAGCAGCGCCAGGGTCAAAGAGGCCCACATGATGCCGCCGGTGCCGAAGGTGGGATTGGGCAGCTTGTCCGCAAAAAATACCGCATCGATGGATCCACCCACGAAATAACTGAAAAAGCCCAGCCCAAAGACCCCGAACACGATGCTGGGCACTCCCGCCAGGTTGTTGATCGAGATGCGCACGATGCTCGTCAGCCAACCCTGCCGGGCGTACTCCCGCAGGTAGAGCGCAGACATGACGCCGAAGGGGACCACCAGCAGGGTCATGCCCAGGGTCAGGATCACGGTGCCGAAAATGGCCGGAAACACCCCGCCCTCGCTGTTGGCTTCACGGGGATCGGCCGACAGGAATTCCCACCAGCGCGCAAGGTACAGACCCACTTTCCCCACCAGCGACAACCGGTTGGCGGGATAGGCCCGCACGATGTCGGCCAGCAGCAGGTCCTTGGTCTGCCCCCCGGCGGTGGCGACGCGGATGGCGAAGGGATCGGTGGGATGGTCCCTTTTAGCGTCGCGCCTGTGTTCGCGGTACAAGGCCCAGACCTCGGCGGGATCCCTGGCCAGAATCCGGTCACCGGACAGGAAAGCCACGGGCCTGCCGTAAAACCGCCCCCATTTGAGACGCTCGAACACCAGGGCCCAGGGCGGGCGCTCCTGCCCGCCGGCCGGAACCAGGTAGTCATCGATCCAACGGAAATGTTCACCCGAGAGTTCGAAGTTGCCCGTGCGCAGCAACCGGCGATGGAGTTTGCCTTGGTGCCGGTCCAACTCGTCGGCCGCCGCATCACGGGCCTTATCTGAAAGGGTAGACAGCAAGGTTGGTTCCGGATGAAAACTCTCGGCACGGGTCACTTCCCCCATAACCGTACTGGCGTCGCGAGTGTGGATCTCCAGCACCGGCAGGGGCCAAAACGTCTTCAAGCCCTGGAAGAACACCAGCACCACCAGAGACACGACCATGACCAGACCCGTGACCAGACCGAAACCCGTCAGCCAGACCATGGGCTCGCCCCGGGCGAGCAGGGACGTCGCACGGGACGAGTATTTCTTCCTGCGGGCCATCACAACCGCCTCGTTTTGCGCCGGAAACGAAGCCGCACGCCTTCGGCCGCCGTATTGAGAACAAAGGTCATGGCAAACAGCACCAGCGCTGCCAGGAACAGGATCCGGTAGTGGGTGCTGTCCTTGACGGCCTCGGGCAACTCCACGGCGAGGTTGGCCGACAGGGTCCTGAAGCCGTTGAAAATGTTCAAATCCATGATGGGCGTGTTGCCCGCCGCCATCAGCACGATCATGGTCTCGCCCACCGCCCGTCCTATGCCGATCATGGCGGCCGAGAACAGTCCGCTCATGGCCGGAGGAATCACCACCCGCACCGCGGTCTGCCAGGCCGTCGCGCCGGCGCCCAGGCTGGCGGCCCGCAGATGGTCCGGCACCGACACCAGGGCATCCTCGCTGATGGAATAGATGATGGGAATGATGGCAAATCCCATGGCGACGCCGACCACCAGGGCGTTGCGTTGAACGTAGGTCCCCAGGATCGAACCGCGTGGGTCCCACCCCCCGGCGTCAAGGAGCCAACCGACGAACAGGGCCAGAGACACAGCCAGGAGCGCCGAGACCAGGAAGCGGGCAAGATCCGCCAGACCGACGGCCGTGTGGGACCAACCCGGGTTCAGGCTCCTGATCATCCCCTCTCCGTACACCGTGTTCAGCCACCCCATCACGATGCCCGACAAGGGCAGCAACAGGATGCACCAGCCGGCGGTGCCCGATCCCACTTCCCCGTCCAGCCAAAGTTTGAAATCCCCCGCGAAAAAGACCCGCTCCAGCACGGGGCCGATTCCCCACCCCACCAGCACCCCCAACCCCATGACCACCAGAATGGCCACAGGCCTCCAGCCTTCCAGACGGGCCGCGGCATCGCGCGGCAACAGTTGCCACAGGTGCGCGCCCAACAGGACCAGGGCCGGAGTCAGCACCAGAACGGCGATGACCTCCACGGCGACCTTTTCCACCACCGGCGCGATCACCAGGGCAGCCAGGAAGCCCAGGACCACGCTCGGCAGACTGGCCATGACCTCGATGACCGGCTTGATGCGGGCGCGGCTGCGGCGGGGCAGGAATTCACTGGTGTATAAGGCGGCCAGGATCGCCAGGGGCAAACCGAACAGCAGGGAATAGAACGTGGCCTTGAGGGTGCCGAAGATCAGGGGTACGAGACTCATTTTGGGTTCGAAACTGTCGGAGGCCGAGCTGGACTGCCACACATAGGCCGGCCCAGGATACCCTTCGTACCAGATCGGCCGGAACAGGGTCCGCAGGCTAACCTCACCGTAGGGCGCATCGAGAGCCAACAGGCTGGCGCCGGATTCGCCGCCCACCAGAATCCCGTCCTCGCGGGGCGCGATGACAAGGTTCCGCACCGGTCCGGATCCGGTGTGGACCGAACCCAGGACGCGACCGGCGGTCACGTTGAAAACCTTGACGGTCCCGTCTGCGTACCCGGCAACCAACATGCGGGACCTCAGGGACGCGCCCAGGGTGGTCACGGCCGCCGGCCCGGGCTTGATGGTGTGGGCCAGGGCCAGGGTTCCCGGTTTGCCTTCGCTGCCGGACACGGGGAACCACACCTTGATGCCGCCTTGGCTGTCGCCGACGGCCAGGGAAACATGCCCGGCCAGAAAACCCAGGGCGGTCACCTGCACCCCCTGTTCCTCAACCAGGCGGCTGGATCCCTGCGGGATGAATTTTCCTCCGCGCTCCTCAACCACCAGCGCGCGCCCCGACCTGGAAACCAGAATCACCTGACGGCCCGTGTCGTTGATCTTCAGCCCCACCAGAGACCGGGGATCCTTCAGCCCGAGCTCCCCCAAAGGCGCGCTGGCGCCGTTGCTGCTCAGACTCCTTTTCCCGGTCAGCATGTTGGTTTTGACTTTCAGCTTCCGGTAATGGAACAAGCCGCCGGCATCGACGGCCGCCAGCACATAACCCGTACTGGTGGATGTGATGTCGACCTGAACCAAAGCGGTGTCACTGACGGCCAGGGGGTCCTCGGCGTCCAACACGAAGTGGAGCCAGCGCAGCTGGCCCTCGGGCGTTCTGGTCAGGACCCCTTCCCGCCAGGGCCTGGATTCTCCCGGGGCCAGATCCCTCATCCCGGGGTCCACTTCCTGATCATTGAGGAACTCCGGCTTGAAGGAGAAACCCGCCAGCATCACGGTGCCGTCGACAAAACCCATGGCCATGCGGTCGCCGCCGGAACCGGAACTGCAGGTCAACTTGGCCGCCGAACCGACGGCCATCCGCGCCAGATCCTTCCCTGAGGCCAGGGACTGGACCACCACGCTCCCGTCGGCCATCAGACTCCAGGCCATGACTCCATAGGAATCCATGGCCTGGGCCAGAATTTGCGGATGTTGTCCGCCGGTATCCGCATCAGGGAGCGGCATGTCCGCCCGGACATCCACTTTGGTCGGCAGCAGCAGAGGCAGGGCGACCCAGAGCAGAAACAGGCCCACCAGGGACACCGCCAGAATGCCTCCGACGCCGCTGGCGGTGATCACCCTTTCAGCCCACCGGTCCGCCAGCATGACCCTCTTCGCGGGTTTCCTGCCGTACATGCGCCCGGTGAAACTGTGGCGGTTTTGCGGTTCCTGTTGGTCAGTCATGAACCCATCCTAGAACCCGGGTTCGATCCCCACAGCCTTCAATTCCTCACGGGCCAAGGCCGCGGGGACCGGAAGATAGCCGTCCCGGATCACGACTTCCTGGCCCTGCTTGCTGAACACGAATCGGACGAATTCACGGTGCAGGGGATCCAACTGGCTGCCCGGCTTGTAGTTGAGGCTCAGGTACAGGAATCGCGACAGAGGGTAATCCCCGGAGTAGGCATTCTCGGGCTCCGCGGGGACAAACTCGACATCGGAGCCGACCTCGTTGGACAAGGGCACCACCCTGACATCGGAGGTCCGGTAACCGATGCCGCTGTAGCCGATGCCATACTTATCCGAAGCCACACCCTGGACCACCGAACTGCTGCCCGGCTGTTCCTTGACCTCGTCCTTGTAGTCTCCTTCGAACAGGGCGTGCTCCTTGAAGTATCCGTAGGTGCCCGAAGCGCTGTTACGGCCGTAGATGCTGATGGGTTTGTCCTTCCAGTCGCCGGTCAGACCCAGATCGCCCCAGGTGCGGATATCGGAAGGGTAGCCGCCCTTGCGGGTCTTGCTGAAAACCGCATCGATCTGCTGCAGGGTCAAGCCCGCGATGGGGTTGTCCTTGTTGACGTAAACGGCCAGCATGTCGATGCTCGTGCGCAATTGGATCGGCTTGTACCCGAACTTCTTTTCGAAGGCGTCGATCTCCTGGCTCTTCATCTTGCGGCTCATGGGACCGAAATTACAGGTTCCGGAGATCAGCGCCGGGGGCGCCGTGGAGGAACCCTTGCCCTCGACTTGGACCTTCACATCGGGATGGAAGCCGTGGAAGCCCTCGGCCCACAGGGCCATCTCGTTGTTCATGGTATCGGAGCCGATGCTCTTGATGCTGCCCTGGACCTTGCTGCCGGGGACATACGCGGGCAGTTGGGGGTCCACCACGACCCCGGCCAAGGCCACGGTGGACAAAACCAGGATACCGACCAGCGTAAGCGCCCATCGGATTGACGTGTGCATCATTTCAACCTTCCTTTGCAGCTTCTGAAATCGCAACATAACGCGGGTTGAGAACCCAACCCAGGTTGTCGAAACCACAGGGTAAGCATCTTAGGTTAAGGCCATGCGATGTGGTGGTTAAAATTGTGTAAATTGCAGGTTCAGGCCGTCCAGGACGCTCAATAAATTCCATACGCGGAACATGTCCACAGCCCCACTGTCACGTCACCTTTACAAACTCCTAACTTGCGGTTCGGTTTGTTTTGCCTCACCGTCTGCATGGTAAAAAGACACGTTTCCGTGCTAGGATGCGGCGTGGCACTGAACCCGGAAGGTGGGCCCTTCATGTCCAAACCCGTGGTGTTGATCGTCGAAGACGAGGAAGACATCGCCGAATTGGTGGCGTACAATCTCCAGCGGGGTGAATACCACACCGTGAGCGTCCACTCCGGTGAAGAGGGCCTGGACTATGCCCTGGAATTCCGGCCCGACCTCGTCCTGCTCGACCTGATGCTGCCTGGTCTGGGAGGTCTGGAAGTCTGCCGCCGGCTCAAGGAACATGAGGCCGCATCCCGGATTCCCGTGGTCATCTTGACGGCCAAGGGAGAAGAGGAAGACATCGTCGCCGGATTCGAGGCCGGCGCCGACGACTACATCACCAAGCCGTTCCGGCCCAAGGTCCTGTTGGCCCGGGTGATGGCCGTGCTGCGGCGTGGTCCGTCCAGGCAGGTCAGCGACCAGGACGTCCTGGAAATCGGCAATCTCGTCATCCATCCCGGCCGCCACCAGGTTACCGGTGGTGACGAAATCCTGGATTTGACCCGAACCGAATTCCGGATCCTCCATTTCCTGGCCTCGCGACCCGGTTGGGTGTTCACCCGCACCCAGATCGTCCGCGCCGTCCACGGGGACGATTATCCGGTCACCGGCCGTTCGGTGGACGTGCAGGTCGCAGCCCTGCGGCGCAAACTCGGACCCGAGGGCGCCATGATCCAGACCGTCAGGGGCATCGGCTACAAGATGGGTGAATGACATGAACAACCGCAGCCTGCTGTGGACCATTTCCCCCCCCCTGTTCGTCATTCTGGCAGTGGCCATCGCCCTGGTCACCGGGTTCACCGGACGTTCCGTCCGGAATTTTTTTACCGAACGTTCGGCGCGCGACATCGGGGAACAGGCCCGCCTGATGGCTCGCAATTTCGATCCCCTTGTCGAGGCGAACAATCAACCCGGCATCCAGGATTTGTGCCTGGATATCGGGCTGTTGACCGGGGTGCGATTTACCGTCATCGCCGCCGACGGCCGGGTCCTCGGTGACTCCCAGGGACGCCCCGAGACCATGGAGAACCATGTTTCCAGACCGGAAGTCGCCGCCGCCCTGGCCGGACACCAGGGGCGTTCCATCAGGTACAGCGCCACCTTGTCCAACAAGCGACTGTATGTCGCGGTGCCCGCCGGAACCGCACCCGAGACCTACGTCATCCGGACCTCGGTTTCCCTGGCCTCCCTCAACAAACTGAGCGCCGACATCAACCGCCGCATCGCCCTGGCGGGACTGGCCATGTTCCTGGTGGCCGGCGCCGGAGTGATGGTGATGTCCCGCTCCCTGGGCCTGTCACTGGGCAAGTTGAGAAACGGGGCGGAACTGCTGGCGGCGGGAAATTTCCAGGCGGATCTGGATGTGGGCGGCACCCGGGAGATCGTCGCCGTGGCCGAGGCCATGAACCACATGGCCGCACGCCTCCAGCAACAATTCGCCACCATCGCCTCGGAACGGAACGAACTGAAGGCGGTCATGGACAGCATGACCGAAGGCGTCATGACCGTGGATCCGGATGAGGTCGTCTTCGGCCTGAACCAGGCGGGCGCCCACATGCTCGACATGCGGCCCGAAGTGGCCATCGGCCGCACGATCCAGGAGGTCGGCCGCAACCGGCATCTTACGGCGCTGGTCCTGGATGTTCTGCGGGATGCCCGGGCCCGGGAAGGCGATATCCATCTGACCATCCCCGAAGAGCGATGGGTCCAGGTTCACAGCACCATCCTGCATGCCGGCGATGGCCGACCGCTGGGCGTGCTGCTGGTCATGAACGACATCACCCGCCTGCGCCGCCTGGAGAACATGCGCAAGGATTTCGTGGCCAACGTCTCCCACGAACTCAAGACCCCCATCACCGCCATCAAGGGCTTCGTGGAGACCCTGCAGGAGGACCCCCCCGAGGATCCCCGCGAGGCCGCCCGGTTCATGGCCATCATCGGCAGTCAGGCCGATCGGTTGGCCACCATCATATCCGCTCTGCTCGACCTGTCCCGGCTGGAACAGGAAACCGACGAGGGTACGCTTGAAAAAGCCCCCTCCTACATGCTCCCTATTGTGCAACAGGTGGTCCAGGAGGCGGTGGGCAATTCCCCCGACGCGGCCGAACGCATTACCCTCGACTGTTCCGAATACATCAGGGTCGTCATCAACCCGCGGCTGATCGCCCAGGCGTTGGGCAACCTGCTGGCCAACGCCCTGAAATACAGCCCGGACCATTCACCCATCACCGTCCGTTGCTCCCAAAGGGACGGTTCCATCCGCCTCGCCGTCACCGACCAGGGACCCGGTATTCCCGCGGAACATATTCCCCGTATCTGCGAGCGCTTTTACCGGGTGGACAAGGCGCGCAGCCGCAAGCTCGGGGGAACCGGCCTGGGCCTGGCCATCGTCAAACACATCGCCCAGGCCCACGGCGGCCAACTGGAGATTCAGAGTAGAATCGGTGCCGGCAGCACATTTACCCTCATCCTGCCCCACGAGGTCTCGGCATGAAGATTCATCTGCAGAAGGAAATCGATCAACTTAAAAAACGCCTGTTTCACTTGAGCGCTTTGGTCGAGGAGAACCTGGAAAAAGCCATCCGGGCCGTTGTCAACAGCGACCGTGAATTGGCACGCGCAGTCAGGGCGGCGGACCGCGAAATCGACCTGATCGAAGTCGAAGTGGAAGAGGAATGTCTGAAGATCCTGGCGCTCCACCAGCCGGTGGCGGTCGATCTACGCTATCTGGTCGCGGTGTTGAAGATGAATAACGATCTGGAACGTATCGGCGACCTTGCGGCCAGCATTGCCCGCGGCAAAGGCTGTCATCTGGGCCAAGCGCTGCCGCCAAAGCATGGCGAAATGTTTCGCGAGTTGGGACTTATGGCACGCACCATGCTGCACGACTCCCTGGATTCACTGATGAATCTGGACGCGAAAAAGGCCCACCGAATTCTCCTCGACGACGATGAAGTTGACGCCAAGTATCACGAATTATCCCGGATGTTGTCGGCGGAAGTGGCGGCCAACCCCCAGCAGGCCGAAACCATGATCTGCTGGCTGCTGGCGGCCAAGAGCATTGAGCGGGTGGCTGATCTGGCCACCAACATCGCCGAAGACACGATATACACCATCGAAGGTGTCATCATCCGCCACGGCGTTGCTGAAGACAGGGAAAACTAGCCCCACAGATCGCGCAGAGAAATCCGGACCTGGCGGAACTCCCCCGCAGCCTCGGCCTGGAGCGAAGCCAACCGACCTTCGGTTTCACCCAGCGTCCACAGGGAAGTGGCGGATAGATCCGCAAGATCGACGCCGGCCTGGGCAAAGCCCACTTCGTTGAGCGGGCAGATGCTGCGGCCCTCGTTCCGGGGGCCATCGAACCAACGCAACGGCAGCCCCTGGGTCCGGCAGACATAGGGCCGCCAGGGGTAAATCCGGCAGGAACCATCCTGGGTGAGGAATGCGCACCTGCCTCGAGCATGGGGCGCATCCGCCCCGCCGGACCACTGCTCCCGGTGGGCCAGGATCCAGGCCGCTTCGACCTCCAGCACCGTAAGGTCATCCTGGCAGCAATCACTGCACCCCTGGCGGCAAACCAGGAAGTCGGATAATTCCGCCGCCAGTTTTCCGGCGCGGGAATCGACCTCGGCATGAATAGCGGCCAGGGAATCCAGATACAACCGGTCAAAAACCCGGGGCGTGCTCACTTGGTAAAGACCCGGTCACCGACCGTCAGTTCCTCGGGGCTGTGCTGGTCAAGCAACCAGAGAATCCGACGGACACCCTCACGGATATCCTCCAGCGCCCCACAGAAGCTCAGGCGCAGGTACCCATCGAGGCCGAATTCCACACCCGGCACGGTGACCACCTGGACCTTTTCCAGAATCCTTGCGGCCAGGCGCGTGGAGTCGGCGTCGAACGCGGAGAAATCGCAGAAGCAGTAGAAGGTGCCGCCCGGCGCTTTGACTGCAAGGCCCGGAATCTGTTGCAGCAGGGAAACCATTTCGTTTCTGCGCTTCTCCAGGTCGCCGCGCAGTTGCGCCACCGAGTCCTGCCCGCCGTACACGGCCGCCACGGCGGACGCCTGGGACAGACTGCAAGGCCCGCCCGACTGGTGGGACTGGATGTTGCTCATCGCCTGTATCAATTCGCGCGGACCGACGGCCCATCCGATCCTGAACCCCGTCATGGCGTACTGCTTGGAAACCCCGTTGAGTATCACCAGGGGAGTATCATCCACGTCGCGTTCGGTGCATTCATAGGCATGGAGGGCGTGCTTGCCGTCGAATACCAGGCGGTGATAAATATCATCCATGAGCAGGAAAATGCCCCGATGTTCGCACAGGGCCACCATGGCCCGGATGAAACCATCACTGTAGATATGGCCCGAAGGATTGTTGGGACTGTTGAGCAGGATGACCTTGGTGCGCGCGGTGACCGCACCGCTAATCTGCTCCACCGTTGGTTCGAGGGATCCGGCCGGCGGTGTGACCATCACGGGTCTGCCTCCGGCCAACCGCGCCATGTCGGGATAGCTCACCCAGTAAGGCACGGGAAATAAAACCTCATCCCCCGGATCGACCAGCGCCAGCAACGCCACCATGATGGCCTGCTTCACCCCGGCCGAAGCCATGACGTTTCCCCTGGCCACCTTCCTGCCGTAAAAGCGTGCGGTGTAGTCCACGATGGCGTCCCGCATGGCGGGCGTCCCGGCCGCGGGCGTGTAACGCACCCGGCCCGTTTTGAGCATGGCCATCCCGGCCGCGACGGCCTCATCAGGAGCCAAGGATTCGGGCTCTCCCCCGCCCAGATGGATGACCGGCTCACCGGCTGCCAGCATGCGCGCAGCCTGGGCGTTGAGTTTCAAGGTTGCCGAGGGGGCAATGGAGTTGGCGATCTGGCTGAAATGCATGGCGGCGTCCTCAACGGCGATCCGGCTGGCATGGCCAGCCTCGGAAAACAACGTGATTTGATTCCCAGAATTCTGGTTCAAATCTATACTCTGACCCCTCGCCGTGCCATGGGATTTTGCTCAGGCAAGCGCCAATGTGATGGGGCAATGATCCGAACCCATGACCTGCGCCAGAATGTCCGCGGCCGCCAATCGCGGCCGCAGCGCCTGGGAAACAAGGAAGTAGTCGATGCGCCAGCCGATGTTTCTGGCGCGGACTCCTTGGCGATTGCTCCACCAGGTGTAATGTCCGCCGCCGGATTCGAAGTGCCTGAAGGTATCGATAAAACCAGCCTTGAGGATCAGGTCGAAGCCGGCACGCTCCTCGTCCGTGAATCCCGCATTGCCCCGGTTGGGACCCGGGTTGGCGAGGTCGATTTCCCGGTGGGAAACATTCAGGTCGCCGCAGAACACCACGGGTTTCTTCTTTTCCAGCTTGCGCAGGAATTTCAGGAAATCAGGATCCCATTGCTCTGTGCGGTACGGCAGACGGGTCAAGGCGCGCTTGACATTGGGGGTGTAGACCGTGACCACGAAGTAATCGCTGAACTCCGCCGTCTGCACGCGGCCTTCGGTATCGTGCGCGGCAATGCCCATCCCGGGAAAAACCTGGAGCGGCGGGATGCGGGTCAGGATAGCCGTGCCGCTATAGCCGCGTTTCAAGGCGGGATTCCAGTGCATGGTGTAACCCGGGATTTCCAGTTGGAGTTGCTCGGGCCGCGCCCGCACTTCCTGCAGGCAGATCACATCGGCATCGCTGGAGACGGCAAAGTCGTAAAAGCCTTTTTCGACACAGGAGCGTATTCCGTTGACGTTCCAGGAAACCAGTTTCATCAAGACGATCCTTTGGGCCGGGCGGAAAAACAGCATCCAGGACGACGCGACGACTGAATATAACAGAAAAGTTTATTTTCCTGGACCTTAAACACCCCCTCGGAGGCCCCCAGGCGCGGCCCGCAGCGCGGCGGCCCGCAGCGGCGTTGAAGGATATTCTTCAGTGTTATCGAGGATAGTCTTCACTATCCCGGGAAAATATCTTTCGTAAATTGTTAACATATTGCATAACAACAAGTTAATAAATGGCCCCCATCCTGCAAGGATGGTCATGGAAAATCCTTGATATGACCTCGAACCAGGAAAAATTCCCCCATGAAATGGAAACCGGGTCACGTCCTTATTGCGGTGCTGTTGCTGTCGGCCAAGGGACCTGTCCCTGCGGCTGCCACCAGCGACCCCATTCAAGATCTCATCCTGCAGTCCCCGGTACTCCAGCGGTTCGGACTCACGGCCGCCGACTCCCGGGATGCTCCGCAGCTTATTGATGAACTGGTCATGCTGGGCATCGGCCGCAATCGGGGGCTCCGCGCCGCCGCGGCCCAGGTGCTGGCGGCCCGGGACCTGGTGCCCCAGTTCAAGGCCCTGCCCGATCCCCGACTTACCGTCGTGGAATATATCGAGCCGGTGGAAACCCGGGTGGGCCCCCAGGTGCGCGGATACCAGCTCTCCCAGTCGTTCCCCTGGTTCGGGACGCTGGGCGTCAAGGGGGACATCCAGCGCGAGAAAGCCGCCGTGCTCCAGGCACGCCTGGACCAGAAGATTCTCGAACTGATCGCTCGGATTCGCACCAACGCCTTCGAGTTGGCCTACCTGGACAGCAGCATCGCCGTGACCAACAGTCATCTGATCCTGCTGACCCAGTGGGAACAATCCGCCCAAAGCCGATACGCCGCCGGACACGGCAGCTACGCCGCCTTGGTCAAAACCCAGGTTGAACTCGGCAAACTGTCCAATCGACTGGCGGAAATCCAGGACCGGCGCACTCCCCTGCTGGCAGCCTTGAACGCAGACCTGGACCGGGATCCGGACACCCCCCTGCGCTTGCGTGTCCTGCCTCCTTTCCCGAACGGTCCCCTGGCCCAGACGGCCCTGACCTCCGCCATGCAGACCAACAACCCCCGCCTTGCGGGTTGGCGTCACGAGGAAGCGGCCGCGGCCCTGCGCGGCGACCTGGCCGGCAAGCAGGGCCGGCCTTCGTTTACCGTGGGTGTCAACCTGATCCAGACCGGGGCTGCGCGCATGCCCGCTGTCGCCGACAGCGGCAAGAACGCCCTGCTGGCAACCGTCGGCATCCAGCTTCCGTTGTGGCGCGGCAAGTACCGTGCGGCCTCCAGGGAAGCGGCCAGCGATGTTGCCGCCGCGAACAACTCTAACCGGCAGGAATTCAACGCCTTGGAAGCCGACCTGAGCCGGGCGCTGTTCCGTTATCGTGACGCCCGCCGTCAAGCCGAACTGTACGGCACGACCCTGGTCCCCAAGGCCCGGCAGTCCCTGGATGCAGCCCAGGCCGCCTTCCAGACAGGCCAGGGCGGCTACCTGGACTTGATCGACGCCCAACGCCTGCTGCTCGAATTCCAGCTGGCCGTGGTCCGGGCCCGCACCGACCTGTTGGTCCAACAGACCGCCATCGAACAGCTCATCGCAGTCCCTCTGAACGTTCTACCATGAGTCCGGATTCTTCCGGCAAGGAGATCACCATGCGTCGCGTCCTCATCGTCATTGCTGTTCTGGCTGCCCTTGGTCTGGGTTTCCTTTTGCGGGGAGAAAGAGGTCCCAAGGCGGGGTCCGACTCCCGGGTTGAGCCTGCTCCCCAGGAGGCCACCATCTGGACTTGTTCCATGCATCCGCAGATCAAGCTGCCCCATCCGGGCAAGTGCCCCATTTGCTTCATGGACCTGATCCCCCTGGACCAGCACAGCCATGAGGAGCTGGGCCCACGCACGCTTCAGCTGTCCGCAGCCGCCGCAGCCCTGGCTGATATCCGCACTTCCCCGGTCGTACGCCGCTTCGCGCAGGCCGAGCTGGCGTTGATCGGACGCCTGGACTACGACGAGACCCTGCAACGCACCATCACCGCGTGGGTCCCCGGACGCATCGATACCCTCTTCGTGAATTTTACCGGAGACCTTGTCACGGTCGGCGAACCGCTGGTTTCGCTCTACAGTCCTGAACTCTATTCCGCCCAGACGGAACTTTTAAGCAGCATCGAAGCCGCCACCAGCCTGGCATCCAGCACCGAACCTTTGCTGCGCCGCACCGCAGCCGCCACCGTTCAATCTTCCCGGAAGCGCCTCAAGCTATGGGGACTGAGTCCTGACCAGATCGCCGCGATTGAAACCCGGGGCACCGCCGCCGATCATATCCGCATCCCCTCCCCCCTGGCTGGCGTGGTGGTCCACAAGAACGCCACCGAAGGTCAGTATGTGAAGACCGGTGCGCCGTTGTACACCGTGGCCGACCTTTCCCGCCTCTGGCTGATCATCGACGCCTACGAATCCGATCTGCCCTGGCTGAGAGTTGGTCAGACCGTTGATTTCACCGTGTCCGCCCTGCCCGGACAATCCTTGAGCGGCAAGATCGTCTTCATCGACCCCATCCTGAATTCCCGCACCCGCACGGCCGCGGTCAGGGTCGAGGTCCCCAATCCGGACGGTTCCCTCAAACCCGGTCTGTTCGCCACGGTCCGGGTCTCTTCGACCTTGGACGACCTGGGCAAGCCCGCCACCGGGGGCGCAGCCGAACCCCTGGTCATCCCCGCCACCGCCCCCTTGATCACCGGCCGGCGGGCAGTGGTCTATGTCCGGGACGCTGACCAGGAAAAGCCCACCTTCACCGGCCGGGAAGTGGTCCTCGGCCCGCGGACCAAGGACGCGTACATCGTGCTCTCGGGTTTGAGCGAGGGCGAGCTGGTGGTCACCAACGGAGCCTTCAAAATCGACAGCGCCCTGCAGATTCAGGCCAAACCCAGCATGATGAGCCCGGAGGGTGGGGCCGCCCCCGACAACACCAAGGCGGATACGTCCCCCGCCCCTCCCGCATTCCGGGAACAACTCGAAGCTGTCCTGAACAACTACCTGCAGATCCAGCAGGCCTTGGCCGCGGACAATTTCGCCGCCGCAAATGCGGCCGCTTCGGCTTTCCCCGCCACCCTCAAGGCCGTGGATATGACCCTGCTGAAAGGCGAGGCCCACCTGGCCTGGATGAGTGATCTGGCCACGCTGGAAAAAAGCGCCACCGCCCTGAAACAAGCCCCGGACATTGCCGGCCAGCGCGACGCGCTGCTCCGGCTCGGACCCTCGTTGTGGACCGCCCTGAAACGCTTCGGCTACCGGGAAGACCGCACTGTCCGCAAGTTCCACTGTCCCATGGCCGACCACAACAAGGGCGGCGACTGGATTCAGCTCGAGAGCACCACGGCCAATCCCTTCTTCGGCTCAGCCATGCCGCGCTGCGGCAGCCAGACCGATTCCCTTGTTTCGGCCGCGGACCGGAGGTGACCGTCATGACCAACCCGTCTCATACCGGCTCGTGGGTGGACCGTCTCCTGCGCTTCTGCCTGGAAAACAAATTGATCGTGGCCATCGGTGTATGCGTGGTCATCGCAGCCGGCGTCATGGTGGCGCCCTTCGACTGGAACCTGGGCGGACTGCCACGCGATCCGGTGCCGGTGGACGCCATCCCCGACCTGGGCGAGAACCAGCAGATTGTATTCACCAAGTGGATGGGCCGCTCGCCCCAGGACGTCGAGGACCAGATCACCTATCCGTTGACCGTGGCGCTGCTGGGACTGCCCGACATCAAGACCGTGCGCAGCTATTCCATGTTCGGTTTCTCCACCATCTACGTGATCTTCAACGAGCATGCTGATTTTTACGACTCGCGCTCACGCATCCTCGAAAAGCTCAACAGTCTGCCGCCTGCGACCCTGCCCGGCGGTGTGCAGCCGATCCTGGGACCCGACGCCACCGCCCTGGGCCAGGTCTTCTGGTACACCCTGGAAGGCCGCGACGAGGACGGCAACCCGGCCGGAGGCTGGGATCTGGACGAATTGCGCAGCATTCAGGACTGGTATGTCCGCTACGGCTTGATGTCGGCCCAGGGTGTGTCCGAAGTGGCATCTGTAGGCGGGTTCGTGCGCGAGTACCAGGTCGACGTGGACCCCGACGCCATGAGCGCATTCAACGTGACCCTGGATCAGGTGTTCACGGCCGTGCGCCAGTCCAACATCGATGTGGGCGCCCGGACCATCGAGATCAACCGCGCCGAATACATGATCCGCGGCCTGGGCTTCCTCAAGAGCACCGACGACATCGCCAAAAGCGTGATCACCGCCCGCGACGGCGTGCCGGTCACCATTGGCGATGTGGCCACCGTGGGCACCGGACCCGCGCTGCGGCGCGGCGTCCTGGACAAGGGCGGGGCCGAAGCCGTGGGCGGCGTGGTGGTCGCCCGCTACGGGGAAAATCCCCTGGCCGCCATCAAGAACCTCAAGGCCAAGATCCGGGAGATCTCGCCGGGCCTGCCCAGCAAGACCCTGCCCGACGGCAGGACCAGCAAGGTGACCATCGTGCCTTTCTACGACCGCTCGGGCCTCATCTATGAAACACTGGGCACCCTCAACACGGCGCTGACCAATGAAATTCTCATCACCATCATCGTGGTGATCGTCATGATCATGCACCTGCGCAGCAGCATCCTCATCGCGGGTCTGCTGCCCCTGGCCGTGCTGATGGCGTTTGTCTGCATGAAGATCTTCCATGTGGACGCGAATATCGTCGCCCTTTCCGGGATTGCCATAGCCATCGGCACCATCGTGGATATGGGGGTGATCCTCTGCGAGAACATCCTGCGCCACCTGGACGAGGCCGGGCCGGACGCCGACCGCAAGGAAGTCATCTTCAGGGCCTCGTCAGAGGTGGGCAGCGCCGTGGTGACGGCCGTTTCGACCACCGTCATCAGCTTCCTGCCCGTGTTCACCATGCAGTCGTCCGAGGGCAAGCTGTTCAAACCCCTGGCCTACACCAAGACCTTCGCCCTGATCGCCTCGGCCATCGTGGCCCTGATGGTCATTCCCCCGCTGGCCCACCTGCTGTTCACGCGCAAGGTGGCGCCGGTGCGGGCCAAACGCCTTTCCGGGCTGCTGCTCATCCTGGCCGGTATCCTGGCCGCCACCGGCCTTTCCCTGGTGTTGGGTCTGGGCCTGATACTGTGGGGACTCTACAGCCTGGTCGAGGAATTGCTGCCGGCTGGAATTCGCCGGTACGGACCCCGGCTGGCCAACGCCATGGCGGTTTTCATCGTGGCCGTCTTCCTGTCCAAGCACTGGCTGCCCCTGGGCCCCGGCAAGGGCCTGCTGTTGAACTTCCTGTTCGTGGCCCTGTTGCTCGGCGGCCTGCTGTTCGGTTTCTTCCTGCTGGCCCGGTTCTACACCCGCATGCTCGGCTGGTGCCTGAACCACAAACTCCTGTTTCTGAGCCTGCCGGTGGCCCTGATCATCGTGGGCGTCGGCATCTTGCGCGGCCTGGGCAAGGAGTTCATGCCGCCGCTGGACGAGGGCTCCTTCCTGTACATGCCCACCACCATGCCTCACGCCTCGATCGGCGAGGCCTCCGATGTGCTGGCCAAGCTGGACATGGCCATCTCCGGGATCCCGGAGGTGTCCCAGGTAGTCGGCAAACTGGGCCGTGCGGACTCGCCCCTGGACCCCGCGCCCATATCCATGGTCGAGACCATCATCAACTATCTGCCCGAATACAAGACCGACAAGAGCGGGCACCGCCTGCGCTTCAAGTACGACAAGTCTACGGCAACATTCGTGCGCGACGAGGCGGGCGCCCTGGTTCCGGACAAGCACGGCCGGGCCTACCGACAGTGGCGCCCACAGATCCGCACACCGGACGACATCTGGCAGGAAATCGTCAAGGCCACCCGCATTCCCGGCACCACTTCGGCTCCCGAATTGCAACCCATCGCCGCACGCCTGGTCATGCTCCAAAGCGGCATGCGCGCCCCCATGGGCGTGAAGATCAAGGGCTCCGATCTGGAAACCCTGGAAAACGTGGGGCTGCAGATCGAACGTTTCCTGAAAGAGGTGCCTTCCATCGAGGCTTCGGCCGTGATCGCCGATCGTATCGTGGGCAAACCCTACCTGGAAATCGATATCGACCGCGACGCCATTGCCCGCTACGGCCTGACCATCGGCAAGGTTCAGAGTGTCATCGAGGTGGCCCTGGGCGGCAAAACCGTCACGACCACCGTCGAGGGTCGCGAGCGCTACGGCGTGCGTGTGCGCTACGCCCGCGAACTGCGCGACTCCATCGAGGGCATCGAGGGCTTGCTGGTCCCGGCGCCGGGCGGAATTCAGATCCCTTTGACCCAGCTGGCGACCATCAACTATGTGCGGGGTCCCCAGGTCATCAAGAGCGAGGACACGTTCCTGGTGGGCTACGTGCTGTTCGACAAGCGGCCGGGACAGGCCGAGGTCGATGTCGTCCAGGACGCGCGCAAATATCTGCAGCAGAAGCTCGACTCGGGCGAGTTCCACCTGCCGGCCGGCGTCAGCTACACCTTCGCAGGCAGCTACCAGAACCAGGTCCGTTCGGAAAAACGCCTGATGATCGTGTTGCCGGCGGCCCTGTTCGCCATTTTCATAATCCTTTTCTTCCAGTTCCGTTCGGTGGCCACCACGGCCATGGTATTTTCGGGGATTTTCGTGGCCTGGTCCGGCGGGTTCCTGCTGATCTGGCTGTACGGCCAGCCCTGGTTCCTGGACTTCTCCCTCTTCGGCACCTCCATGCGGACGTTGTTCCAGATTCACCCCATCAATCTCAGTGTGGCCGTCTGGGTCGGGTTCATCGCCCTGTTCGGCATTGCCTCTGACGACGGTGTGATCATGGCGACTTTTCTGGACCAGAGGTTCAGTCAACTGAGGCTCAAGGATCCCGCGGCCATCCGCGCTGCTACCATCGAAGCCGCCTCCCGCCGCATACGACCGGCGCTGATTACGGTGGCCACCACCATCCTGGCTTTGGTGGCGGTGCTCACCTCCACCGGCCGCGGCGCCGACATCATGGTGCCCATGGCCATCCCCTCGTTCGGCGGCATGATGGTGGTGCTGTTGACGGTGTTCACGGTACCGGTGCTCTACTGCGGCGTTCGGGAACTGGAGCTGAAACGGCGGCGTTGACCCGTGGCCCGATGTGCGGCTTAATACAATTGTCATTTGTGGGTAACCAGCCACAGAATGGATCCGCCGTTGACCCCTGAGAGAATCAAAACTCCCCTGGCTGCCTTCTGGGCTCGGTACCGTATGGTGATTTTCCTGATCGCCCTGGTATCGTTTCTGCATTACAACACGGCCATCCACATCCACGCCCTTCACGGCATCTATCGCCGGCTGTATTACTTCCCCATCATCCTGGCCGCCTTTCGCGGCGGCTACCGGGGAGGCCTGTTCGCCTCCCTGCTGGTGGTGGCCCTCTATGTGCCCCATGCTCTGGGGTGGATCGGATTCGACCCCGGCACCGCGGTGGAAAAAAACCTGGAGATGGTCCTTTACCTGGCCGTCGGCGTGCTGACCGGCACCCTGGTTGACCGCATCAACCAAACGGCGGCCAATCTCCAAAATGCTCTGGACGAAAAGACCCGCATGGAAACCGAACTGCTTCGCTCGGCGCGGCTGGCTGCCGTAGGCCGGCTGTCGGCGGGGTTGGCCCACGAAATCCGTAACCCCCTGGCCAGCATCCAGGGCTCGGCCGAGGTGCTGGGGGACGATTTTCCCGCCGACCACCCCAAGGCCCACCTGTTGCACATCCTGTTGCAGGAGACCCGGCGGCTCAACCAGGTGCTGACCCGTTTCCTGGCTTTCGCCCGCAGCGAACCGGGCGAGACCGCGGCGTTTGACCTCGCCTCCGAGGTCCGGACTGTCGGCGATTTGCTCGCCCAACGACCCGATGCCCCGCCCATCGAACTCCAGGTGCCCGCAGGCGAACCGTTCATGGTGACCGGCAACCCCGAGCAGGCCCGTCAGGTCATGTTGAATATGGGACTCAACGCGGTTCAAGCCGCCGGCCCCGCGGGAACCGTGACGCTGGCCATCACACCGGAAACCAATCGCATCCATTGCATGATCTCCGACACGGGGCCCGGCTTCAGCGCCGAAGCCTTGGCGAACTTCGGCACTCCCTTCTATTCGACGCGCCACGGCGGCACCGGATTGGGTCTGGCCACCAGCCTGCGCCTGGCCGAGGATATGGGCGGCAGCCTGGAGGCGCTGGCCGGCCCGGGCGGTCGCGTGGTTTTCACGCTTTTGCGAAACTGAGGAGGCATCATGTCCCGGATCCTGGTCATCGACGATGACGACAGCCTGCGCGAGGTGGTGCGCTTCATCCTGACCGAGGCGAACCACGACGTGACCACCGCCGCCTCAGGCGAAGAAGGGTTGTCCGTCCTGGACGAGGGTTTCGACCTGGTGCTCACCGACATCCGCATGCCCGGTGTCGACGGCATGGAGGTGCTGGCAAGCATCCGCGAAAACCCCGCGCCCGAGGCGCCGCCCGTCATCGTTCTGACCGCCCACGGCACCGTCGAACAAGCCGTTGAGGCCATGCGTCTGGGCGCCTACACGTATCTGCTCAAGCCCTTCCAGCGGGAAGACCTCACGCGCACCGTCGAGCAGGCTTTGCATACCCGCGCCCTGGAGCTGGACAACGTCCGGCTGCGCGAGATGTTGCGCAAGCGCGTTCCCATTTCGGGCATGGTGTACAAATCAAAGGTCATGAAGCAGTTGGTCGAGGATCTGGGACGCGTCGCCACCAGCGAGGCGTCGGTGCTGCTGACCGGGGAAAGCGGCACGGGCAAGGAACTGGCCGCCCGTGCGTTGCACGATCTCTCCGACCGCTGGGCCGGGCCGTTCGTGGCGGTCAACTGCGGGGCGATCCCCGCCGAATTGGTGGAATCCGAGCTGTTCGGTCACACCAAGGGCGCCTTCACCGGGGCCGGGGCCGTCACCCTGGGGCGCATCCGTTCGGCCACCGGAGGCACCCTGTTCCTGGATGAAATCGCGGAACTGCCCCTGGCCCTGCAACCCAAATTGCTGAGGGTCCTGGAAACCCGGAAAGTGAACCCGGTGGGCGGCAGCGACCCGGTGGCCGCCGATTTTCGCCTGGTTTGCGCCACCAACAGGGACCTGGCGGCCGCAGTGGCCGCCGGGCGCTTTCGCGAAGACTTGCTTTACCGCATCCAGGTCGTGGAATTCGAACTGCCGCCTCTGCGGAAGCGGTCCGCGGACATCCCCTTGCTGTGGGAACATTTCACCTTGCTGAACGGCGGCCAAAACGTGGTTTCAGAGCCTGATCTGCTGGCCGAGCTGGAAACCCTGCCCTGGCGGGGCAACGTGCGCGAACTGCGCAACCTGAATCAGCGGTTGGTGCTCATGCGCGCGGGCGAACACCTGACCTTGGCCGACCTGCGGCGGCTGGCGCCCCAGGCGGGGTCCCTGACCGCGCCCACCTTCCCCGGCGGTTTGGACCCGGATTCTGCTGGCGGTCTGCCACTGGGCCCTCTGCCTTGCGGCGGATTTTCATTGGTGGAAATGGAAAAGGAGATCATCCGCCGCGCCATGGTCATGTGTGACGGCAACCGCACCCGCACCGCTGAATATCTGGGGATTCCGCGTCATGTGCTGATTTATCGGCTGGGAAAATATGGGATTGCCTAATAGTGATGATTCAATCCCTTACCGACGGCCATTATTATGGGGGGAAATTGCGATTCCAGGTAACGAACAGCAGTTGAAATCTTTTGAAACGGGGGCAAGCCGTCTTAATTTCCAGACTGGTTTTTCATGCGTTCCCGGGCCAAGGCAAGATATCGCTCCGTGTCCGCATCCGAACGCATGGCTTTGGCCTTTTCCAGAGTCGCGATGGCCTCCGGGTAGCGGCCCAGCTGCAGCCGGCAATACCCCAAGGCACGCAGGGATACGAAATCCGGTTTCTTCAAGGCGGCCCGTCGCATCAACAGCTTTTCGGCCGTCTGGAAATCCTTCTTGAACACCATCACCAGGGCGAGATCCTTGAGGACGAACGGGTAATTCGGATAAAGTTTCAACGCCCTGCGGAGACTCGCCTCAGCCTTGTCCATGTAGCGGGCATCAGGATGACCCTGCGCGTTGGTCTGATTGAACATGGTCATGTAGGAGGCGCCGAGCAGGGCATGAAACCGCGCGCTGCCGGGCGCGGACGCCACGGCTTTCTGGTAGGCGGTCATGACCTGCATCGGCTGATGCTGACCCCGGTAATAGGTGCCGAGAGCCTCATAGGCATAACCGCGTTCATAGTCGGGAAAGCCGGCGGCGACGGCCTCGAACCGCTTCAAGGGCGCATCCGTGCCGCACGAAACCAGAACCCACGCCATGGCGAAGCAGGCCGTAACCTGGATGGCCACCAGGGCGGTCCGCCTGGAATCAGGGAACGCATCCACAGCCCAGGCCAGCAACCCGACGCCCAGCACGGCAAACAGATCCCAGTCCCTGGCCGCGCCCAGCTGGGGGTTAACCAGCAGCAGGAAACCGAGGTATGGCAGAACCATGGCCAGCAGCAACCGCTGTACCGGGTCCGTCAATTTCCGGCGCACCTTGCCGAGGTTGCCAATCATCACGATCAGCGCCACCGGAGAAATCAGCAGCAAAAGGTTGGCCGCTCCCACAATATTCTGAACGGAAAAAATCCCCTCGGCGCCCACCCAAGGCCGCAGGATATCCCCGGAGCCCACCGCAGCGAACCCCACCATGCGGCCATAGCCAAGAACGAGCGTCACGGGCGCCACCACAGCGACGGCTGCCGCAACCAGCTCGGATAATGACCGTCGGCGGCGCCCGCTCCACACCAGGACCAGAAATGCCGGCACGAACAGGTAGGCCGTCAGATGGGACAATTCGGCCAGGCCCAGGAACGCCGCAGGCCACAGGAGCGACACCTCACCGCGGGCATGCGCCATGGCGGCGACCACGAAGCAAATCGAAAAAGCCAGCAGCAGGGCATAGTTTTCCACGTACCCGCAGAACATCAAAACCGGACCACTGCCCAAAAACAGATACAGGAACAGGACTTTCCGCCAGGGAGCCCACCCGATCCTTTTCAACATTCCGACCAGCAGACCGAGGCCCAACACCCCCGCGCCGATCGAGACGAACTGATAAACGGCCAGCGGGGAAATCCCCCGCGGAGCTCCCATATCGTACAGCCAGGTCTTCAACACGAAGCTGAAGGCGTTGGCCGGCCGGTGGGTGCCTCCATTGCGCAGCAGATCCAGCAGCAGGTAGCCGTCACCCAGAAAATGCGTCCGTTGGCGGCACACGAAAAAAGCGCCTGCGACCATCAGCATGAAGACCAACAGGCCCTTTTTCGAGGCGAATACCAGGCCCTGATTCCAGCCAAAGAAACGCGCCGACCATTTTTCCCTGTCCAACGGAACCAGCGCCAAAAAGCCCAGCCCGAGCACCAGCAGGCGCCCGGGCCAGGAAAGATAAGCCAGATGATTGACGCCCCAGAAAGACGGCCCGGACAGAAACATGGACCCGAGCAGGAGGACGACCAGCCCCCGCATGCACCAGATCAAAACCATGTATCCATCCCCATCGGTCTAGAGCTGATCCAGCATGAACGCATAGCTCAGCGCGGTTTCCTGCAGGCGGCGGAAGCGGCCCGAGGCGCCCCCATGGCCGGCCTCCATGTTGATCTTAAGCAGCAGCAGGTTGTGGTCCTTCTTCAGCGCGCGCAGCTTGGCCACCCATTTGGCCGGTTCGAAGTACTGCACCTGGCTGTCGTAAAGACCGGTGGTCACCAGCATGGCGGGATACTTCTGGGCCTTGACGTTGTCGTACGGCGAATAGCTGAGCATGTAGTCGTAGTAAACCTTCTCGTGGGGGTTGCCCCACTCGTCGTACTCGCCCGTGGTCAGGGGAATCGACTCGTCCAGCATGGTCGTCACCACATCCACGAACGGCACCTGAGCCACGACCCCCCGCCACAGGTCGGGAGCCATGTTCACCACCGCGCCCATCAGCAGCCCGCCGGCCGAGCCGCCCATGGCAAACATGCGGTCGCGGGCCGTGTACTTCTTGTCCACCAGATACCGTCCGCAATCGATGAAGTCGGTAAAGGTGTTCTTCTTCTTCAGCAGCTTGCCGTTTTCATACCACTGGCGGCCCATCTCCTGCCCGCCGCGCACATGGGCGATGGCGTAAACAAAGCCGCGATCGAGCAGGCTCAGCACCGACGAGTTGAAATGCGCGTCCATGCTGATGCCGTACGAACCGTAGCCGTACAGCAGCAGGGGGTGGCTGCCGTCGGGCTTGAAGCCCTTGCGGTAGACCAGGGAAACGGGCACCAGGGTGCCGTCACGCGCAGGCACCCGCACATACTCCGACTGGTAGTTGGCGGCCTCGAATCCCCCCAGCACTTCCTGCTGTTTGACCAAGGTCCGCCCGCCCGTGCGCATGTCGTAATCGTAGATGGTCTGCGGGGTCGTCAACGAGGAGTAGGCGAAACGCAGGGTGTCGGTCTTCATCCGGGGATTGTGGCCGATCCACGCGGCCCAGGTGGGATCGTCGAACTTGATAAGCTCATCCTTGGCGCCGTCGTTGGATTTGACCCTGAGGTGGGTCAAACCATCAAAGCGTTCTTCGAGGGCAATCCAGTCGGCAAAGACCTCGAACCCCTCGAGCAGCACGTCCGCGCGGTGGGGGATAACCTCGTGCCAGGCCACGAAATCCGTGCGTTCAAGCGGACACTCCATGAGCCGGAAGTTGGTCGCATCCAGGTTCGTACGAATCAGGAAGCGGTCCCCCTGATCGGCGATGTGATACTCCAGATCCCGGATCCGCGGCTGAAAAACACGGAACGTGCCCGTGGGATTGTCGGCCTCCAGGATACGCGACTCGCTGCTGAGGGTCTGATCGCAGCTGATGACCAGGTAGCGATCGGTTTTCGTGCGATCCACATAGCAGGAAAAGGTTTCATCGTCTTCCTGGTACACCAGGGCATCGTGCGCCGGATCGGAGCCCAGCTGATGGCGCAATATCTGGAATGAACGCAGGGTCTCCGGATCCTGGCGGGAATAGAAAAGCGTCTGGTTATCCATGGCCCAGGTCACGTTGCCCGTCACCTGCGGAATGACCTCGGCCAGGTCACGGCCGGTGGCCAGATCCCGCACATGCAGGTCGTAAAAGCGGCGGCCCACGGTATCGATGCCGTAGACAACCAGCTTGGTGTCGGGACTGACCTCGACCCCGCGCAGGGCAAAATAGCCCTGATCCTTGCCCATGGCGTTCCCGTCGAGCATGACCTGTTCGGGCGCGGTCATGCTGCCCTGCCGGCGACAGTACAGAGGATACTCGCCGCCCTTTTCATACCGGGTGTAGTAGTAGTAGCCCTTGAGAAAATACGGCGCCGAAGAATCGTCCTGCTTGATGCGCCCCTTCATCTCGGCCAAGAGCGTGTCCTGCAGGGCCTGGGTATGGGTCATCATCTGGTCGAGGTAGGCGTTTTCCGCGTTCAGGTACGCCAGCACCTCGGGATCATCCCGCTGGTTCAGCCAGTAGTAATTGTCGCTGCGCGTATCCCCGTTGGTCACCAGCTCATGGGCCTTTTTTGCGGCCACCGGCGGTTTGGGACCCCGGGAACATCCTGCAATCATCCCCGCCATAATACTCATCACCAGCAACACCTTTGCGAGCTTGAACATGGGATCACCTCTCTGCACTGACCACGATCTCGGTGGCCAGGAAGGGTAGGGCGGCGCGATCGCGGCCGAACAGGGCGCTCCGCACCAGACGGCGCAACGGCGCCCAGGGAATCATGTCCATGGGCGCGGTCATGCGCAAGGAATCCGTCACGGTAAACCCCGCGGCTTCCACCATGCGGACAATCTCTCTTCGGCGGTAGATGCGGGCGCGCGCCCAGCGGTCGTGCAGCCGCTTGGGCCACCAGCTAACCAGGGGCACGCGGTTCCAGGGCAACAACGGCAAATCGGCCCCGTGTGTTTCAAATACCCACCAGCGATTGGGCACACTGATGAGCAGGCGCCCCCCTGCTTTCAGCACCCGGCGCATCTCGGCCAGGGCCGCCATTTCATCGGGCACATGTTCAAGCACGGTGAAGGAGGCGACCATATCCGCCGTGCCGTCCGGCAAGGGTATGCGATCGCCGGTCAAAGACACCGCCTGCACCCGGTCCTGCCAACCTGCGGCCGCTATCCGACGTGTGAATTCCTCCAGATAGACCTGATTGACATCGACACCCGTTACCCGGTCGAACAAGGGCACCAGCAACGACGTCTGCGCCCCGTTGCCGCAGCCGAAATCCACCAGGTGGCCGCCGGGAGCAGGAATGAACTCCCCCACCAGGCGCAGTCTGCGCTGGAGCAGAAACTGGCCGGGGTCAGCGGGTTTGCCGCCGGCCAAGCCCTTTGGCTGAGGCATGGTGCTTCCTACCTCCCGATTGTGTCTGCCAAATTACCACCATGAGGGACGACAAGGACACCGGCAAACTTCCACCCGCGCAGAAAATCCAGCGCCGCGCACTACTTCCCAAGCACTGCGGGAAAATTCTCCGGGTCGATCAGCCTGACCAACCGCTCGGCTGCCCGGGCCTCGCCCTGCACCGCGATGCCCGAGGCCGCAGCCTCCACCAGAAAGCCCTCCCGGCCCCTTTGCTCCCACACCGCGGCCATGGTGTACAGCCGCGGTTTGATGAGCTGGGGCGAGCCCACTTCGGGGCAGAAGGTGGTGCAGTTGCCGCAGTCGTTGCACAGTTCGGCCAGAACCAGATACTGCTCGCGGGCCTCCAGGCCTTCGCCGGCGGGGGTCGGCACACTGAAAAACGCGTTGTTGGGACAGACCGTCACACAGTTGGTGCAAGCCACACAGTTGAACATCTCCAGGGTGTGGTTCACCCGCCGCGGCGGTTTGAGGTCACAATCGGCACCGTACCGCCTCGATCCCCGAGGCGAGGCAAGTTCAGCGGCATAGGCGGCCACCGCATCACGATGCCCGGCGGTCACGGCCTTCTTGTGCGCCCGGCTGCGCAAGGCCGCCAGATCGTTCAGCTCATGGTCCTTCATTTCGCGGACCAGACGGCGCAATCCCTGGGCCATGCGGCCATAGCCGCCGGGCCGCAGCAGATCGCTGCAGATGGTCACCGGCTCCAGGCCCAGGGCCACCGTACGCAGGAGGTTGTCCTTGTCGATCCCGGCACTGAAGGCCACCGTCACCGGAGCTTCATCATCAGTCCCCAACCGCAGCACGCCGGGCAGGGCTTCGGCCAGCCGGTCCAGCAGGGTGATCGCCAGCACATGCAGGGGCCGGCCGCTCAGAAACATCACCTCGCCGGGCATGACCCCGCGGCTGTTGCGCACCACCAGGGTGTTGGTCAGCTTGATACCGAGGCGACGTCCGCATCCGGCGGCGAATTCCCGCAAGCGGCCGATCATGGCCACGGCCTGATCAAATTTCAGATCCTGGGTGAAAGCCGCGGGAGAAAGCCTGATGTCCTTGTAGCCAAGCTGGTTGTGCAGGATTCCCTGCACGGTCTTCAGCCCCAGCAGGGTGGGATTCAGCTTGACCGTCACATCCAGGCCATGGGCCGTCATCAGATGTTCAACGATGCCTTCGATCTGGTCGGGGGGGCAGCCATGGAAGGTGCTGATGGTGGCAGTGTTGACGATCCTCGCCGGAATCGGGATATCGCGCAAGTGGGCGAACGAACCCGTAATCCCGGCCCTCAGCTCGTCGATCATGCCCTGCGCGTCGCGTAATCCGTCGATGAATTCGGTCACCTCCGGCGACTGAACCCCGGGCAGATCGTAGCCCACCGAAAGCTCGAAGAAGTGGTCGCCGATCCCCCCCAGCACCTCGCGCAGCGGATCCCACTGACCCAGCACCGCCAGCAGCACCCAGGCCTTGACGTACTCCCGCAGCGAAATCGGCAGGGGCAGTTCCTGACTCCACTCCACGTTGTAGCCCACGTTCTCCATATCGATGCAGGGCCGGGGGATTTCCAGTTCGTCCAGGATCTGGACGGTTTTCAGTTCGAAGCTGCGCGCCCCGGCCAGCCATCCCAGCACGAGATTCTGGGCCAGCTGGGTATGCGGTCCGGCGGCGGGTCCCACCGGAGTGGCCGCGCGCACGCCGTCCAGTTCCCAGCCGAGATCCACGGCAGGATCAGATTTGAAATAGCGCCGCCCGGCCAGGCTGAAAATTTGCTTCCGGGTCCGCCACTCGTGGTCGATACGGGCCAGGAGCATTTCCAGGGGCCAGGGGTGCAGGGGCAAGTCACGATCAGGCATGGCAAAGATCTCCAGGGGTTGGCTGATACATCTGCACCAAAGTTAACACACACGGCGCAGGCCACCAACCATGGGTCCGCCCCGGGGCTTTCCCATTGACGGCCCGCCGGCTCGCCTCCATCATGACACGCAAGCAACACCCTATTCATTCAGCACATGGCCATGGATCAATCTATGCCCGGACACCAGTCACCAAATATCGGAACCCTGTCTGGGAACCTCGTTCTCCTGCTCCTGTTGCTGACCGCCGGCTGCGCCCCGGACGCCCTGCAGCCGCTGCCCGTCGGGCCGTCCCAGGGCTGGCGAGTGTTCCACCCCGTGCCGGTCGGCTACGATCTCGCCGCGGTCTGGGGTGACCGTGCCGACGATATCTGGTCCGTGGGTGATTATGGGGTCATCGTCCACTGGGACGGCAATTCCGAGATCCTGGTGGAAAGCCCCGTCCATACCGATCTGACGGCCATCGACGGCTGGAATTCCCGTGATATCTACGCCGTGGGCCAGGACATGCTGTTGCATTACGACGGCATCACCTGGGAAATCGTCCGCACATTTGCGGACCAGGTTATCCTCGATCTGCTGTGCGCCCCGGACCATCGGCTGTATGTGGTCGGCACGGTGGGCGTACAGTATCTCGAAAACGGGCCATGGCAAACCCTGGAGGGACCCACCACGACAGCCGGCTCTATCTGGATAGGCCCTGATGGTCTGGTCCGCATCGGTGACCTCTCCGAAATCTGGCGGGTGCAAAACGGCGCCGCGATGCTGGAATATGATTTCGAGGACACGGTGGTCCGCCTGGGTGACGGAGCCTTCGTCGTCACCGGATCCGAGGACAATAGCCTGATGGAGGTCCATCGCTTCCAGAGCGCGCAGGGTTGGGGGGAGCATGTCCAATACTCTTCCGACATCCAGGGCATCATCGATTGGTCGGGTTCTCCAATTTATGCCACCTCCTGGTATATCTACCAGGGCGATGAAGTCATCAAACAATACAGCCCCGGGCGCTGGTTGTTGGGTCTGGCCGGGTACGGTGACCTCGATATCCTGGCCTGCGGCTACGGCGGCACCCTCATTCGCGGAGACCTGGATGCCCCGGAGTCATTTTCCTGGCACGAATCCGCGGCAGAAATCGGTTATCACCACATCGAGGCCTTCAGCGGCTTTAGCTGCGACGACTTCTGGACTACCGATTACAACAACCGGGTTCTGCACTACGACGCCACCGGCTGGACTCGCGAGTTTATTGACCATTGGAACGACATCGTCCGGGATATCCAGGACCTCGGCCACGGCTGGGTTGTCGCCCAGGGGGATGAAAACCTGTCTCTCCGCCATCCCGATGGATCATGGCATCTGCTGCCGGGAAACGGCATCGAGTTTCACCACTTCCACGCCTTGACCCCCGACAGCATTTTCGCCACCGATGTCGATGGCATGTACTTCTGGAACGGTGACTCGTGGTCCAAGGTCGCGGCCACGGACCACGCCTTCCAGAGCATGGCCGCCACCCGGGACGGGGTCATGTATACCCTGGAGGGCGGCGCATCGTCCACGTTGCTGCGCTGGGACGGAACCAGCTTTGAACCCGTGGCCTTCTTCTCTGATTTTTCCGGCCAGATGCTCACGGCCTCCCGGGACAACAATGACCTTTGGCTCGGGGGCACGACCCTGCTGGGCGGTTACCGGTCGGTCATATTCCGCTACCGGGACGGGGAAATCCTGGACACGACCTCAAGTGCCTCCCTGCCACCTAACATCATGGCCATGAGCGAGTTGCGTCCGGACGACCTGTTCGTCCTGGCCCACGAAGAGGTCTGGCGTTACCACGCCGGATACTGGCAGCGCGAAACGGGCCTGCCTGAAGCCCAGCCGTATTTCACCCTCTGGTGTTGCCCTGAAGGCGGCGTTTTTGTCGAAGGCATCCCCACTTTTTTCAAGGACTTTTCCCGGGAGTAGAATTACCGTGCTCAACCTCCGCACCACCACCATGGCCCTGGTTCTCATCGCGACGACCACTTGTTCCGCCTGGGCCGGCACGGCCCGCAGCCTCGCCCTGGGGGGCGACCCCGCGTACTTCGAGGACTCCACCAACGTCCTGCGCTGGTACGCCGGTTTGTCCCGTTATCCCGACCGGGTGAGCTTCGAAATGGGAGACATCATCAACGGCAGGGATACCGCCCTCAGCGACGACGGCATGATCGGCCACGGCGGAGGTGTGCACGTGCGCCTGGATGGGGCCGAACGCTGGGGTACGGCCGCCTTCTACTTTCAGGACCACCTGTCCAACGGGCCCGAGGACGGAGCCTTTTCGGCGTTCTACGGCCGCCGGCTGGGCGCCTGGCGCATGGGATTGGCGGGGCGTTTCACGACTTTCGGCCAGTCCCGCAACGGCACCGACATCGGCGACCGCATCGACGCCAAATATTTCCACCAGTACGGAATGGGCCTGGAGCGCAGCCTGGGCGCGCGCTGGCAAGGCGAGATTGCCGGGGAAATCATCAACAGCAAGATCGAGACCGGCGGCGCCCTGGGTCATCTGGCTGCCAACGACTGGAAGTCCTTCGGGCTGCGCCTGCGCCTGCGCGGCCGGATCACTCCGCGTCTGACCCTGGTGCCGGTCATCGACCACAACCGTCGCCAGGGCGGGTATTTCTCGAACATCCTCGCGGGCACGTCTGACCTGGACGCCCGGGTGACATCATGGGGTCTGGGCGTAAACATCGCCGGGCAAGACGGCAAGCTGCTCGTCATCAGCGGCGAATACCGCTGCGGCAAACAGGACTGGCGATTGCGCGACACAGGCCACCAGGTCGCCGACTGGAGCAACAGCAACCGCGATTTCTACCAGATCCGGGGCCGGGCCGGCGTCGAGTCCCCGCTTTTGCATTGGCTGACGGTGCGCGCCGCGATCCAGTATGTAAGGATTCATGATGAGACGAATCGCACGCTCGACGCGGACCCGGAATACCCGCTCCCGCGCCAGGAAGCCATGCTCCTGGAGGAAGCCAGTTCCCCCGTGTGCCTGGGCTTCAGTCTCAGGCACGGTGCCGCGACGGTCGATTTCACCTACAACGACACCGCGCCCCTGAACCCGGGACTTGCCGCCGAGGGCCTGTTCACCGATGGAGCCCCGGGGTACTCGGCCCTGACCCTGGGCTGGTCCTTCTAGCCCGGCACGATGCCGGCCGCCGTGGCCGCTCCCTGCCGGCGGAAGTGGTCTTCGGCCCAGGCCGGCAGGCGGTTATAAACCGCGCGGGCCGTCCGCGGCGCCATATTCCAGCACGGCGGACACAATTTCTGGGGGCCCACAGCCGGGATTTCGGAAGACGAAGATCAACGAGAGGGGAATAGATCGGCCAGTTCACCGATGGCCTCGATCACCAGATCGGGCCCGGCGGCGCGGATTTTTCCCGGCGGCGTCAAACCGTAGGTGCACCCGACGGAGACGGCGCCCAAGGCCTTGGCGGCCAGGATATCGTTGGGGCTGTCTCCGACAACCACCACCGCCGCCGGCTGAACCTCCACCCCCGCCAGAACCAGCCGCAAATGCTCGGGGTCGGGTTTCCGGGCCGCAGTCTCGTCCCCGGCGACAATCCGCGCAAAGGCGCCCTTGATGCCCAATCCCTCCAGCACCTGATCGGTGAAGGCGCGCGGCTTGTTGGTGGCCAGAAGCAGGGGAAAGGCGCGAAAGCGCATCAGCACCTCCAGCACCCCGGGATAAAGACGGGTGTTGTCCAGAAGATGCTTGCCGTAGTGGTCGCGGAAGACCGCCAGACCTTCCTGCAAACGGTCGGCATCCACGGGCAGTCCGGCCTCTCCGATCCTACCCGTCTGCGAATCGTGGCTCAGGGCGCGCCGGAGCAGGGTCTCGACCCCATCTCCGACGTATCCCTGAACCGTGGGTACCGGCAACTCCGGCAATCCGAAATGAGCACGCACGAAATTGCCCGACCGGGCGATGTCCAGGCCCGAATCGACCAGCGTACCATCCAGATCAAAGACAAAGGCCGCCGCCCGGCGACCTTTGTATCTGCCCTTACCCATACCCGCTAGGCCTTCAAAACGCGGGCTTTGTAGCCGTACTGGATGACTTCCCAGGCCGGCCCATTCTGCAGGCGACGAAAAATGATTTCGACTTCGGTGCCGATCTTCACCTCGTCCGGCGGAGCCTCGGCCACCATGCAGGTGAGCTTCACACCGTTTTCCAGTTCGACAACAGCGTTGACGTAAGGCTTTTGCGCCTCGAATTCCGCCGGCGGAATCCAGACGGTGGTGTGGGTCAGCACTTTGCCGCGACGCGGCAAGGTGACGGTCTCGAATTCGCGGGCTCCGCACTTGCGGCACACCGCGCGTGGTGGGAAATGGATCTCGCCACACGCCGTGCACTTGCCGGCCTCAAGCCGGTAGCGCTGGGGAATCTCCCGATGATAGCGTGGTGTGATCATGACTCCACCTCCAGGATATGTACGGTGCAGCTGCCGCCCGAGCCGCCCATGTTCTGGGCCAGGCCGCGGCGGGGATTCTTCAGCTGGCGCTGGCCGGACTTGCCGGTCAGCTGATCGTGGATCTCGCAGATCTGCGCCACGCCGGTGGCACCCACCGGATGGCCCTTGCTCTTGAGCCCGCCGGAAGTGTTGATGGGGAACGAACCGTCCAGGGCCGTCTCCCCCGCGGCGGAGGCAGGACCGCCCTGGCCGCGTTCGAACACACCCAGCTCCTCGGTGCAGACGATCTCCGAAATGGTGAAGCAGTCGTGCACCTCGGCGAAATCCATATCCTTGATGCCCAGGCCCGCCTGCTTGAACGCCTTCTGCGCCGCCAAATGCACAACCGGAATCGAGGCGAAGTCGTCGCGATCGTGCAGGGTGATGGTGTCGGTGGCATGGCCCGAACCGATGATCTTGACGATGGGTTTGCCCAGCTTCCTGGCGATCTCCACCGGAGCCAACAGCACGCACGCCCCGCCGTCGGTAACCGGCGAGCAATCGAACAGCCCCAGGGGCTCGGCCACGCGCACCGCACCCAGCACCGTCTGCTCGGTGATCTCCATCTGGAACTGGGCCTTCGGATTGCGGGCTCCGTTGTAGTGGTTCTTCACCGCCACGGCCGCCATCTGCTCAGGGGTTGTCCCGTATTTGGCCATGTGGGCCTGGGCGATCATGGCGTACAGACCGGGGAAGGTGACCCCGTGGAAAACCTCGTATTCCTGATCCGCAGCGGCGGCCAGACACGCGGTGGCGTCGGCGCCGTCGTTCATCTTCTCAACACCGGCGGCCAACACGAAATCGCTGGCGCCGCTGGCCACTTCCAGATAGGCCGCCCGAAAGGCGGCTCCGCCCGACGCACAGGCCGATTCGACCCTCGTGGCGGCAATTCCCTTCAGCCCCGCATAATCCGTGAGGATCGAGGCCAGATGTTCCTGGGCCACAAACATTCCACTGGTCATGCACCCGATGTATGCGGACTGGATCTGATCGCGGCCGATGCCTGCATCCTCGATGCAGTCGGCCGCAGCCATGGCGAACAGGTCACGCAGGGGGGTATCCCAGAGTTCCCCGAACTTCGTCAGGCCGGTGCTGATAACAGCGACTTCTCTCATGTCTTCCCCCTTTCTAAACCTCGTTCATGCGGATTTTTCCGCGGTATGCGACGTACTTGCCGTAATCCAACTGGATCCGGCGGTCGGCCAACTGGTCGCGCACCTTGGGTGCCAGCCCCTGGACCTGGGGCAGACGATCGGTGGCACGAATGATGAAGGAATCAGAGCCGGCGCCGCTGCCGAAGGAGGTGACCAGGATGTTGTCTCCCGGTTGGGCCTCGTCCAGGCAGGCGGCCAGGCCCGTGGGCGACGAGCCGCTGTAGGTGTTGCCCATGAGGTTGACGACCCAGCCCTGCTCCATTTGCTCGGGCGTGAAACCCAGGGTCTTGCCGGCGCGCAGGGGGAACTTGCCGTTGGGCATGTGGAACACGGCGTACTTGAAGTCTGCGGGTTTCATGCCGCTGAGCTCCAGGATGCCGCGCGCCGAGTTGAGCACATGATGGAAATACGCCGGCTCGCCCGTGAAGCGCCCGGCGTGACGGGGATAGAACTCCCCTTCGCGGCGCCAGAAATCGGGCGTGTCGGAGGTGAACGAATATGTGTGCAGGATCTCGGCGACAACACCCTCGCTGCCCATGATGAAAGCCGAGCCGCCGGCCGACGCCGTGTATTCGAGCGCCCCGCCGGGAGCCCCCTGGCTGGTGTCGGCTCCGATGCCCAGCGCGTAGGGCATCGCACCCGACTTCACGTGGGATAAGGCCACGAACATGGCCTCGGTGCCGGCCTTGCAGGCAAACTCGAAATCGGCCACATGGCATTCCGGGCCCATGCCCAGCGCGTCGATCACCACGGTTCCCGACGGCTTGACCGCGTAGGGATGACTTTCGGAACCGATGTAGCAAGCCCCGATCAACCGGGGATCGATTCCGGCGCGGGTCACCGCATCGCGGGCCGCGGCCACGCTGATGGTGATGGTGTCCTCGTCCGGGCCCGGAACCGTTTTTTCCTTTAACAGGAGTCCCTTCTTGAAGGCGTCCGCATCGGCGCCCCACTGGGCTGCTATCTGCTCCACCTTGATTCTGAATCGCGGCACATAGGCGCCGTAGCCAACAATCCCGTACATGCTGCCTCTCCTTTACTGTTGGGCCAGCTCAACCGGGGTCCCTGCCCGGATAATTCAGGAAGGCGCACCCCGGCACAGCGAACCGCCCGGGACATTCGCCTTCGTGAACAATCCGGATCAATCAAGGGATATCATATCAGCGCAAGCCCGCTGAGACAAGGAGAGCATGCCGACCCCCAGGTAAAGGTGGTGGCGAGCCAATCTCCGGCCTCATCGTTCAAGGGCGCGCGAACCTGCCTCAACGGCGCTCCCGTCTTGAATTATTGATTGTTCCGGCCAGCCATTCTATGATCGTTATCATCGTCACCCGCAGGCATGATTATCGGCTGAAGGAGCCCTGTTGAATCCCCTGATCCTGGGCATGGTCCTGTACAGCGTACTGATCCTCGGCATCGGCATCGTCTCGGCCCGTTCCAACCGGACCCTGGATGACTATCTCCTGGCCGGCCGCAGCCTGGGACCCTGGGTCGCCGCTTTCAGCGAGCGCGCCAGCGGAGAATCCGCCTGGCTGCTCATCGGCCTGCCGGGATTGGCTTTCGCCACCGGCGTGGGAACCGTGTGGGTGGGCGTGGGATGCTGCACGGGGATCGCCTTCAGCTGGTTCGTCGTGGCCCGCAGGCTGCGCGAGGACACCGCCGCCATGCAGGCCATGACCCTGGCGGACTATTTCGAAACCCGCCACACCGACACCAGCCACACCGTGCGGCTGACCGCCACGGCGATCATCCTGTTTTTCTTCACCGTTTATGTGGCGGCCCAGTTCCTGGCCGCCGGCAAGGTGCTGAACTATTTCCTGGACATTCCTCCGCTGGCCGGCATGGCCATCGGCGCCGTGCTGGTCCTTTTCTACACCGCGGCCGGAGGGCTGCTTGCCGTCTGCTGGACCGACCTGATCCAGGGCATCATCATGCTGGTCACTCTCGCCGTCCTGCCGCTGGTCGTGCTGTGGGAACTGGGCGGTCCTGCGGGCATGGCGAAGAGCCTGGCGCCCCTCGGCGGGCAGTACCTGGACCTGACGCCCGGCGATGGTTTGTGGGCGGTCATCAGTGGCGTGGCGGGCAGCCTGGCCATCGGCCTGGGCTACATGGGGCAACCGCATCTGGTGCTCCGCTTCATGGCGATTTCCTCGCCGGATGAAATCCGCAAGGGCCGCATTATCGCCATCGGCTGGTCCCTGATCGCTTTCTTCGGGGCCATCCTCATCGGCTTGACGGGTCTGGCCTGGTTCGGCCCCGGGATCATGGGACCAGGCCGGATCATCCCCGACCAGGAGCAGCTCATGCCCATGATGGCCCACACTTTTCTCCCGCAGGGAATCGCCGTGGTGATGATCGTGGGAGCCATCGCCGCCATGATGTCCACGGCCGACAGCCAGTTGTTGGCCGTAGCCAGCGCCATCAGCGAAGACATCTACCGCAAGCTGATCAACCCCGCTGCCGACCAGAAATTTCTTGTGGCCATGGGCCGCGGTGCTACCCTGTTGGTCGGCATTGTGGCCTTCATATTGGCTTGGCGCGCCGATGATTTCGTCTATAACATGGTGCTTTACGCCTGGGCGGGCCTGGGCGCGGCCTTCGGTCCACCGTTATTGCTCTCCCTGCACTGGCGCGGTACGAGTCGGGCGGGAGTCCTGGCGGGGCTCATCACCGGAACCGTGAGCGTCGTCACGTGGTATAACATTCCGTTTCTCAAGGGATTGCTCTACGAAATGATTCCGGGCTTCGTGCTTTCCCTGACTGCGACCATTATGTTCAGCATCATGTTCCCGCCCCAATCCTCCAACGCAGAAGGTCGGTATGGCGAACAAGGATGAAACACACCTGCGAACCGGGCGCCGCCCCGATCCGGGACGCAATCACCAGCGAGGTACGCCGCGCATCATCTGGCTGGCGCTCCTGATCGGCATTGTCGGCGCCGTGTTGCTTTTTCGCTCACCCGGCGGCGGCAAAACCTCCGGCATTGGCGAAAACCGCTCGGTGATCACCGTTCCCGCCGACGATCTTGACACCATGGTCACCAATCAGGACCTGGGCGGCTCGCTCCCGGAGTCTACCCAGGTTTCAGCCCAACCGCGTTCAGGTGACGTGGAAATCCAGCAGATCAGCCCGGTTTTGACCCCGGAGAATCCTGAACCCGGCAGCCCGGCCCAGAAGGAACCGGCCCCCGCGCCGACTGCGGCGCCCAAGAAAACCTACACCGCCCCCGCCGAGCAAAAGGCCGTCCCTGAAATCCAACCCGAGGCTGCGGGATCCTATCTTGTTCAGACCGGATCCTTCGGCAAGGCCCAGAACGCCGACCAGGAAGCCGACCGCCTGCAGAAACTGGGCTGGGACGCCCGGGTCAAGGTCAGCAGCACCGCCGGCGGCGACATGGTCTACCGGGTCCGTGTCGGATTTTTCAAGGACCGCACCACCGCAGAACAATTCATTCACACTCATCGTGATCAACTTCGGGGCGCCATTGCCGTGCATCGTTGAGGCCGGGAGAAATTTCATGACCAGAGCCGCCATCGCGGGAACGGGATTCTATGTCCCGGAACGCATCGTCACCAATCAGGACATGACCCGCTGGATGGACACCTCCGATGAGTGGATCTTTCAGCGCAGCGGGATTCAACAGCGGCGCTGGGTGGAAAGGGGGCCCGACGGCCACACCGTCGAAACCGGCTCCGAAATGGGCGCCAAAGCGGCCTCGCGGGCACTTGCCCAGGGCGGCGTGGCTCCCGAGGACGTTGACCTGGTTATCTACGCCACCTTGAATCCCGATTATTTCTTTCCCGGCAACGGGGTGTTCATCGAAGATTTACTGGGCCTGAAAACCGCCGGCGCCATGGACATACGAAATCAATGCAGCGGCTTCGTCTACGGTCTGGCCGCCGCCGATGGCTTCATCCAGTCAGGCACGATCCGCACGGCGTTGGTGATCGGTGGCGAGATCCAGTCCACGGCTCTGGATTTGACCACCCGGGGACGAGAGATGGCCGTGTTGTTCGGGGACGGCGCCGGAGCCGTTGTGGTCCAGGCCACTGAGGGTGACCGCGGCATCCTGGCCTCGGTGCTGCACAGCCAGGGACGTTTTGCCAAGGATCTGTGGCTTGAAGCGCCATCCGCCATGGTGCCCCAGCGGATCAACCAGGACCTGATCGACCAGGGCCGGCACTTCCCGACCATGGACGGCAAGCTGGTCTTCAAACACGCCGTACGCAGGTTCTGCGAGGCCATCGAAGAGGTTTTGGCCAAGGGTGGCGAGACCATCGCCAACGTGGATCTGCTGGTGCCCCACCAGGCCAACCAGCGCATCACCGAAGCGGTGGGCAAGCGCATGGGCCTACCCACCGCAAAAGTCTTCAGCAATATCGCGCGCTATGGAAACACCACCGCGGCGACCATCCCCATCGCCCTGGGCGAGGCGGTCGAGACCGGCCGGTTGCAGTCAGGAAACCTCGTGATCACCGTCGCCTTCGGCAGCGGTTTCACCTGGGGCGCCAACCTGATCCGCTGGTAGTCCACCTGCCCGGGATTCCAGGATGCGCTTGACCTTGAAGCTCAAGGCCATGATCCCCACCGCTATGCGTTCGTTCCTGACGACCACACCCGGGGGCACTTTCAAGTCGGTGGGCGCGAAGTTGAAAATGCCCACGATGCCCGCCTTGACCATCTGGTCGGCGACGCCCTGGGCCTGGGCGGAAGGAACGGTGATGATGCCGATCAGGACCTTTTCCCGCTGGACAACCGTCTCCAATTCATCCATTCCCCGGATGGCCTGGCCGCGAATCTCCTGGCCGATCAGCTGGGGATTCACGTCAAAAATTCCGTGGAGAGGAAATCCCTGAACATCCAGATTCTGGTAATTGGCCAAAGCCTTGCCGATATGCCCGGCCCCCACGATGATGGTCGGCACGGGGTTGGCAATGCCGATGATCTTCTCCAGGGCAGGCACCAGTTTTTGCACCTGGTACGGGCACCCCGGACGACTGAAACCGCCGAAATAATGAAAATCATGGCGCAGTTGACTGGCTTTGATGTCCAGTGATTCGGCCAGCTGACGGCTGGAAACATCTTCCACGCCAATGGCCTGCAGGAGTTTCAGCTTTTCCAGATACCGCGGCAAACGATGAATGGTTGCCTCAGGGACATCACTACCCTGGCGATTCTTGGGCACCGCACACCACCTTGTTAAACTGTAAACGTTTTGCCATCAAATGATGAGTTTTTTGTTATCCATTTGACAAGGCAACCTAAATGGCTGGGCAAATTTCGTCAAGTGGCCAGTTGTTCACCCTGCTGCCTAACAATTGCTGGAGGTTTGGCGGCCCTATCCATATCTTTGCCCCGTTCATGTTCTTGCCCCCTGCCCCGAAACTGTGGACGTTCACCCATGGATCATGATCATGCCCCTTTCCATGAACCCTGGCTCAGCAGACCCCTGCCTCTCTGGGGGGAATTGGACACGTCCGCTTACGCCCAGCTCGGCTTCAGGTGCGGTCTGGAGATTCATCAACAGCTGCTGACCAGGCGCAAGCTGTTCTGTCGATGTCCGGCCGGGGTCTATAACCAGGGGGAACACCACGCCGAAGTGTTGCGCCATATGCGGCCCACCCTGTCGGAAATGGGCGAGTACGACGGCACCGCCCTGATGGAATTCAAGACCCGCAAGAACATCATCTACCATCTGAACAAGGAAACCGTCTGCACCTACGAGATGGACGATGCCCCGCCGTTCGAGCTCGACGACCTGGCCCTGGACCGCAGCCTCGCCATCGCCATGCTCCTGGGCTGCAACGTGGTCAGCGAGGTGCACATCACCCGCAAACAGTACCTCGACGGCAGCATTCCCACCGGTTTCCAGCGCACGGCCATCATCGGCACCGACGGGGATATCCCCTTCGGCCAGCGGACCGTCCACATCCGGCAATTGAGCCTGGAGGAGGATTCCTGCCGCGAAGTCAGCGACAAGGGCCATGTTCGGGTCTACCGTACCGACCGCCTGGGCATGCCGTTGATCGAGACGGTCACCGACCCGGACATGAAAACACCGCTGGAGGCCATGGCTGTCGGTCAGATCCTGCGCCACCTGTGCCGCGTCACCGGTCTGGTGCGCACCGGCAGCGGCGCCGCCCGCCAGGACGTGAACGTTTCGGTGACCGGCGGCACACGAATCGAGATCAAGGGTGTCCCCAGCCTGCGGGACATCCCGCGCCTGACCCATAACGAGGCCTTGCGGCAGACAACCCTGGTGGCCATCTCCCGGGAGCTGAAGCATCGCCAATTCGACCCCGACGACCTGCCCAACGCCGGATTCGACGTCACGCCCGTGGTGCGGGGAACCGCCTGCCGCTTCATCGCCGGCAGCATCGCCAAGGGGGCGACCGTCCTGGCCGTGCCCCTGCCCGGCTTCCAGGGACTGTTGCAGACCCAGGTCCAGCCGCGGACCAGTTTTCTCAAGGAATTCAGCGACCGGATCCGGGTGATCGCCTGCCTGGACGAACTGCCCAATCTGGCCCTGTCCGACCAGGATGTCCCCACCCTCAGCAGCGGCGAGTGGAACCGGGTGGCCAAGGTCTGCAAGGTCGGCCTGGAGGTGCCCATCATTCTGGTCTGGGGCTCGCCTCAGGATACCGAAACGGCCGCCCGGGAAATTCTCATCCGCGCCCGGGAAGCATTCGAAGGCGTGCCGCAGGAAACCCGGCAAGCGTTGGACGACGGCACCACCGGCTTCGAACGCATCCTGCCGGGAGCCGACCGCATGTATCCCGACACCGACCTGCCCCCCATCGGCCTGAGCGACGAACGGGTCGAAAATATTCGGGACAGCCTGCCCCTGCCCCCCTGGCAGCGCGAAGCCCGGGCCCGCGAAGCGGGCGTGGGACCGGATCTGGCCGCCCGCCTGGGCCGCCACCGGGCCTGGGATCTGTTCACCCACCTGCTGCCCGTGTTGCAGACCGGAGAAGCTGCGGACCTGACGCCCCACCAGCTTGCCTCCATGTTGCTGGACCGCTCCTGCCCCCGACCGGTGGGACTGGCCGTGGCCGGCCCCTGGTGGCAGGACACGGTCCAGCGCCTGGCCGCCGGAGAACTGCTGCCCGAGGCCGTCTGGAACGCCGAGGACACGCCTTTGGCGCCCTGGTCCGAGGCGCGCGCCCGTCAGGCCTTCGCCGCGGCCGTTGCCGATCTGCCGCCGGACCTTCCCGTTGAGCCCCGCCGCCGGGAGCTTGCCATGATGGGCCATGTCATGCCCGCCCTGCGCGGTCGGGTAGCCGGCCGCACCGTGCGTCGCTGGATCGCCGACCATAACCAGGAGAATCAGCCGTGACCAACTCCGCCGAGGACTTCAAAGGCTATCGGGCTCCTACCCTGGATTTGCTGCAAAGGGAAAGCGCTCCGGTGTGGAGCCAGGTCATCTTGCACACCACCCGCGGCGATTTTTCCGGCCTGATCCTGCCCCGCAGCGAGACGGCCGACGCCCTGCACATCGTGTTGAAGCTGGATACGGGCTACAACATCGGCGTTCGCTGGGATACGGTCACCAGCATCACCGTCGGCGGGCGCAAGGTCGCCAACTACCAGATTCCCGAGAAGGCCTTCCCCTTCGACCCCGGCAAGCCGCGGGTCAAGCTGCTGGGCACCGGCGGCACCATCGCCAGCCGCCTGGACTACCGCACCGGCGCGGTGATTCCCGCCTTCAGCCCCGGCGAGCTCTACGGCTCGGTGCCCGAGCTGGCGGACATCTGCAACATGGAGACCGAGAAGCTCTACGGTGTGTTCAGCGAGAACATGGGCCCGGAGCAGTGGATGGGCACGGCCCGCGCCATCGCCCGCGAGATCGAGAGCGGGGTGACCGGCATCGTCGTGGGCCACGGGACCGACACCATGCACCACACCGCCGCGGCCCTGAGCTTCATGCTGCAGGATTCGCCCGTGCCCATCGTCATGGTGGGCAGCCAGCGCAGCAGCGACCGGCCCAGCAGCGACGCCGCCATCAACCTCATCAATTCCACCCGCACCGCCGCCACCAGCGACATCGCCGAAGTGATGGTCTGCATGTTCGGACCCACCAGCGACGAGTACGGCCTGCTGCACCGCGGCACCCGCGTGCGCAAGATGCACTCGAGCTACCGATCGGCCTTCCGCACCCTCAGCGACATCCCGCTGGGCAAGGTCGACGCCCAGGGCGTCACCCCCTTTCGCACCGACTATCACAAGCGGCGCAGCGACAACAAGGTCACCCTCAAGGCGGTTTTCGACGACCGCATCTCCCTGGTCTACTACTACCCCAACATGAAACCGGACATCATCGATTCGCTGGTGGATAACGGGTACAAAGGCATCATCATCGCCGGCACGGGACTCGGTCACGTGAACAAGCCCCTGTACCCCGCCTTGCAGCGGGCCTACGACGCCGGGGTCCACGTCTACATGACCGTCCAGACCATGTGGGGCTTCGTGCAGATGTACGTCTACGAGACCGGACGCGAGATCATGGGGTTGGGCGTGGTTTCGGCCGCCAACATGCTGCCGGAAGTGGCCTACGTGAAGCTGGGCTGGGCCCTGGGCCAGAGCCAGGACCGCGAGGAAGTCCGGAAAATCATGCTCAGTCCCGTCGGGGGCGAGATCACCGAGCGCGAACCCTTCAACGGGTACCTGGTGCTGCAGGGCGGGATTCCCGAGGTGGATGAGTTCATCTCGTCCCACTGGAAGTAGGCGGGCAAACAAAGGCGGAGCGAAATGTCCTCGCCGCTGCGCGGCTGCGGATTATTCGCTCCGCCCTTGTTTGCCCGCCTACGCGAGTTTGGGACGGAAGCTGCACAAATCGGCCCTCTGGCCGCCGTTACCGGAAAAGGGCCTTAATCCCGCCCATGCTCTTCTTCTCCGTGGGGGTCGTGGTGTCCAGGAACGGTATGTAGTCGATGATATTGCAGGCCGCGGTGCTGTCGTGGTAGTCGTAAATCAAATTCTGGATGCTGTCAGGGTCAGCCGTACCCCAATAGTTGTGCGTCAAGTCCAGGTGGGTCGGATAATCATCGCAATTTGTGATGTCCAAGACATGGACCACTCCCCTGTCGCCAGCCGCCAGATCGCAATTATTAACCACAAGTGATGATCTAATTTCCAACGTGATGGTCGACACCGGAGCGTCGAGTTTCGGGCTCCTGCTCGGCCCGTCAGAATGGGCGCGCTACACCGGTTGTGTTGGTAATGAACCGAACGTGGTCCATGACACCATCGAGAGATTGGATCCCTGGTGCGGCCTAGGGAGACGGGCCGGTCTGTTCGCTCGGGATACAAAACGGCGCTCGGCGGCCAAAATTGGGGACACGCCAAGTCGTTTACGCCTGGTTCTCCCCCCCTGACTGGAAAATGGATGACCGCGGTTTGACGTGTTGACGCGCCCGGGGCCGCGTATTAGGTTGCGTCGGCGCTGTCGCCTGAGGAGCGGCACGATGATGTCATGATGCGGATTTTTAACATCGGATATAACCCATACTCGGGAACACGGTGGGTGGGTCGCAACAAAGGGGATTGGGATGAAGTATTTCAGAGTGTTCGGATTGACGACTCTATTGGTTATGAGCATGACGATGGGATCGGCGGCAGCGGCGAATGCGCCCGACACGGCGGAGAGCACCGCCGTCAACCCGAACGCGTTCGAAGGCTACGTGCATGCCACCGGCAGCCTGGGGCTGGGGTTGCTCACCTCCGACGACGTGTCCGGTCTGTTCACCGGTGCGACGGGGCTGGATTTCGGCATCGGCATCGGCATCCCGCTTACTTACGGCGTGTGCGCGGGTTATCGCAACATCCTCCAGGCCCAGATCCGCAAAGGGAGCTGCAGTCACAATCTCAATCACAACGACATCACCGAATTGACTACCAACATCACGATCAAGATGGACTACGACTTCAATGAGAAGTTGCTGAAGTTCAATCCTTTCTTCGCGGTGATGTCGCCCGGCAAGGCGCTCTTCTTCGTCTTCGGCAAGGGCGATGTGGATTATCGGGATGGCAGCGGCGATGGCTACTCCGGAACCAGCACGATTCTCGGGATGGAGTGGACCCGGATTTCGAAGAACGCCACGTACGGCTTCGGGCTTCTCCACAGCCAAGTCAAGTTCGATGAGTTCAAGCTCATGGGCGTCCCTCTGACGAGCGACGCCCAAGGCGGCGACTGGGTCTTCCAGTTCCAGGGGTCCGTCGGCTTCGGCATCTAGGGTCACCGATAAGTCGCCTTGAGCGACGACCAATTCAACTCTTCGGTCGCCAGACGACGAGGCGGTCTCGCCCGCGATGCAGCCTCAAATCGGACATGTGGGGCGGCCGGTGGTCTTGTGTTCTGGGGTTGCGGGCTGGTAGAATGGTGATCCGGATGGGAAGCCGGGCTTCCGGTCAGCTGACCGATTTTACCATTTCTTGTGTATAACATCCCAACCGTGCAGCACCGTTTAATTTGGCCCGGTGCAGAAAAGCCTGTAAGCCGGGGCTGTCCCAGCGGGGGAGCGCGCCGGATCCCCGGGCGCCCCTGAATCCGTCGCTCAAGGGACCCTGGTGGATCTGCGAAGTGTTGCCCCGCTGGGCCTACAGCAAGGGTCGGCGCGGCTTGCGGTTCAATCTCGCCCGGCGAAGGCATGTTCCGGACGGCGTAACGGTGCACGAATCCGTGGAGATCCGGAAGAAGGAGTTGGGCTACCGACCGGGCAATCTGCCGGTAACATATGCGGTCGAGCCCTGGGTGAGGTTCGGCTGACGGCCATCAGGCCCGGCCATCTCGTTCCTTCACCGCGGTCAGCAGGTGATGGCCGACGGGAACCGCGTGATCGTCGTCACGACCGGCGCCGTCACGACCGACTTGCGCCGGCACCCGCCGCCATGGTAGGATCACCCGGCTCAGGACAGGAACGGACCGACGCCTCGTGCCGAGGAGGCCGATCATGGTATCCCATTCGACCCTGGCCGCCCACGCCCGCATCGGCTGCATTCTGCTTCTGGTTCTTTCAGCGACGGCGGAAGCCAAGGTCGTCTACCGGCCCGGCGACATCTATTACCCGTACTTCTTCGTCAAGGAGGACGATTGCGCCCTGGTGGGATGCGAGGCCCACGCCGTCGTCCGGCTCGATCCGGTCACCCAGCTGCCCGACGACAACGGCTACCTGGGCACCTACGTCGCCGCCGGCGTGGCGGGGTCCGGGTCGGCCGAAGCCGTGTTCTTCGTCACGTTCGACGTGCCCACGCGCCGGGTCATCCGCATCAAGACCCATATCAATCGCGAGGGCCGAGCCCTGCGTCACGGCACCGCGGCGTTCGCCGGTACCTACTGGCTGTGGGATCTGGACGGCTCGCGCCACGTGATCGAGGTCGACCACTGGCTGACCCTGGACATCATCGCCGACATCATGATCGACACGGCGCTCGCGGCGCTCTCGGCCGGCACGGCGGCGACCGTCAAGGACGCCATCCTGGACATGGCCGTCAGCGATCTCAAGGCCAACATCAACAGCGTCATGCTGTCGTTCCTCGAAGCGGACAAGGCCGAACAGATCACGTTCGACAAGTACTTCACCGTAGATCCCGGGTTCCATACGTTCAGGATCGGCCTGCGCGCGACGGCCTCGGCCGTCGGGTGGGACACCTCCGAGGCCGAGTCCTTCGGGACCGTTCCGGAAATCGTCGTCTACGGGATCGGTGATCCCGTGCCGCCCGAGATCGCCGGACCCGATTCGAGCTGCGTCTACACGAACTGCGAGTTCATGGCCTACAACGAGGCGGAGGAGGAGTTCTGGGGACCGGGCTGTGGCGCTGGTGAGCAGTTCCACTACCAGTTCGATTGGGGAGACGGCGTCGTTTCGGGCTGGACCGGCGCCGTCGAGTGCGGGACGCCCGTTTATGACGCCCACATGTACGCCGCACCCGGCGACTACGTCGTCACGGTCAACGTCAAGACCACCGACAACCTGACCCAGCCCGCCCTGGCCACGCACACCATCTCGATCGGTCCCGGTTCGCCGGCCGCGCGACCCCGGGTCTACGCCACGAGCGCGGCCGGTTGCGACAGCATCTACGTCTATTGGACGGCGGTCGAGGGCGCCGCGTGGTACACGCTCGTACGGGACGGTGTGGACGTGGGGCAGATCTTCACCGACGACCTGTTCTTCGTGGACGAGGATCCGTTGCCGGATGCGCAGATTCCCGAGAAAGTGTACCACGTCTTCGCCTGGAACGACTGCGGCTACCGGAAATCGAAATATCCGGCGTACGGGCATCCCCAGATGCCGCCGTCCCCGGTCTCGCAGTTGCAGCCCACGACCGACTGCGGGGTCCGCCTCGACTGGAACGCGGTCGATGAAGCCATCTACGGCTATCCCACGGGCGGCGCCGACAACTACACGATCTGGCGCGCGCCGCAGAGCGAGCCCTTCGGCTCGGCCGAGGCGATCGGCTTCACGGCCTGCACGAACTGCACCTCGTTCGTCGATCTGCCGCCGACGGACGATTTCTGGGAGTACTGGGTCGTGCCGCACAACGCCTGCGGCGACGGCCCCGCCGACAACTCCAACGCGGGACACCCGGACACGTATCCCGACGCGCCGCCCCAGATGGTCGCGGCCTCGGTCGACCAGAGCTGCAGCGGGGTCACGGTCACCTGGTTCTTCGACAACTTCGCGGGCGACTACTACTGCTTCGTCCTGAGGGACGACGTCCGGATCTCGGGACCCGATTCCGTCTACGGTATGCGGACCTTCGTCGACACCTCGGCGACGCCCGGTGTGGACTACATGTATTCCGTCGAGACCTGCCTGAAGTGCGATCCGCAGGGGCTGGTGGTCCCGTGCGCCCGATCGGCGCCCGTCCTGGGCCGCGTCCGGGCGTTGCCCGGCGCGCCGGTCGGGCTCGAGGCCTCGGACGGCGCCTACTGCGATCGCGTCGAGTTGACCTGGTCGGCGGTCGGCGGGGCCGGCCAGTACCGGATCTTCCTGGACTCGGTCGTCATCGACAGCACCGCCGGCACCGCCTATACCCACACGCCGCCGGCGGCGGGAACCTCGTACGTCTACGGCGTGGCGGCGCAGAACGCCTGCGGCCTCGGCCCCCGGATATACGATGCCGGATCCATGTACGCCGGACCGCCGGATCTCACGTGGTTCACGGCCAGCGACCTGACGGTCTGCGACGCGGTGGAGCTGTCCTGGAGCGCCGCCGGCGGCGCCGACGGTTACCGTTTGCTGCGCGAGGGGGCGTTGCTTGCCGACAGCCTGACGACGACCGGCTACACCGACTTCGGCGCCGATCCCCTGGTTCCGTATCGCTACGAGGTGATGAGCTACAACGCCTGCGGCCCGGGAACGGCCCTGGCCGACACCGGCCTGGCCGGCGTGACTCCGGGCCGGCCGCCGACCGAAGCCGTTCCGGGGTACGCCTGCGACGCCCTCTACTTCACCTGGGGCCCGGCTGTCGGCGCGGTGGACTACGAGATCTGGCGCCGGACCCCGACTACCCCCGAGGAACTGGTTGCGACGGTGAGCGACACCTTCTACGTCGAGCAGGATATCGAAGTCGGCATGACCTATTCCTATGCGGTCCGGGCCGTGAACGGTTGCGCGGCGGGCGACTACGCCGATCTGACGATCGTCACCATCGATCCGACGCTTTGCAGCCTGGCCGGGTCCGACGTCCCCGGCGACGAAGGCGGCTTCATCGAACTGTCCTGGTCCGCTTTCGACGCCGACCAGCCCGGAGCCGTGTGGCCGATCGCCACCTACGAGGTCCAGGCCTACCGGGACGGATGGACCACGATCGAGAGCGTGCCGGCCGCCCAGATGCCCGGCTACTCGGCAATCGTTCCGACCGCCGGCACCGCCGTCGCGGGACAGACGGCCG
>CAZJGK010000011.1:22338-51814 GCA_964545545.1 uncultured Fibrobacteraceae bacterium | reverse complement strand
AGGGAGTGGCGGGGATGGCCCCGGCCAGCGGAGACACCCTTCCGGCGTCCTCTCAAACTCTCTGCGCGAACTTGCTGCAGAACGGCTTCGACTCACCTGACCTGCGGATTCGCCTTGAAGCCAGGGACATCGCCCGGGCAACCGGGTTTGTGCCGCAGGACCTCATTCCCAGCGAGGCGAGCCTGCGGGCCACCCTCCCCGCCGGGATGCGCGACCCGGCCCAACCGCCTCTTACCTTGCCCTTCAAGGCCCCGAAAATCCGCTGCGAAACCAAGCACGGCGCCTTCACCATCGCCCTGGACGGCCGGCTGGCCCCCAACACCTGCGCTGTTTTCCTGCACCTGATCGCCGGCGGCTTCTACGACGACCTGACCTTTCACCGTGTCGTGCCGGATTTCGTGATCCAGGGAGGCGATCCCCGCGGCGACGGTTGGGGCGGGCCAGGCTATACCATCCGCAGCGAGTGGTCCGCCACGCCGTTCCAGCGGGGAACCGTGGGCATCGCCCACGACGGCAAGGACACCGGCGGCAGCCAGTTCTTCGTGACCTTGTCGCCACAGCCGCATCTGAACGGGCGCTACACCGTTTTCGGCCAGGTCACCGCAGGCATGGACACCGTGGACAAGGTTGAGGCAGGGGACCACTTCCGGCTGGAAGTGATCCCCTGATCAGACAGCGGAATCAGGCGCGCAGCACCCGCACCAAACTGGCCCAGGTAGGTGAAGTGCCGTACATCAGGATCCCCATGCGGAACAGCTTGCCGGCCAGGCGCGCGGCGAAGTAGATGGAGACCGCGAGCAGGGCCCAGGAGGTCAGGATCTGCCACAGCGGCGGCGCCGAGACGCACACCCGCATGAACATCAGCACCGGCGAGAACAACGGCACCAGGGACAGGACCACCGAAACGGTGGCATCAGGCGCACGCAGCACCAGGCTCAACAGCATCATTGGCAACACCAGCCCCATGGTCAACGGACCATGGAACTGCTGGCTGTCCTGCACACTGTTGCACATGGCCCCGATGCCGGCGTACAAGGTGGCATAGAGGAAGAATCCCAGCAGAAAGAACATGACGAACGAAATTAGGATGACCGGGGTCAGGAAGTGGACATCCAGGGTGAACCCGCCCACCGATACGCCCTGCTGTGAAATGATGAAAAAGGCCCCGGCCCAGACGCCGAACTGGGTCAAACCCGCCAGTCCGATGCCCAGAACCTTGCCCAGCATGAGGCTCCCGGGTGAAACACTGGCCAGCAGCACCTCCACCATGCGGCTGCTTTTTTCCTCGATGACCGCCGTCAGGGTATGGTTGCCGTAGATCAGGACCATCATGTAGATGATCATGATCAGGGCGATGGCGGCGATGAAGGTAGCCTGTTCGTTCTGTTTTTCCTGGCCGCCTTCGGCGTTGATGGTGAACGAGGACCATTCCGTGTGGGCCGAAAGGTAATGAAAAAGCGAGTCGGGAATGGCCGTCTTGGCAAAACGGCCCTCACGCAGTATCCGGTCCAGCGCCGGCCGAAACACATCGTCCCGCATGACCATGGTGCTGACCGACTGGCTGAAGAAGGAGGCCTTGCCGGTGGCGATAAAATCGGGATCGATGACCAGGCCCGCATCCACATCCTTGGTCTGAACCGCCGCCCGCAAGTTCTCCTCCGCCTTTTCCGGCGCGCCGGAAGTTGTGGTGAAGGGAACCAGGGTCATCTTGCTGCGCCCGTCCGCGGCCAGGCTTTTCTGCAGTTGCGGCAGGATGAGGCCGCTGCTGTCGACGACCCCCACGGTACGCGCGTTGTCCGTTCCGGTATTGGACAACAGCACCGGCAGAACCACGAACAGGGACATCAGCGCCGGACCCAGCAGGGTGCCGATGAGAAAGCTCTTGGAACGCACCCGTTCCAGGTATTCCTTGCGGATGATCGTCATCACTTTGCTCATGCGGTGACCTCCTGCCGGTGGCGCGCAACTGCGGCCAGAAAAATCTCACTCAATGAAGGCCGGTTGGCGGCGAAAAACCTGACCCTGCCCAATCCTGAAAGGACCGGCAACAGGAGGTCGGGATCGGCACCCTCGGCCAAGGTCAAACGCCATGTGCCTTCATTGATTTCGGTCTTGATGACCCCCGGCAGATCATCGGGCGGGGTGATGGGTTCCTCCCAGGCTACACGGATCGAACGCAGCGGAAAATCCTCGCGCACCTGTTCCAGGGAACCATCGAGAATGACGCTGCCGTCTGCGATCAAACAGATGCTGTCGCAGATCTTCTCGGCTTCGGCCAGCATATGGGTGGAAAACAGGATGGTGGTCCCTTTGGCGCGCTCGGCCAGGATCATGTCGCGCAACAGTTCGATGTTCAGCGGATCCAGGCCGCTGAAGACCTCGTCCAGAATGACCAGGACGGGTTCGGCGATGAAGGTCGCGGCGAACTGGATCTTCTGTTGCATACCCTTGCTCAGGTTGCTGACTTCCTTGTCCCGGTAGTCCGTCAGGTCCATGCGGTCCAGCCACCGGTCGGAGCGCGACAACGCTTCAGCCCGGGGCACACCCTTGAGCTGGGCCAGGTAGGCCAGTTGTTCAACGCACTTCATCTTGCGATAGAGCCCACGTTCCTCGGGCAGATAACCGATGCTGTCCAGCATGTCGCCCCGCAGCGGCTGGCCGATCATCTCGATGGTGCCCGTATCCGGCAGGATGATCCGCATGATGCCGCGAATCGTGGTGGTCTTGCCTGCGCCGTTGGGCCCGAGAAAACCGTAGATGCTGCCGCGGGGAATATCCAGATTCACATTCCGCACGGCCTGCTTTTGCCCATAGGCTTTCGAAACGTTGCGCAGGGACAAAATGGTCTGACCCACCGCCGGTAGTTCACTGGCTGAAATGCTCATTCTTTCTCCGTTCAAAACGATCCCACCGTCAGAATTCCATGTGGCCAATATGCCCCCAAGTCGCAAGCAGTTCAAGGAGCACATGGGTAAGGGTAGTACCGGATGCGGGAAAAAATATTCACGGAAATCCTGCCGGAGCCGTTCTGGAACGACTCCGGCAAACTGGACCACAGGCATCCCCTCCAGTTGCCAGGTCCAGAACCACGCAGGAGATTATTTTGCACCCTCTTGATCACATAAGTGTCACGACAATATTCTGTTTTTGTGAAAGAGAATATTTATTCCCAAAAACGAAGCCTTTGGCCTTCCAGCAAGAACAACAATCAGGGCAAATCAGGATTGTGTTACCGCTATCATTCTGTTATAATTATAGTTACAAAATCCGAGGCCCAGAGATGAAAACAGGGGAGAGGGACCTTCCGGATGAATAATTCCACCGGATCCGCCAGTAAGATCCTGGTCATCGAAGACGATCGGGAAATGATTGACCTGCTGACCATGCACTTGAATGCCGAGGGCTTCCAGGTGGATGCGGCCGCGGACGGTGTCGCCGGTTTGCGCGCTTTCCAGGCGGGCCATTACGACATGGTGTTGCTGGACTGGATGCTGCCTTCGCTGAGCGGCATCGATGTTTTGCGGGAATTGCGCACGGTGGACACGCGAACACCCGTGATGATGCTCACCGCCAGGGGCGAAGAAGCCGATAAAGTGCTGGGCCTGGAGCTCGGTTGTGACGATTACCTGACCAAACCCTTCAGCATGCGCGAACTGACCACCCGCATCAAGGTCTTGCGCCGCCGGATTGAGCGGGCCGACGAGTTGGCGCGTATCGCCGCGGGCGAAAGGATCCTTGATCTGGGGCCGATCAAGATCGACCACGGCAAACGCAAGGTCATGGTCGGCGACCGGACGGTGCAACTGACGGTCAAGGAATACGACCTCCTATACACGCTGGCCTCCCGGCCCGGCCGGACTTTCAGTCGCAGGCAGCTTCTGGATATTGTCTGGGACCAGGATTCCGATGTCTACGAACACACCGTCAATTCCCATGTCAACAGGTTGCGGAACAAGATCGAGGACAACCCCAATCGCCCCCGGCTGATTCTCACGGTCTGGGGCATCGGTTACTGCTTCACCGAGGAGTTCATCTAGACCGCCATGAAAATGCCGCGTTTAACCCACAGTCTGCATTTCCGGATGTCCGCGCTATTCCTGGTTCTGCTGGGAATTAGTATCGGCGGATACTACCTGTGGATCGACGCGACTGTATTCAAGGCCTACAGCAGCAAGGAAGAGGAAGGCTGGTTCGAGAAAAAGGAAGAGCCGGAACTGGCCGGCCTGGCCCTCGAGGCGGGCAAACTGATGGACGACCGTTCCGCCCTGAGAGAAAGGGTCCAAAGCTACGGCCGCACCATCGCACCCTTCGGCGCCGAAATCGCCCTTTTCGACACCCTGGGAACCAACCTTGAATCATCGGGCGCCGACAGTCAGGCTCTGGCGATCAGCAGCATGGATCCCAATCTGTTGCGAAAGATGACCGGCGACCAATGGGATTTTTCCTCCTACCCGCTGAACGGAAACATCGATTCCTACGAGAACCGGATCATCGATGTGGCGCCGGTTCACCTCGGCGCGAACCCTGATTCTCCGGTGATCGGATATCTCGCCGCCAGCATCGAGCCCATCACCATTGAGGTGGGAGAGATGGAATCGGACTGGCGCAGTTTCGGCTTCCGCGCCCTGGTGCTGATGCTGATCTATGCCATCATCACCGCCTTGATCATCATGGCCTGGGCCAGTCGCCGGATCCGCAACCTTACCCGGGGGGTGGAAGTTTTCACCGCGGGACATTTCGACCACCGTGTCGCCGCCGGCAGCGCCGATGAGATCGGCACCCTCGGCCGTCATTTCAACACCATGGCTTCCAACATCCAGACCATGATGAACGAATTGGGCGCCAAGGAACAGTTTCAGCGTCAGCTCATCGCCAACGTGAGCCACGACCTGCGCACTCCCCTGGCCAGCCTGCGGGGGTACATCGAGACCCTGAGTCTGGATCCGGACAATCTTACCCGCAAAGAACGGTCGCACTTTCTCGAAATCATTTTCAAGAATCTTGACCACCTGGATAAGCTCATCGAGCGGACCCTCATCCTGTCACGCCTGGAATCCGGCCAGACCCATTTACGGCGGGAAGAATTTCCGTTGGGCGAGCTTGCCGACGCGGTGCTGATGCGCTGCAAATCCATCGCTGCGGGACAGGAAGTCAATCTGGAACTGGAGATGGGTGAGGATCCACAGGGCTTCCAGGTCACCGCCGATGCCCTGCAGGTCAGCCAGGCCCTGCAGAACCTGGTGGAAAACGGCATCAAATTCAACCGGCCGGGAGGCAACGTCACCCTGCGGCTCGTCCCCCATCCGGCCACCATCGAAATCCAGATCAGCGACACCGGCCGGGGCATCCCGGCCGAGGACCTGCCCCACATCTTCGACCGTTTCTACATCGGAAAAAAGAGCCGCACCCGGGCCGCACTCCAGAAGAAGGAGTCGGGCCGCGCCTCCCAATCAACCAGCAACGGATTGGGACTGGCCATCGCCCACAAGATCATCACCAGCCACGGCAGCGTGTTGAACGTGACCAGTGAACCGGGTCGCGGTACGGTTTTCAGCTTCCATCTGCCCCGCGCCGACGCCCACGGATCTGAGATCATGACGGCCGATGCCTGATCCCGGCGCTCAGTCGGCGGCGAACGATTTGCCCAGATAGATCCCCGCCAGCAGGGCCACTCCCAGCAACACCATGCCCTGGCCCGGCTCGCCCAGGATCAGCCGCCCGCTGCCGAACAGCAGCCCGAACACACCGGCGCACCCGGCCAGCCACAGCCGGACCACCTGCCAACCCAGCCCGTCGCGTACCACGTCCGGTTCCAGCCGGGCAACCTGTCCCCACCAGCCCCCGGGTCTGACCAAACGGTAGAACGACCGCAGGCGATCCTGCCTGACAGGCTGGGTGAGCAGGGTCACCACCACCCAGACTATGATGGTCACCGGCACCAGGATCATGGCCTTGTGGTGCGTTTCCAGGGCCATGTCGCCGATTCTCACCGGAGTGGCAAATAGCCGGTATTGGGATCCGGATTGGATCGCGGCCACGATTTCAAATCCCAGCGCCAGAGTCACCGAAGAAGCCAGGGCTGCGATCTCGCTCCAGGCATTGATGCGCCACCAGAACCAGCGCAGGATCAGGACCGGCCCGATACCCGCCCCCATGGCCCATACGAACAACCAGGCCTTGCCGATACTCGAGAGGGCGAAAGCGACCACCACGGCGCAAACCATCATCATCAGAACGCACAGCTTGGCCGCCAGGACCGTCTCCTTGTCACCGGCATCGCGGCGCAGGAAGCGTCGGTAGATGTCGTTGACCAGATAGCTCGCCCCCCAGTTCAAATGGGTGTCGATGGTGGACATGAATGCCGCGAAGAAGCTGACCAGCAGCAAGCCCAACGTGCCCGGCCCCAGCACCTTCAACATGACCAGGGGGTATGCCGCCTCCTGCCCCTTGCCGGCGGGCATCACGGGAAACAGAATCATGGAAACCAGGGCGGTCAGGATCCAGGGCCAGTAGCGCAGGGCGTTGTTGGCCACCACGAACCACAGGGTGGCGCCCCGGGCATGGCGCTCATTCTTGGCCGCGGCCATGCGCTGGATGATGTAACCGCCCCCGTCGGCATTGTGGCTGGCCCACCACATAACCGAGACGAAGACGAGGAACTTCACGAAATCCGAATCCCAGCTGAAGCCGCCGCCGGGAATAAATGCCAGGGTGTTGGCCGTGAACAGGGGCGAGACCGCCAACTTGGCCTTCATTTCCGCGATGCCCCCCACATAGTTCACCGCCCGCACGGCCACCAGGATCGAGCCTGCCATCGCCAGGGCAAACTGGACGACGTCGGTGACCACCACGCCCCAGAAGCCCGACAGCAACGAATAGCTCAAGGCCAGCGCGGCTCCCACCACGACAGCCAGCCGGGAATCGATGCCCAGAATGGCCTCGGCCACCGTGCCCATGCCCTTGAGCACCCAGCCCAAAACGATGAAATTGTAGAGCAGGGCAAAGTAGCACGCCTTAAATCCGCGCAAAAAAGCCGCCGGTTTACCGCTGTAACGCAATTCGATGAGTTCGTTGTCGGTGATCACGCCGGCCCGTCGCCAGAAGCGGGAAAACAGCAGCACCGCCAGCATCTGGCTCATGACGTAGTGCCAGCCGAACCAGTTGTACCAGATGCCGTGATTGCGGATAAAGCCGGTGACAGCAAGCGGCGTGTCGGCGGCGAACGTCGTGGCCACCATGCTCGTACCCAGGATCCACCAGGGCAGGGAGCGGCCCGAGAGGAAGTACTCCTCGGTTGACCGGGACGCCCGCTTGCGGAAGCCCAGGCCCAGAGCCAGGGTCATGGCTGCGTAGGCGGCAATGATGACCCAATCCACCGGATGCAAAACGGTCATGAACAAACCTTTCTCGGGCTTGGGAAAAGGGCATCGCTTGGCCGTCAGGCTAGCATGCTCCCGGAGCGGGGTAAAGCGGGGCCATGGACCGAAACGGGGCCGGACCTTGAATCCTCACCCTCGAACAGCTAACTTCGTCCCATGATCCAGACCCTCGTCTGGCCAACGTGTCAGGTGGCTTTAATTCCTATCAAGGGTGGCAAATCATGGAATTCAAGGAAGTGAAAATTCCCGCCGGGGATCTCATCAAAGTTGAAGCCGGCCAGCTGGTCATCGGCGATAACCCCATCATCGGCGTGCTGCGGGGCGACGGCATCGGCTTGGACATCACCCCGGTGATGCAGACCGTTGTGGACGCCGCGGTGAAGAAAGCCTATGACGGCCGCCGATCCATTGCCTGGTGTCCCATCTACTCGGGTCTGGAAGGTCTGCAGCACTACGGCTCAGAATTCCCGGACGAGTCGGTTGAAGCCATCCGCCACCTCAAGATCGCCATCAAGGGGCCTTTCACCACCCCCATCGGCGAGGAGACCCACGTCTGCCTGAACTGCGCCCACCAGCAGTACCACGGCGACAAGTGCGACAAGTGCGGCCACACCGACAGCGTCTGCAAGCGCTTCCAGTCCATCAACGTGCGTTTTCGCCAGCATCTGGACCTGTTCGCCTGCGTCCGGCCGGTCAAGTATTTCCCGGGCGTGCCCAGCCCCAACAAATACGCCGACCAAGTGGATTTCATCATTTTCCGCGAGAACACCGAGGACGTTTACGCCGGCCATGACTTCGAGCGCGGCAGCAAGACGGCCCTGGCCATCATCGCCTTGATCAAGGAGATGACGGGCCGGGAGATACGTCCCGACAGCGGCATCGGCGTCAAACCCATCAGCCAGTTCGGCACCCAGCGCCTGGTGCGCAAGGCCCTGCAGTGGGCCAAAGCCAACAAGCTCCCCTCGGTGACCATCGTCCACAAGGGCAACATCATGAAGTTCACCGAAGGCAGCTTCGCCAAGTGGGGCTATGAAATTGCGGCCGAGGAATTCGGCGACACCTTCGTGACCGAGAAGGCCCTTTGGGACGACCTGGACGGCAAGCTGCCCGCGGGCAAGATCCTGCTCAAGGACCGCATTGCCGATTCCATTTTCCAGCAGATCCAAACGCGTCCCGGCGAGTACAGCGTGCTGGCGCTGCCCAACCTCAACGGCGACTACATGTCAGATGCGGCCATCGCCCTGGTTGGCGGTCTGGGCCTCGGCCCGGGCGCCAACATGAGCGACGACGTGGCCCTGTTCGAGGCCACCCACGGCACGGCGCCCAAATACACCGGTCTGGACAAGGTCAACCCCGGCTCCATCATCCTGTCGGCCGAGATGATGCTGCGGCACATGGGCTGGACCGAGGCCGCCGACCTGATCCTGGGCGGCGTGGAAAAATCCATCACCGACGGCCATGTGACCTACGACCTGGCCCGGCTGATGAAGGCCGAGGGACGCAAGGATGTAACCGAGGTCAGCTGCAGCGGCTTCGGCAAGGCGATCATCGACCGGATGTAGCCCCCGCGTTCATCAACCGAGCAAGCACAACCGCCGGTTCCTTCAGGAGCCGGCGGTTTCCTATGCGTTCCCTCCGGGTTCGTGCTTCCAGCGGCGGTGGACCCAGAACCATTGCTCAGGGTGTCGCCGGATGAAGGTCTCCAGTTCGGCGGTGATCAGTTGAGTATAGGCGGTCGGATCACGCTCGGCTGGGGTCAGGCCATTCGGATCCAGCAGGGTGCCGAATTCCAGTTCGTGATTCCCCTGGTCATTCCTGGCCAGGCACAGTGGCAGCACCGGACAACCCGTTTGCAGCGAAAGCCTGGCCGCCCCCGGCCAGGTGGACGCCGTCTGGCCCAGAAAATCCACGGGCACCCCCTTGTTGCCCGCGTCCTGATCCAAGAGCAGGGAAACCACGCCCCCCTGTTTCAAATGAGCCAGGACCACCCGCGCCGCGCCCTCGACCAGCACCGTGGCGATGCCGTGACTTCGACGCATCCGGTCCAGGTACCGGTCAAACAGCGGATTACGCTGGGGCTTGACGACATCAAGCAAGCGGCACTTCCCGGCCACCACGCGCCCGCAGAGTTCGAAGTTGCCCAAGTGCAAGGAGGCCAGGATCAAACCCTTGTTCAGGGCAAGGGCCCGCTCGAGGGGGCCCCAGCCGGAAGGCACCCTGACCCGCGAGGCCACCGCAGACGGATCCTCCCCGAAGACTTCCAGAATCGTGGTGGCGAGGTTGCCGTACAATTTTTCCAGCAGATCCTCGATCTGATCCCGGTGATACCCGGGGAAAACCTCGGCCATCTGCCGGTAGGCCACCTCGGCACGCCACCACCGATGGCGCGCGGCCACGGTTGCCAACCCCTGCATCCCCCGCGCGGCTAGCCGGTGGGGAACGAGGTGCAGCCCTGTGGTCAGCACCCTGAACAATCCGTACTCGATGTGGTTTTGCATGAGCATGGCCCGACAATAATTCCCTCGGGGAATATTGCCAACTCCCGGAAACTCTTTCCGGCGACTTCCGTTGCCCGGACCATTTCCGGCATGTTAGGATGAGCCCTCCTGGTCCCCACGAAAGGGTTCTCTGATCATGAACCACCGATTCCGCCAAAGCCTCCTGCGGGGTGTGCTGCTGGGCGCCCTGATGGCTTTGCCTCAAATCTCGGTGGCCACCGAACCCCTTGAGGGATCCTGTTTGAATTCCCTGCAAGCGGTCGGCCACCTAGATCGTCTGCGCCTGACCCTGAGCAGCAGTGAGACCATCGAGGGGCGATTCTTCAGCCTGCAAGGAGACACCCTGGGCATCGTCCCGGTCTCCATCACGCCCCGGGACATCAATCCCCTGACCCGGAAGTTGGCAGCCTCAGATATCGTCCGCGTGGAAGTCTGGAACTCCGGCACGGGGCAGGGCGCCAAGTGGGGGGCGACCAGCGGCGCCGTCATCGGGGGAGCCCTCGCGGGCCTCTTGGGGTGGGCGCTATCCGGGCTGGAGTCCGATGGATCCTCCTCCTCCTCGGGGGAGCTCATCCTGCCTGCCGTGGCTGTCGGGGCCCTGGCCGGGGCCGTGGTGATCGGCGGACTGGGCGCCGGGATCGGGGCCCTCAGCAGCGAGTGGACCGTGCTTTATCCTCGCGCACCGGCTTCAGGCACCCCAAACTTCGGTCCCGCCCGCCATGCCACCCGCTGGGTTCTGCATGGCGGTTTGGCCCAACAGCCTGATCATCAGGGCAACAATCCGGTTTGGGGGGCCAGGCTTGCGGTCATGAAGCGTCTGGGCAGCAAGGTGGCCTTTGGCCCCGCGGTCGGATATTATCATTTCGATCAGGAGAGGATGACGGTCACACCCTGGGCCGTCTACACTACGAGCACCGACCCGGTTGCCACCGTCGGTCTGGACCTCGCCCTCGACCCTGCGAAAACCGGCATTTCCCCCTATGGCCTGGTGAGCGCCGGTTGGTATGTCTCGGGCGACCTCTATGTGGGGGGCATGGTCGGCGCGGGGGTTCGCTGGCAGCCCACCTCCGGCCCTGCCTATCATCTTGATGCGCGCTACCACCGCAGCTTGACCGGCGATGTCTCCGGCGGCGTGGACCGCTTCTGGATCTTCGGCGGCGGCATCACTTTCGGCCTCTGACCAGGAATGATCCGAAAAGGAAAAGCCCATGCCCAAACCCAACCTGATTCCCCTGCCGCCCAGGCCCCGATGGGAGCCTGCGGAGATGCTGGCCCGCGCCCGCGCGTTGCGGGACAACCTGGTCCTGCGCCGCACGGTGCGGGATTTTTCCGACCGCCCCGTTTCGCGTGAGATCATCCAGGCCTGTCTGGAGTGCGCAGGCCAGGCCCCCAGCGGGGCCAACAAGCAGCCCTGGCATTTCGTGGCCGTGGCGGATCCCCAGCTCAAGCACGCAATCCGGCTGGCTGCAGAAGAGGAAGAACGGAGTTTCTATCAGGAGCGGGCGCCCGAGGACTGGCTGGCCGACCTGGAACCCCTGGGCACCACGGCGGAAAAACCATTCCTGGAAATTGCGCCCTGGTTGATCGCCATCTTTGAACAGCGGCACGGCACCGCACCCGGCGGGGAAAAAACCAAGCACTACTACACCAAGGAATCCGTCGGCCTGGCCACGGGGTTCCTCATCGCGGCCTTCCACCAGGCTGGCCTGGCGACTTTGACCCACACCCCCAGTCCCATGGGTTTCTTGGGCCGAATTCTCGACCGGCCGGCCGCGGAGAAGGCATTTCTGCTGCTGGTTGTCGGTTATCCTGCACCCGGAGCCATGGTGCCGGACATTTCCCGCAAGCAGCCGGACCAGTACATCACCTTCCGGGATTGACTTAGCCTTCCAGGACCTTGTCAACGGCCGCCAAAGCCTTGGCCAAAGCAGCCTTGTCCGGCAGGCCCGCCTGAGCCGTGTGCGGTTTGCCGCCACCGCGCCCCCCGGCCAAGGCAGCCAGAGCCTTGACCAGTTCACCGGCGTGGAGCCTCTTCGTGGAGACCAGGTCCGGGGTGAGCGTCACTAACAGGGTGGGTTTGCCGCCCGGCTCGGCCGCCAGGACCACCACGCCGTGCTGGCCCAGACGATCGCGGACATGGTCGCCCAGCTTCAGCAGGCTATCGCGGTCCTCGGCCGATACCGCTGCGGAGATGACCTGCAGATCGCTCACGGTGCGCGGATGCGCCAGCACATCGTCCAGCGCGCCCCGGGCCTGGTCCTGCTGCAGGCTGGACAACTGCCGCCGCAACTCGTTCCGCTCCTGGATCACCGCTTCGGTCTGCACATCGAGCGCGGGGCCGTCGCCGCGCAATTGATCCGCGATCCGCTGCACCAGGTCACGGTCCCGCAGATAGAGGTCAAGGGCAACGGGCCCGGCCACCGCCTCGATCCGGCGAACCCCGGCCGCCACGCTTTGCTCCCCGGTGATCCGGAACACACCAATGTCCCCGGTCCGCAGGCAGTGCGTGCCTCCGCACAACTCGAGCGAAAAGACCGGTCCGGCGGAAGGGCTCTCCCGGCCAACCAATACCCCTCCGCCATGGATCTCGATCATACGCACCTTGTTCCCGTATTTTTCCCCGAACAGAGCCATGGCGCCGCGGCTCTTGGCCTCGGCCAGCGGGACATCCGTATGCCTGACCACGGTTCGGTTGGCCAGGATCTCCGCGTTGACCAGTTGCTCCACCCGAGCGCGTTCCTCCGGGGTGACCGCACGGTCGTGCCGGAAGTCAAACCGCAGCCGCCCGGTTTCCACCACGCTGCCGGCCTGTTCGACATGATCGCCCAGCACCTGGCGCAAAGCGGCGTGCAAAAGATGCGTGGCGGTGTGGTGCCGCATGATCCCCGCGCGGTGATCCGCATCGACTTGCAGGAAAACCCGGGGATCGTCCCGCAAGGCTTCGGTGAGCGCGTCTACCTCGCCGTTGACAACACACACGGGCCCTTCTTCGGCCTTGACGACACCGACCACGGGCAGGATTCCGCCTGATCCGGTCAAGGCGATCGTCCCGGTGTCTGCGACCTGGCCGCCCGACTCGGCGTAGAAAGGATTTTCCTCGCACAGGATATGGCAGAGCGGTTGGCCGGTCGTGTCCTCGCCCCCCGCGCGGACGGCCACCGCCTTCGTGTGACCTTCCAGCACGTCATGACCGCTGAAATGGGCGCGGAAAACCGCGGGGTCGAAGTCCGCGGCGAGCCCCTGCCACGGCCCGATGCCCGCCATGAAGACATTCTCCTTGCGACTGCGAATCCGCTGCTCCTCCATGCAGGCCTGGAACGCCTCGCGATCCACCTCATAGCCGTCCTCGCCGGCCACGATGGCCGTCAGGTCAACGGGGAAGCCATACGTGTCATGGAGTTTGAAGGCCTCGGCGCCGGACAGGGTCTTGCGCCCTTCGGTTTCCATCGCCTGCTTGATGTCCCGGTAAACCAGCAGTCCGGCGGTCAAGGTGTTGCCGAACCGCTCCTCCTCCTGGCGGATGGTCTGCAGGATGCGCTCCTTGCGCTCGATGAGTTCGGGGTAGGCCTCACCCATCTCGGCGATGACCACCTCGGCGATGCGGTACAGAAAGGGTTCCTCGACGCCCAGCAACTGGCCATGGCGGGCCGCCCGGCGCAGGATGCGGCGCACGACATAGCCGCGCCCCTCGTTGGAGGGAATGGCCCCGTCGGCCACGGTGAAGGTGCAGGCCCGGGCATGATCGGCGATGACCTGCATGCTGATGCGGTCCTCGCCCTCGGGGACGCGGCCGCAGAGTGTGGCCATGCGCCGGATCAGGGGCGTGAACAGGTCGGTTTCGTAATTGCTCTGCTGGCCCTGCAAGACCGCCACCAGGCGTTCGAATCCCAGGCCGGTGTCGACGCTGCACATGGGCAACGGTTGGAGCGAGCCGTCCTGCAGGCGATTGAACTCCATGAAGACATGGTTCCACAGCTCGAGCCAGCGGTCGCAGTCGCAAACGCCCACGGCGCAACCGTCGGGATGGCCGCAGCGCATGGCCTCACCCTGGTCGAAATGGATCTCGGTGCAGGGGCCGCAGGGGCCGGTGTCGGCCATGGACCAGAAGTTCTCCTCGTCCCCCTGTTCGATGTCGCCCAACCGGACAATGCGCTCGGCCGGCATCCCGACCTCGTCCTTCCAGACCGCGAAGGACTCGTCATCGTCCTTGTAGACCGAGACCCACAGCCGTTGGGGATCCAGACCCATCTCCCTGGTCAAAAACTCCCAGCCCCAGAGAATCGACTCGCGTTTGTAGTAGTCCCCGAAGGACCAGTTGCCGAGCATCTCGAAAAAAGTGTGGTGGCGGGCGTCCTTGCCCACCTCTTCCAGATCGTTGTGCTTGCCGCTGACCCGCATGCACTTCTGAACCGACACCGCCCGCTTGTAGTCGCGATGCTCCAGGCCGAGAAAAACCCCCTTGAACTGGTTCATGCCCGCGTTGGTGAACAGCAGGGTGGGATCATCGTGCGGCACCAGCGATGACGAGGGGACCACCTGATGGCCTCGCTGGGCAAAGAATTCGAGAAAACGAGTGCGGATTTCCTTGGCTTTCAAGTCAGCTCCTGTCGCAGGAAGCGCATATGCACCAATAACGAGGTCCCTTTGCCGGCTCCGGTTGGAATCAGGTAGTGTAAGGGGACCGGTGCCGGGGGTCAACCCGGGGGTCCCTGGGACCCCCGGCGGGACACGGCCAGGGATAAATCGGGTTAGCTGGCCGCACTCACCCATAGCCGGCGCCTGCGCGGCCCATCGAACTCGCAGAACCAGATCTTCTGCCAGGTTCCCAGCTGAAGCTGGCCGCCCTGGACCGCGATGGTGATGGAACTTCCCATCAGACTCGCCTTGACGTGGGCGGCCGCGTTGCCCTCGGCATGGCGATACCCGTCACGCCAGGGCACCAACCGGTCCAGGACCCCGAGCATATCGCGGACGACGTCCGGATCGGCCCCTTCATTGATGGTCACCCCTGCCGTGGTGTGGGGATTGAAGACCAGCACGGCGCCATCGGCCAGGCCAAGTTCCGCCACTGCGGCCTGCACCAGACCGGTCACATCCACGAACTGGGCGTGGTCCCGGGTTGCCAGGGTTTTCTTGATCATTCCCACAGCACCTAGAAGTCGAAGTACATGGTGAACTCGTACGGATGGGGCCGCCTGTTGATCACCTGGATCTCGTCCCGCTTTATCTCGAGCCAACGCCGGATCAAGGCCTCCGGAAACACCTCGGAGCGCAACAGGAACGCGTGGTCCTGTTCCAGGGCGTCGAGGGCGTCGTCCAGGGAGCGCGGCAGGAAATCCCCCTGCCGCCCGGTGTCAGAAGGAGCGTCCTGGGGGGCGAACCCGGCTGCGACCGGATCGATGCGGTTGACCACCCCGTCCAGCCCGGCCATGAGAACGGCCGCACAGCAAAGGTAGGGATTGCAAGTCAAATCCGGGGGCCGGTACTCGATGCGGCGCAATTCGGGATCGGTCACATAGCTTGGCACTCGGATGGCCGCCCCGCGGTTGGACCGGCCGAAGGTCCGCACGGTCGGCGCCTCGAACCCGGGCACCAGGCGTTTGAAGCTGTTGGTCGAAGGATTGGTGAAGGCGCACAGGGCATCGGCGTGGGTCAGGATGCCCCCGATGTAGTGCAGCGCAGTCTCGGACAGGTTGGCATAACCATGCTCGTCGTGGAAAACATTGTGGCCGTCCTTCAGCAGGAACTGATGCAGATGCCACCCCGTGCCCGCGTTGCCGAACAGGGGCTTGGGCATGAAGGTGACCTTCAAGCCGTGCCGCTCGGCAAGGTTGAACATGATGTACTTGGTCAGCACCGCATGATCCCCAGTGGTCACCAGGTCCGAGAACCAGCCCTCGATCTCCTGCTGTCCCTGGGCTCCCACTTCATGGTGATGGTAGCGCACGGGTATTCCGAATTTCATCATGTGGGCGCTGACGTCGTCGCGAAAATCATCATAGCGGTCGAAGGGGTTGCAGGCATGGTAGGCGTTGCCGAAAAACCGCTCGCCGCTGTTCAGGCGGAAGGTCAATTCCCGATCCCCGTTCTCGAAATCCGCCCGTTCGAAAATATGGAATTCATACTCGGGGCCCCATTGCGAGACATCCGCCACCTTGGCCTGGCGCAAGGCCGCCTCGGCGCGCCGGCCGATGACCCGGCCGTCCTGGTTGAACGGCGTTCGATGGCTGTCGGTCAGGCCCGCTGCGGCGAACATGCTCAGGGTCTTGCGCTGCCGGAAGGGATCCATCCGCACCGTGTCCAGATCGGGCAACAACACCATGTCGCTGTCTTCGACCTTGAGAAAACCGTAACTGGAGCCGTCGAAGCCCACGCCGTCCTGGCAAAGCTGGGGCGTCAACCGCTCGGCGGGAAATGACAGGTGGTGCAGCCTCCCAGTCAGATCCAGCATTTTCAGATCGATGAATTCCACTTCCTGCTGCTTGATCAGCTGGGTGATTGTTTCAAATTTCGTCGTGGACATGGCACTCCTCTATGGCAGCCCATCATGCATACCTGGCCCGGCCGAGGACAATTCCCGGAATCCCCGCCCCTGCGTCGTCGAGCATAAATTTCCTTCCGCAAATATACCCTTCAGGCGGTCATTGGAAAGAATCCAATTGGTCCCCGGTTGCCGCGGATATTTCGGGTGAATGGCAGGTCACGCCGGGCTTGCCGCAAAGCCTTCCGCACTCTATTTTCGAAGCCGGTAATGACATGGTGACTTTTGCCCCCTCGAAAGGGCGCCGCGTTGGACCAGAAACTCGTGAAGATCAGCTTCGAGGGCAAGACCCTGACTTGCCGCGCCGGAACCTCGGTCGCCGTCGCCCTGTGGGAACAGGGCATCCGCGTGCTGTCCCACTCCCCCAAATACGGTCACCCCAGGGGCATGGTCTGCGCCCGCGGTCAATGCACTTCCTGCCTGATGCGTATCGACGGCCAGCCCAATGTCCGCTCCTGCGAACACCCCATCCAGGACGGCATGGACATCCGGCGGCAGGATAGCGGTGCCATCTACGGTCCGGCACTGCAAAAAGCGGTCGCGGTGGGCCACGGCTTTTTTCCCGTCGGATTCTACTACAAGTGGTTCACCCGACCCCCGTTCGTCAGCCGCCTGTTCCTGCACGGCATCAGACCGCTGACCGGAGTCGGCCGCCTGCCCACTGGTCAGCCGCCCCAGACTCCCACACCGGAAGATCTGGGCACGTTCGAAACGGTGGTCGTCGGGGCCGGGCTCAGCGGCCTCGGCGCGCTCCACGCCGCCTCGGGACCGGTGCTGTTGATCGACGAGAACCGCGCTCCCGGCGGTCCGCGCGCAGCCGCCCTGGAGCGGGTGGCGGCAGCGGGAAACATGGCGCGTTTGCCCCTCCTGGCCAACGCTCATGCCCACCTGCATGACGCCGTCCGGGCTCTCGATAACCTACCCGGCCTGCAATCACGCTGGGACCACCGTGTCGTCGGAGGTTACCGGCCCGATGGCCTGCTGGTGCGTTCGGGCGATCAGCTGAAAACCCTCCGTTGCCGCCACCTGGTCTGGGCGGCCGGCGCCATGGACGCCCTCGGCGTATTCCCCGGCAATGACACCCCCGGCCTGATCGGTCCCCGTGCCCTGTACCGTCTTCTCATGCGGGACGGCCTTGATGTCCACGGCGGCCAGGTGCTGCTCGTCGGCGGGGGAATGGATTTCTGGCTGAGCGCATCCTTGCTGGCGGCCTGCGGAGCCCGACCCAGCCTCATCTTGACCGACACCGACGGCCGCGACGAAATCGCCGCAGCCGTGGAGTCGAAGTGGCCCCTGCACACCGGACTGGCCCTCGGCCGCATCGAACCCAGCGGCAATCAGCGCTTGTTGGCCTCGTTCAACCCCCGCGGTTGCACCGCTAGCGGACGGGGCTCACACCTGGATATGGAGACCGATCTCGTGGTAATCTGCCGCCGCGGCAAACCCATTTACGATATTCCTCACCAGTTGGGAAGAGAGCTGGCTCTTTACCCCGATCTGGGCGGATTCCTGCCTACCGGAGCCGGTCGGATGCCCCTGCGCGGAGTGCTGCCGGGGGGCTTGGTCCTGGATGTCCGGGGAGAAGCCGCAGGCCTGCTCCCGGGCCGTGACACCACCGAAGCGGAGACCGCAGCACCATGAATCAACCCAAGACTTTCCTGTGCCGTTGTGAGGATGTTACCCTCAAGGAGTTTCGGGCCGCATTCCGTGAGGGGTTCACCGAACTGGAGTCCCTCAAGCGCTACACCGGTGTCGGAACCGGGTTCTGCCAGGGCAAGGGCTGTCTCAGCGAAGCAGCGTGTGAACTCGCCATTCTGCGCGGCATCCCGGCTTCAGACCTGAGGCCGACGACCATCCGGCCGCCTGCAGAACCGTTGACCTTTGGCCAGCTGGCCTCCCTGGAAGTTCCCGCCCTGGAAGAAGTGCCCCCGCACCCGGAGAAACCATGATCCCCCTGCATTGCGAGCCTGTTCCTTCCGCAGCGGACGCCGTCATTGTCGGAGCCGGGATCAATGGTCTGGCCACGGCCTATGAATTGGCCCGCGCGGGTTTGAAAAATATCGTGGTGCTGGAGAAAAACTACCTGGGCAGCGGCTCCACCGGACGCTGTGGAGGGGGCATTCGCCAGCAGTGGACCACCCGGGAGAACATCAATCTTGCCCGGGAAAGCGTGGCCCTGTACGAAAACATGTCCGCGGAACTGGGTTACCAGGTTTTCTTCCGGCAGGGCGGCTACCTGATGATCACGGAGCAGGAGTCCGACCTGCCCGCCATGAAGGCCGCCGTGGATCTGCAGCGCCGTTGCGGCGTGCCGACGGATTTCCTGACCCCGCGCCAGTGTCTGGACATTGTTCCTGATCTGCGGATCGACGACCTCAAGGGGGCCACCTTCTGTGCCAAGGACGGCACGGCCTATCCCTTCGCCGTGGTCTGGGGATACGCCGGGGCTTGCCACCGCAAGGGTGTCAGGATCTTCATCAAGACCACCCTGACGGACATCGAAATGACCGCGGGCCGCATCACCGGCGTGATGACCGACCGCGGCCCCATCGCCACCCCCGTGCTGGTCAACTGCGCCGGTCCCTGGGCGCGATCCCTGGCCGCCAAGATCGGTGTCGACCTGCCCAATCGACAGGAACGCCACGAGATCATGGTGAGTGAATCCCTCAAACCTTTTCTGGACCCCATGGTGATCTCCATCACCAACGGCATCTATTTCAGCCAGAGCATGCGGGGGGAAATCGTGGGCGGCATCGGGGACGCCTCGGAACCCCAGTGGGAAAATCCGGACAACTTTCGCACCAACAGCCAGCTGCGGTTTGCCGTCCGGTTCGCCAAGGTGTTGACCCGACTGTACCCCCGGGCAGCTTCGGTGCGCATGATGCGGCAGTGGGCCGGAATGTACGACGTGACGCCGGATCACCGTCCCATCCTGGGGGGAGTACCCGACCGGGCAGGGTATTACCACATCTGCGGGTTCAGCGGCCACGGCTTCATGCTGGGGCCCATGGCGGGACGACGCATGGCGGGACACATCACCTCGGGCCGTGAAGATCCCGTTATCACCAGTTTATCCCTGGCTCGGTTTGCCGGCGGAGATCTCCAGGCCGACGCCTTCGTGGTGGGTTGAGGCGGGCTTCCGGATTTCAGGGGCCCAACAGATCAGCCAGCGCCGCCTCCAACTCCAGGAATTTGAACGGAAATCCCGCAGCCTTGAGCACATTGGGCACCACCCGCTGTCCCGCCAGAACCATCCCCGCCTTCTCTCCCCACAGGAAGCGCAGGACAAAACCCGGTGTCCACAGGACGGCCGGCTTGCCCAGCGACCGTCCCAGGGCCCGGGCGAATTCCTTTTGACGGCAAGGAGCCGGCACCGCGGCATTGACCGGACCGGTCAGGCCTGGATTATCCAGGGCAAACATAATAATCCCGACCAGATCCTCGATATGTATCCAGGGCATGAACTGACGGCCCGAGCCAAGGGCCCCCCCCAGCCCCGCACGGAAAATCGGCACCATGCGGCCCAGGGCCCCGCCCTCGGCGGCAAGCACGATGCCGCTCCGCAACGTCAGGACACGCACGGATTCCGACTCGGCCCTCAGCGCCGAATGTTCCCATTCCACCGCCAAGCGGGCCAGGAAATCGTCGCCCGGTTGGGCGCTCTCCCCCACGGCACGGTCGCGCGTATTTCCGTAATAACCCACCGCGGACCCGCTGATCAGGGTCACCGGGTGCCCCACGCGCGCCAAAGCATCGACAAGGTTGGCCGTCGTCCCCAAGCGTGACCGGCGAATCAACTGCTTGCGCCGCCTTGTCCAGCGTCCGTCCGCCACGGAAGCTCCCGCCAGATTGACCACCGCATCGCAGATCCCGGCCCGGTCCTGCCACACCCCGGGCAGGCAGGGGTCGGCGCCAATTATTTCGACATCCCCGGCCAGTACTTCCCGGGCGGCCACCGGATCCCTGGTGACACAGATGACGGTGTGCCCTGCGGACAGCAGCCCTGGCACCAGCCTACGACCGATCAACCCCGTGGCACCGGTAAGAAACACACGCATGAGAAATCCTTTAACCTTCTGCACAGCCTGGGAATTTACCTGAGAGGCTCATCATACGCCGTCGTGCAACCGGTGTCCAGCGAGGCGCGCTCGACAGCCCATTTGGCCCCGGCCGGGAAATCCCCTATTATGGTGCGCGTTCGGGCCCGTCAACGGTTCTCCTTGTCTTACCAGTCCTGTGGAGATTAACCATGGATTACCAGAATTTCGACTGTCAGATCGACGATGGTTGCGCCCGCGTACGCATGATCGGCCCGGGTTGCCCCCGGCTGGAAGACCTCTGCGACGAGTTCCTTGACCTGGGTCTGCGCCTGCAGGAGGACCGCGCCGTGCGCGCCCTGCTGCTGACCGACGGGGACCACGCCTTCGAGTTTCACCACGAACTGGGGGACTTGTCCCGTGCCAACCTGGCCGCCGAAGGGACCGGTCGCCTGGATGCCGGCACGGAGCTGGGTCGCAAGATCGTGACCATGATGGCTGAATTCCCCAAGCCGATCATTGGCGCCACCCGGGGCGACATCCGCAATCTCGGCCTGGGTTTCTTCATGGCCACCGACATCAGGTTGGCCTCCGGCACCGCAACGTTCACGGCCACGGACCTAGCCACCGGCCTGCTGCCCGGATGGGGATTGACCCACGCCCTTACCCGGATCATGGGGCCCGGACGAACCCTGGAGTTCCTGCTGTCCCGACGCACGGTCCCCGCCGCCGAAGCTTACTCCATGGGCCTTGTGGACCGCATCATCGAGGACGAAGTCTGGGAGGAAACGCTGGATAATTTTGTCCAACGGCTTCGGACCATCCCCCAGCCGGCATTCAGCTTGCTGAAGCTCGGCGTACAGCAAGCGCCTAATCTGGACTTGACCTCCATGCTGGCTTTGGAATGGGAATCCCAGCAGCAATGTTGGCAATCGCTGGAAACCAGCGAAGGGTTGAGAGCCTGGCAGGAAGGAAGGGATCCCGTGCTGGGGGTTGATCCCAACTTCAGCGAAGAGGATTAAGGTTCAGGGCATGAAGAAGGCCGCCAAAAGGCGGCCATCTTCATAGGGCGAGACTATTGCGGCAGAGCAGTCGAACTACCGGAACAGAGCCTTGACGGCGCCGAAACTGGCGTCTTCGTTAGCCACAACACCACCACAAACAGGATCATTGATGAGCAGCTGAGCATCGCTTACCTGGCCAATACGCGGAACCAGGCGCTTGATGATCGACTGATCCGCGCCGTCCAGGTAGGCAGGCAGACCATTTTCCAGGGAATCCCAGTAGATCGGTCCCACAAAACCATAGAAGGGATCGGCACTTGAGAGCCCAAAAGTCAGGTCCGCAATCACACAGGTCCCACCAACTGCCGGCATGGGAATGCCCAGACCGATAATGTATTCATCAGTCTTGGTGCCTGCGTCGATGTAAGTACCGCGGGGATTCACGGCCGTGAACTCGCCGGCACCGGAGCTGGTGATTTTGGCTTCCCAACCACCGACGGTTTCACTGGTCAGGCCGGTCAGAACAAGGTAAGCGGGGTAAAAGCCAGGGGCCAAGTCCTGACAGTAGTTGGCGCCGGCTTCATCCAGGTAGATCCCGATGTTGTCTTGCCAGGTCATCTGGGCAAAGGCGCTGACGCTTACGAGGAGGGCGGTCAAGGTGACGGCAAAAAGCAACTTTTTCATTGTTGTCGCTCCTATGAAACAGAGGTGTAACTAAGTGGGGCGAACCCCGGTGAACTTTTTGACTACTCCTTGAGGATTATAGCACAGAAATAGATGATTTAAACAAAAAAATATTGGCAGGATGGTTTTTTAGGGTAATTCGAAGAGCTTATGAAAATTCATGCGCAGAATCCTAACAAGTTATCTTGTTAAAAATCAGTAAGATACATAAAATATTGACCTGATTTTCGGGAAAGACAGAACCCGGCGGGGAAGAAAAAATCTCAATAATTAAAAGCCCAGCCAGCCCGAAATCTCACCCCCAAAGCCGCATTTCCTTGCCCCAAAACATACTAGGCACCGCCCTGATCCAGGCTTTTGACGGCGGCCTCGAATCGGTCACACGCCTGGACGAGCAACGCGCGCGGACAGCCGAAATTCAGGCGCAGGTATCCTTCGGCGCCAAAATCCCTCCCCTGGGATAATCCCAACCCCTGGTCAAGGAAATGGCCGCGGGGATCATCGAGGCCCAGGGCCCGCACATCGAGCCAGGCCAGGTAGGTGGCCTCGACCCGGGCCATGGTCACCTGCGGCAGGACGGCCAGCCTGGCGGCGAGATAATCCCGGTTCCCGCGCAGGTAAATCAGCAATTCATCCAGCCATTGCTGGCCGTGTTCAAACGCGGCAGCTGCGGCGACCATGCCCAGGATATTCGGCTGGGGCACGATGCCGGCCGCCGCTTTCTTGAAACGTCTGCGCAGATCATCATCACTGATCACCGCCAGCGAGCAGCCCAGGCCGGCGAGGTTGAAGGTCTTGCTCGGAGCGATGAGCGTGATGGTCCGGGAAGCCACCTCCGGTCCCAGCATCGCCAGGGGAAGGTGTCGGCGCTGCGGATCGAGCACCAGGCAATTGTGGATCTCGTCGCTGCAAATTACGATGTGCCTTTCGAGGCAATAATCCGCCAGAGCCCGCAACTCGTCCCTGGTCCAGAGGCGCCCCACCGGGTTGTGAGGATGGCACAACAGCAACAATCGCATCCGATCGGAAAAGCCCCGCACGAAATGCCCGGGGTCAAGCTTCCAGCCTTCGATATTGTCTCCGGACAAAGGGGCCGTTTCCAGGGATCGGTCCATCAGACCAGGCACTTTCAGAAAAGGCGGGTAAACCGGCGTCAGCACCCCCACGCCATCCCCGGAACCTCCTACGGCGCGGCAGCTTACACTCAGGCCACTGACCAGGCCGGGCAGCCAGACCAGCCAGGAGGGGTCCACCTGCCAGCCGAAGTTTCTCTCCAGGTGGGAACAGGCCGCCTTCACCAGTTCCTCGGTGGGGTAGCCGTAGCCGAAAACCCCCTGCTGCACCCTGGCTGTCAGCGCCCTGATCACCTCTGGCGGGGAAGCGAAATCCATGTCGGCGACCCAGAGAGGGATCACATCCCGACCTGCGTAACGGTGCCATTTCTCCGAGTCGGTGCCCCGGCGGTCAATCTCCCGGTCGAAAACGGAAGGGACGTTCATGGCCCGCGACCGATCTCGGACAGGTACACCGCGACCTGCGCCACGGCCGCCTCAGGCGAGGGCACAAGCTTCCATCTGGCCCGGGACCGGTCGGTCGCGCAAGCGTCCAGAAAATTGGCTCCGGGATCGAAGTCGAGCAGGACCACCGGCCGGCCGAAACGCAAGGCCAGCGCAATTTCGCTGAGGGTGCCGCCGTTGCCCCGGCAGGCGACAACCACGTGGCTGGACAGTATGTTCACCACGTTCCGCGCGGCTCCCATGCCCGTAGGGATGACAATGTCCAGCCCCTCTGCGGCCGCGGCGGCGTCATCATCATAAAGCACGCCCACGGTGAACCCCCCGGCGTCGTGGGCGCCACTGACCGCAGCCTGCATGATTCCGGTGGGCCGACCTCCGGAGAGCAATACCCACCCCTGCCCGGCGATCAGGCGCCCCAATTCGCGGGCGCCCGCCAGGGCCGCATCGTCCGCCTGCGAACCGCCCATGACCCCGATGATTGTCCTGCTCATGAATCGGCTCCTTTGTCCCAGCCCGGGGAATTCCCCCTCAGCATGCCCTCGATACGCGATATGTCCACCTTGGGGGCGAATTCCTGCTCCGTCAAAAATTCAATGTCCACCTGATCCGCTCCCAGCCCCTGGGCCAGCATGGTCAGGGTGCGGGCCGCGGACTTCTGAGCCTCGGCGCCGGTCTTGTTGACGAGGTCGCTCGCCAGCCCGCGGGCCTGTTGACGGGTCTCGCTGATCAGCTTGTTCTTGGCGTCCACGCTGAATCCCCCCGTGATAAATCGGCCCAACAGGTCAGGCATGAGCCAAGGCAACAGCTCCGTCTTGTCCTCGCTGTGGATCCGCATGTCCCGGATCAGGACCTCGTGGCGGCACGGCGGCAACGTGAACCGGAAGCCTCCATCAGGATCCGGAGAAATGGCAAACCGGGGGTCGGTCAGGTCGTAGCGGAAGTCGACATCGAATTCGATGACCAGGGTGATGCGCTGGGACGACAACAACCAGTTCAGGTACTTCTTGCCGAATTCGCCTAACCAGTGGTCGCTGGCAGTGATGACCTCCTTGGTCATGATCCTGAACACACTCAACTCGCCCACGGCGCGCATGCTCGTGATGATGGTTTCCCTGTTCACCGTGGTCGGGCCGGACTTGTCGAAACGTCCGTGTCCCCGCCGGGCGATTTTCCAGGTCAGCCAGACCATCAAACCGGCCGCCAGTCCACCCCCGAATCCGATCAGGGCGCTGTTCACATGAAACCTCCCAGGTCCGGTAATTCCCGTCCGCGTAGAGAGACAGCATGGCAAAGGATACGCCAATCAGCAAGTCGGGAAAAATCCAGGAAATCAGGCAGGCAGCCCACTCAAGGCGGTTTGAAGGTTAAGGCGGGAAAAGACCATGGGAATCGAAGGAAGGTCCGCCGCACCCCGGGGCAAGACGGCACCCGGCTCGGCAAGCACGCATATGCCGGCGTCCAGGGACGAAAGGAACGTCATCAACTGCTCGAACTTGGTGGTTGTCATGCACTGGGGATCCACCAGGACGAGGTCGACGTTTTCGCTGCCCGGCGAACTGTTGAACAAACCTTCCATGGGGAAGGTGGAGTGCCCCATGTACTTCAGCAGCGTGGCGACCCACTCCCGGCGGTTGTCGTCAGTGGTCACCACCACACCGGTCAGCGGCTGCTGATCATCAAGCTTCAAGGCCGAGCCTGTCTTGGCGCCGGCAATATGCAGGAAGCTCGCCATGTCCCCGATTTTTTCATCCATGTTCACCAAGGCGGACCGGATGTGGTCCATGGTCAAACCGGCCGCGGCCAACAGCCCTTCAAGGTCCTTTTCCGAAGCAGCCGTCTCGAAGGTGCCCCCATGCACGCAGGCCAGAACATCAGCCAGGGCAACCAGATTGGTCAAAGGCTGGGAGCCATCGGTCGCCCGGGCAAAGTCGTGATGATACCCTGCCGCGTCGCTGAAGGGATGCGGCAAACCCCAGAATTTCAGCAGACCCCTGCCGACCTGGGCGTGGGTCATGCCGCACATTTCACTCTCGGCCTCCAGCCGGTCTCGGCCGGGATCCTCCAGGATGGGTGCATAGATTTCCGGCACGGCGACGGCCAGCACATAGGCTCCGATGTCATGCATCAGGCCCGCCAGAAAAGCCTCCTCGGGGTCGGTCCGGCGATTGACGAAGGGCGCGAGCGACTGTGCGGCCGCCCCGTTGGCCAGGGCATGGGCCCAGAATCCCTCCATGTCGAGTTCGCCACCCAGCTTCTGCAAAGCGGAAATGGAACCGAAGCCCATGGCCAGGTTGCGCACGCCCGTGAACCCCAGCAGCACCACCGCCCGGCTGATGGTCGTCACATCCTGCTGAACACCGTAGAAGGATGAATTGACCAGTTTGAGGACCTTACCTGCCAGGGCCTGATCACTCGACAGGACTTTGGCTACGTCCTGCGCCGAAGCCTTTTCATCGGCGATGATCAGCAACAGCTGTCGCGTAACCTGCGGCAAAGGCGGCAGGTTACTCATGACCGATTTGATGCGGGCCTTGATCAGATCAATGGACATAGAATCGACTCCCGGGGCGGTGGCCACCACGTGTGGCTCCGGATCCGTTGCATACTCTTTCGGGGATATCGGCCATATACAGGCGGGCTTTAACGGGGAATGCCGAGATTATTCCGGTTCATGGGAATCGTCTACAGATCCCGAGGCATGGCCCCGATGCAATTTAGGTCCGAATCGCTCCTGAACCTGGTCGAGCACCCGGTCCAGGCGGAGCTGGCGCCGGCCGTCTTCCCCATCGTCGAACAGGTCGGTCTGCCGGGGCAGCGGAGCGGTAAGGTGAGAAGCGGTGACCCCCAGCAGGCGCAGAGCGCGGCCGCCCCGTCCCAGTTTCCGTTCCAATAAGTCCCTGGCCACCTCCCTGATCTCCACCGACGAATCCGTGGGCCGCTTCAAGGTGGCCGATCGGGTGGGGGTCGCAAAATCGGCGTACCGGGCCTTGAGCGTCAGGGTTCCTGCGAGCTGTCCCTGGACCCGCAAACGGTGACCGACCTTGTCGGACAGCAGATCCACGATGCCCCGCAGCTGTATACGGTCGGTGATGTCCGCGGGAAACGTCATCTCGTTTCCGATCGACTTGACATCCCTGGCCGAGACCACGGGCCGCCCGTCTTCCCCCCGGCCCAGAGCCTGCCACCGCGCCGCCTGGGAGCCGAATTTCGCCGCCAATACGGCCTCGGGAATGACCAGAAGATCACCGATGGTGTGCACACCGTGCAGGTGCAACTGCTGGGCGGCAACACGACCCACGCCCCACATGCGCTCGACCGGCAACCTCTTCAACAAAGCCGGAGCCTTTTCCGGCGGGATGACCACGAATCCGTCGGGTTTTTCCAGGTCGCTGGCCAGCTTGGCCAGGAACTTGTTGGGGCCGATTCCCACCGAAGCGGTCAGCCCGATCTGGCGCGCAATCCGTTCCTTGATGGCCTGGCCGATAGCCGTGGCCGAGCCGTACAGGCGGCTGCAACCGGTGACATCCAGAAAGGCTTCATCAATGGATAACGGCTCCACGAGAGGCGTGTAATCCCCGAACACCGCCAGTATCGAGCGGGAGATCTCGCTGTACCTGCTCATGCGGGGCTTCAGGAATACGGCCCCCGGGCACAATTGTCTGGCCCGAGCGGCATTCATGGCGCTGTGGACACCGAAAGCCCTGGCCTCATAGCTGGCTGCAGCCACCACCCCCCGGCCCTCGGGCGTCCCGCCCACGATGACCGGCTTGCCCGCCAGCTCCGGATTGTCCAGAACCTCGACCGCAGCAAAAAAAGCATCCATGTCCACATGGATGATGGACCGGGACCAGCTGCCGGTCTGGCCGCCGCCCATCCCGCCCGCCTGCAAGCTATGCTCCTTGCCCGCCATGGGTCATTCCTCGTTCTGGGGCCCAACACGCAAAACGCGGTCAAGGTAATCCAGCCTGCGCTTCAAGTCCTTGTTCCACAACTGGTTGACCTTGGCCCGCGGACGCAGGGCCCAGTCACGCGAAAGTTCGGCCAGCGCCTGGTGAAAGGCCCAGGTGCGCGTAAAGGTTCGGCCGCCCAGGCTTTCAAGGGCCGCCCACTGCCCCGATGTCAGCCACTCGCGGTCCCCGGACATGGCCAGCAACGCCGGGTCCACCCGGATCGAGGTGACCAGGGCCAGGTCGAGGACATGTTTGGCCTGGCTCCTGGAATATCCGGAGACCGAGGTGAGTTGCGCCATCAACCGTACGGGATTGGTCATGTCGCGATCAAGGAGGTTCTCCAGCTTGGCTGCCGGAATATGCCGCCGTTCGAGCTCCCGGACAACCTCCGCATCGATGCGATAATGCACCTGGCGATGGGTTTCCTGATTGAATACGTTGCTCACGAAGAACAGCAACACGAAGGAAACCAATCCCGCAACCACGGGCGTCGCCACCCAACCCAGGGAAATTTCCCCGAGCACCCGGTACCGGATCCCTTTGCCTCCCTGCATGAGGCTCAAGCCCACGATGGCCCCGATCACCGCCTGGCTGCTGCTGACCGGGACCAACGGAAAGGTGGGCAAGTTGTGGGACGCCAGCAGGTGTTCCAGGCGCTGGGAAGCGAACAGGAACAGGGTGATGGACTGCGCCAGAACCACCACCAGGGCGGCCACCGGGGAAATTTTCACGATGCCGCCGCCGACGGTACCCATGACCCGCTGGGAATAGGTCAGCACGCCGGCGCTGATGGCCAGCCCACCGAGCATGAACAACTGCTGGGTTCCGCTGAAGGGCAGGCCCAGAACCTGGAAATCATGAAATGGATTCTCGGGCAGGAACACCCCCATGACGTTGGCGATGTTGTTGGCGCCCAAACTGTAGGACCCGAAAGCGCCCACGGCCAACAACCCGTAACGGGTCCAGGCGTCAAGTTCCAACAGGTGAGGTTTGATTTTTCTGATCAAGCTGCGCACGATCTGGAACATGATGACGGCCATGAGGCCGCTCAGCACGGGGCAGGCCACCCAAGTCAGTACGATGCGGGTCAGGGATTGGGTGTCGGTCACCGCCGACGCATAGAGGTTCCAGCCGATGATCGCCCCGACCACGGCCTGGGAAGTGGAGACCGGCAAATTGAGCCGCGTCATCCAGAACGTGGCCAGGGCCGCGGCCAAAGCCACGGTGAAGGCCCCCGGCAGGGTATTGATGGCGCCCAGATTGCCCAGGGTATGGGCGGCTCCGGCGCCGCTGATGACCGCCCCCAGGATGATGAAGAACGAGCACACCACGGCCGCCGTGCGGAATTTCACCATGCGCGAGCCGACCGCGGTCCCGAAGACATTGGCCGCATCGTTGGCGCCCAGCGACCAGCCCAGGAACAACCCGCTGGAAAGAAAAACTAGAATGGCCATGTCAAATGGTCCGTTTGATGGTGTAGATAGCCAGCCGGTCGGCCACCGCCTCAGCCTCGTCTGAAACCTGTTCCACGTTGTTGGCGAAGTACCGCAATTGCGTCTTGTGCGCCAGGTCAATCTCCCCGCTGCGGAACACCTGCCGCTTGAGGGCGTCACTGAGCTTGTCTGCCGCACTTTCGTAATGATGAACCTTGAAGAGATGGTCCATGACGGCGGTGATGTCGCGGAAGAACGCGCGCGCCGCCATGACCGCGGCCTCGCCCGCATGGCAACTCGCAGCGGCCAACTGGTTGAAACCATCATGGAATTCGGGGGGGATGACGGGGATCTCGACGGCGAACTGGTACAGGCTGACCTTGGCGCGGTCGATGATGTTGTCGGTGTTCTCGAGCAGGCCCAGCACATCGCC
>CAZJGK010000011.1:20047-22328 GCA_964545545.1 uncultured Fibrobacteraceae bacterium | reverse complement strand
ACCATCGTCGCCCCCGAGACCTTCCACTGTATTGAGCAGGCCCAGCACATCGCCCCGGTGCTCGGGGATCAGGGAATTGCTGTAGAGATTGGCCTCCACGTCCTTGCTCAGCTTGTCGGCCTGGGCCTCATGCAGGTTGATGGCCTCGATCTTGGAGGCGAAGTCATCCTGCCGGCCGGCCAGATATGCTTCAACCCCCTCCTGGAAGAACAGGGCGCCTTCGGCGACCTTGTCCAGGAACTCATCGATCTGGGTTTCCAGCATCCGGGTGGTTTTGAACAACGACATGGAACTACTCCTGATCTGTTGCAGCCCACTCCCGGTAGGGATGTGAGCTGAGGAAGGCATTGGTGTAGCGGATGTCCCCGGTCACGTCGTTTCCCACCCACGGGGGCAGTTCGATCCAGCTGTCGGGGCGGTCCAGCTCGCACTCGGCCAGAACGAGCCCGGCGTTGGCGCCGGAAAAAACATCGATTTCCCAGATCAAAGGATCCAGAGGCACCAGGCTGCGCTCCTTGCGGACCAGGGTTCCCTGGCAAAGAGCGAGCAACTGACGCGCATCTTCATCGGGCAGAGGGTATTCGAACTCCGGCCGGGACACGCCGTCCCCGGGCGCCTTGATGGTCAGAAAACCAGCCTGGTCTCGCATTCTGATCCGCACGACCGTACCCTCCGCCTCGGAGGTCAGGTAGCCCTGAACGATGGTCATCCTCTTGGTGACAAGTTTTTGCCACCGATCATCCTTGACCAGGAATTTGCGTTCGATTTCCAGTCCCATGAGACTCACTCCCGTCGCAGGAACATGGCCGTGGAAGTCAGACCATTTTCGGTTTGTACGATCTCGCATTATCTTTCCCGACAACACAAAGGTCAAGATGTTGCGCCGCCAGACGGGCCACCCCATCCTGCGGGTTGTCGATTCGTTTGTGTCAGGGAGAATACTGCATGTGCGGACGTATTGTACTGACCAGCCCACCCCGGGACATCGCCGAGGTCTTCGCGCTGGGTGACATACCGGGGATAAAACCCCGTTTCAACATTCCGCCCGGAGGTCCGATAGCCGCGATCCTGGCCGAACCGACGAACCGTGACCGTGTCCTGCGGCTATTGTCCTGGGGGCTGGTGCCCACCGGCCCCCGCCATACCGGAGAAGCACCGCGCCTGATCAACGCCCGCGCCGAATCCATCACCCGGAAAAACACCTTTGCAGCCTCGTTTGCCCACCGCCGTTGCCTGATTCCGGTGAACGGCTTCTACGAATGGAAACAGCAGGCGGGGAAGGCACAGCCCTTTTTGATCCGCCGCACCGACCGGGGCCTGTTCGCCTTGGCGGGCATCTGGGACCGCTGGGAATTTCCCGGCGGCAAGGTCCAGGATTCCTGCGCCATCATCACCACCGCTGCCGCCGAGTTCATGAAGGCGATCCACCACCGTATGCCCGCGATCATCCGGCCCGAGCACTGGCAAACCTGGCTGACGGCTCCGGCAGACCAGGCCGGTACCTGCGAAAAATTTCTGGGTCCCGCGTCGCCTGAACTGATCACCCATCCGGTGGATCCCCGCGTCGGCGATCCCGGTTTCGACGGACCGGAATGTCTTGCTCCCTGGAGGGGGGGCCATGACGGCCAGCTCGACTTGTTTGCCGCCGGGGCGGCCCAGAACCCTGACCACCATGAGGATGCCGGCGATGACTGACAACACACCTTTTGCCCCCCCCTGGCCCCGTCCCCTGCGCCTGCTTCTGGATTCGGCGGTGGTCGATGACTGGGCGCGCTTTCTGCCCCTGGGCGTCATTCACGGCGTAACCACGAACCCGCTGTTGCTGGCAAGAGCACACCTGGACTGCCGGCTCGAGGTGCTGGCATCGCTGGCGCAAAAAGCCGCAGCGCTCGGGGCGAAGGAAATCCACCTTCAGACCTGGGGAGAAACGGCGGACAAAATGCTGGAACGGGGCAGGAAAATCGCCCTGCTGAAGGACGCGGGCATACGGATCCTGGTCAAGGTTCCGGTGACGACCGCGGGCTTGCAGGCGGCCCATGGTTTGCAGAAAGACGGCTTTGAAATAACGCTGACCGCGGTGTTCAATCCGGGCCAGGTCATGGCCGCAGCCGCCCTGGGCGCCGCCTACGCCGCGCCCTACCTGGGGCGGATGCAGGATGCCGGGCGTGAGGGGATGGATGAAATCCTGGCCATGCAGGCGATCTTGAAGGAGCATGCCGCGCCTACGCGCCTGCTGGCGGCCAGCCTGCGCACGCCGGAGCAAGTCACCGCATTGGCCGCC
>CAZJGK010000011.1:0-19947 GCA_964545545.1 uncultured Fibrobacteraceae bacterium | reverse complement strand
GGGGTTTCCACATACGCGATGCGCATCTGGGTCCGACCGGGGTTCGGTTGGCCCTGCGGCGGGCTGTAGAAACCGGCCATGGGTGCGGTCAGCAAAGTCAGCGCCTGGCCGTCGCGTTCGATGCGGCCTTGGCGGGCGCAGAACAGGACGAATTCCAGGGCGTCGAAATCCTCGGGGACCAGGTTGCGCACATCGACCACAGAGTAGATGCTGGCATCGGGGCTGGACACGATGATCCCGGGCATGAGTTCCCGGGTGCGGTCGGTCAAACTCTGCAACATGCCATGGTAGTACAGCCGCTGACTGGAAAACCAAACCTGCAGCTCTTGGTGAGGCACCTCCCCCAGGCCGGCGAAGATGTGCTGACCGATGATGTTGGAGCAGAGCCCGGCGGTGTTCTCGGCGACGGCGCGCTGGTGGAACTCGGCATTGTCGGTAACCAAAGCCCCGATGCGCAGGCCGCAGGCGTTCCACACCTTGCTGGCGGTCTCGATGCTGATCCTGCGCCCGGTGATCCCCGGCACCTCATCCTCGGTCAATCTCCACACGCTGACCGGCTTGTCGCCTTTGTAGTACAGTTCGCGGTAGGCCTCGTCGCTGATCAGCCACAGACCGTTTTGCACACACAGCCGGCCCAGGGCCACCATGGTTTCATGGTCGTAGAGCTGGCCGGTGGGATTGTCGTAGGGAATGACGAGAAGCCCACCGGGCTTCTCACGCTCGATGACCTTTTCTATTTCCGCAAGGCTCGGCAGCGAAAAGTGGCCGTCCTCATCCAGGGTGCGCGTGACCGACACGGTGCGGCGGCCCAGACGTTCGGCGAACGCCTTGTAGTTCGTATAGGCCGCGTCGATCAGCAGCAGGGGCCGCTCAGCGGAACCGGCCGGCCCACAACAGCCCAGGATCACCAGTTCCATGGCCTGACTGCCGCCGTCGGTGACCTGGGGCAACAGCCCCTCCGTGGAAAACCCGCTGGCGGCGATGACGTGCAGGAAAGCAGCGTTGGTCTCTGCGAGACCACCGGTCGGGCTGTACTTGACCACACCTTCGGCGAAAGGACTGCCTGCGGCGCCCAGGGTGCGCATGCGCTCCTGCATGGCCGGGTGCATGGGCAGCGAGACATTGCCGATGGCCACGTTCACGTCCTCGACGCCATCGGTGCGACCGGCAAATTCGAACTGCGCCATGCGGATGACCGATGGCTTGCGTGCGGCGAAATGGGCGGAGAGTCTGGATTCAACCATCATTCCTGCTCCTGTTGGGATTCCGGTTCAAGGCACCGGACCAAATTTCACGGTTGCGCCGGTTTTGTGCAAGTGCCGGGAGAGAATTAGCAACGGGGCAAGGTCAATCCTGAGGCAGTCTTCATTCTGATCCGGCAAAGACAGCGCCCGGCCTCCACAAGGAGACCGGGCGCATTTTACGGTGACGAGGCAACCGCTACTTGATGAGCAACGGCGCGATCACCACGCTGATGACGGACATCAGCTTGATCAGGATGTTGAGGCTGGGGCCCGAGGTGTCCTTGAACGGATCGCCCACGGTGTCGCCGACGACGGCCGCCATATGAGCCGGGCTGCCCTTGCCACCGAAAGCACCGGCCTCGATGTGCTTCTTGGCGTTGTCCCAGGCGCCGCCGGCGTTGGACTGGAACAGGGCCATCAACACGCCGCTGGCGGTCACGCCGGCCAGCAGACCGCCGAGCATCTCGGTGCCGCCGATGAACCCGACCAGCACCGGCGACAACACGGCAAGCATCCCGGGCACGATCATTTCCTTGATGGCCGCGGCGGTGGAGATATCAACGCAACGCCGGAAGTCGGCGGTGGCCTTGCCCTCCATCAGGCCGGGGATCTCCTTGAACTGGCGGCGGACCTCCTCGATCATCGAGAAGGCGGCGCGGCCGACGGCCTCCATGGCAAAGGCGCTGAACAGGAACGGCAGCATGGCGCCCAGGAACAGCCCCACCAGGACCACCGGAACCAACAGGTTGATGGTGGTCAGGCCCACGATGTGCTGGTAGGCGCTGAACATGGCCAGGGCCGTCAGGGCCGCCGAAGCGATGGCGAACCCTTTGCCGATGGCGGCCGTGGTGTTACCCACGGCGTCGAGCTTGTCGGTGCGGGCCCGCACTTCGGCGCCCAGACCGGCCATCTCGCTGATGCCCCCGGCGTTGTCCGCGATGGGGCCGTAAGCGTCAACGGCCAGCTGGATACCCGTGGTTGACAACATGCCCAGAGCGGCGATGGCGATGCCGTACAGCCCGGCGAAATGGTAGGCGACCAGGATCACGATGCCCAGCACGATGATCGGCAGGGCCGTCGATTTCATGCCCAGGCCCAGTCCGGCGATGATGTTGGTGGCCGCGCCCGTCTCGCTCTGTTTGGCGATGTTCCGGGCGGGTTTCTTGTCCTCGGCCGTGAAGTACTCGGTGATGATCCCGATGGCGATGCCGCCTGCCAGACCGGCGATGGTGGCATAGAAAACGCCCAGCCACTTGTCGGCGGGCAGCATCATGTGGGCGATAACGCCCGTGAACACGGCCATGATAAGGCCTGCGCCGAAGGTGCCGATGTTGAGCGCAGCCTGGGGGTTGCCCCCCTCTTTGGTCCTGACGAAGAACGTGCCGATGATCGAGACCACGATGCCGGCGGCCGCCAGCACCAGCGGCAGCAGGACGGCGTTCAGACTGCCGGGCAGGAACATCACGCCCAGGATCATCGAGCCGACGATGGAGCCCACGTAGGACTCGAACAGGTCGGCGCCCATGCCGGCCACATCACCCACGTTGTCGCCCACGTTGTCGGCGATGACCGCCGGGTTGCGCGGATCATCCTCGGGAATGCCGGCTTCGAGCTTGCCCACCAGGTCGGCGCCCACATCGGCGGCCTTGGTGTAGATGCCCCCGCCCACACGGGCGAACAGGGCGATGGAACTGGCACCCAGGGAGAAGCCCGAGATCACCTGCAACAGGCGCGGGGTATCCCAGTCGCCGAATAGCCGCGAGTAGACGATGTACAGCAGGCTGAGTCCCAGAACACCCATACCAACAACAACCATCCCCATGACCGTGCCACCGCTGAAGGCGATCCCGAGAGCCTTGTTCAGGCTGGTCCGGGCCGCGCTCGTGGTGCGCACGTTGGCCTGGGTGGCGATCCGCATGCCGAAAAATCCCGCCGCCGCAGAGGAAATCGCTCCCAAGGCGAAGGACAAACCGATCAAGGCGGAGGAGTCGGGCAGCTTTGCGTTGCCCACGGCGAGCAGGATGGCCACGATGACCACGAAAATGGCCAGCACCCGGTATTCTCGGCTCAGAAAGGCCATGGCTCCTTCCTGGATGTGGCCGGCGATGGTCTGCATTTTCTCTGTGCCGGCGTCTTGCTTCTTGACCCAAGCGGTCTTGTAGGCCGCAAAGAGAAGGGCCAGCAGGCCGGCCGCAGGGATGAGATAGATCATGCGGAATCCTCCCGGAGAGTGTGGTTGCGGCACCTTTCACATGAAAAAAGGTCGACGCCTGCGCCAGGACGTCTCCTTGTAAAACCGGGTCAACGCTAGCAAAATGATAAGCCGGGCGCAAGAATTTCCCGCCCGGCTTAAACCTCTAATCGCGACCAATTTACGGCTTTATTTGCCGGCAATGTCCACGAGCTCGATATCGAAGCAGAGCGTCGAATTGGGCGGGATGATATCCCCGTGGCCACGGCTCCCGTAGGCCAGTTCCGGGGGAATGATCAACTCGGCCTTGGTCCCCTTCTTCAGACCCTCGATGCCCTTTTCCCAACCGGGAATAACCATGCCGGCCCCCAGGGTGAAATTGTAGGGCTGGCCCCTGGTGATCGAGGTATCGAACAGCTGGCCTTTCTTGCCGTCGACCCAGAGGTAGCCCGAGTATTGAACCGAGAGTTGGTCCCCCAATTCAGCCACCGGACCGTCGCCCTCGCTCAGAATCTTGACGTCGACCATGGGCAGGGCGACGACTTTCACATCGAACATCAGGGTGGAATTGGGCGGGATAACGGGAGGGTGTCCCTTCTCGCCATAAGCCAGTTCCGGACCGATCAGCAGGGTACGTTTGCCCCCCACGTGCATGCCGGGGATGCCCTTTTCCCAGCCGGGAATCACATAGCTGCGCCCCAGGGGGAAGGTGATGGGCTCGCCGCGATCGATGGAACTGTCGAATTTGCTCGTTTTTGCCCCGTCCACGTACAACCAACCCGTGTAATCGATCGAAACCATATCGTCGGGCTGGACCACGGGACCGTCGCCGAGCGTCGAATCCACATAACTGAGACCGGGCACGATCTCCTTGAAGGCAGAAGAGGCCTTATCGACTTTGGCTTGCTGCTGGCAGCCGGCTACCGAAAGCATGACAAGCAGACAGGTGGCGGCAAGCGCCGAAAAAAATCTGGGCATGAGGGCCCTCCGGGAATTGGTTGAAGAACAAAGGGCGCGGCCAAGCCACGCGCAGGCGAGGATAATTTGGCATAATCGTCGGAGAATTTCAACGCCTGTCTGGATTTCTTGATCAGGCCGGGCGGAAACCCTCAGCCGTCTTGGCGCACCGCAAAAGCATCCAGACCGACATTGGCGATCCGGTAACCGTAGCGCTGCAAATGATCATAAACCCGCTGCCGATCGGCGCCCAGATGTTCCACCTCGAAAAAGACCGCTTCGGGCGCCACCACGGAAAAATCGATGCCCGGAATCAGGGTTCCCTCGTAGCCTTCAACGTCGATCGCCAACAAATGAAGAGGTCTGCGGGGAAGATGCCGCTGCAGGATTTCCCCCGGGCCCAGGCACGGCACGGGAGTTGATTGCAGCACCTTTTCGGGCTCCAGATCCGGAGGTAGAAAACCCAGCACATGGTTGCGGTTGAAGGACGCCTTGCGCTGATAATCGAGTCGGACTTCCAGCGGCAAGGTCGCCAGATAGTTTGGATCGAGGGACCAAAACGGCAGGTTTCCCGCACCCGCGCAGGTGACCGCAGCATTGACGAAAATCAGCCCCGGCCGGTTCAGATAGGCATAGTTTCTTTTCAGCAAGGGAAACACGGTCGGCAGGGGTTCAACGAAGACGCCTTGCCAATCGTCCCTGACGATCAGAGGCCGCAGGGGATCATTCCGCAGGCCGTCATTGGCCCCGATCTGGATGAAGTTCACCCGTCCCCCGTGGTCATGCGAAAACCTGTCCAGGATCTTGAAGGACTCCTCCTGTGAGCCAGCCAGTCCCCTTTTGAGGCGGCGAACCCGATCATAGAGCGCCGGCCGCGAGCGGACAAAATCCTTGAGGAATTTCACAGCCACACCATCCTGGATCTCGGGTTCTTCTTGCCCTTCAGCACGCACCCAGCAGCTTGCCGACCATGATCAACGTTTAATTTAATTGAGTTTATCAGGATTTGATTTAGCCTTACACTGTTGTTGGTTCTTTGACAAGAAATACACCTGGAATGCCCGTTACCCGAAACAGAAGGTCGTGAATGATCCGGTTTTATCCGGAAATTTCAAGCAAAATCCCCTGGGACCGGCTGCGAAAACCTCGAAACCCGGAGTTTTGGCTGCTGGTTATTCTTGTCCTGGGACTTGGAATCCGTTTGTGGTATCTGACAAAACCATTTGACTGGTTTGTCTCCTTTTTCCCCGCCGATGATTGCTTTTATTATCTCAATACCGTCCTTAACATCGTTCATGGCCATGGCGCCTCTTTCGACGGTGGGATCACGACGCATAACGGGTTCCACCCCCTGTTTCTGATAATGTTGCTGATTCCCGCCGCCGCCGGCGCCGGGAAGGTCGGCCTGGTTTACTGGGCCATGGGAATCCTGACCGCTTCCTGCCTGTTCGCCGCGGTGATGGCGTATCGACTCGGGGCCCTTTGGGGTGACCGCTACCTGGCCCTTTGCGTGCCGGCTTCGCTGGCGCTGAACATCTTTTTTATAAAAATTTCCTTTTCAGGTTTTGAAACGGCACTGGCCCTGGCTTTGGTCCTCACCCTTTTCGACGCCGTGGCCCGAGGCCGCACAGGATGGATCCTTGGCCTCTTGCTTGGTCTTTGTGGATTGGCCCGCATAGAATTGTTGATCCTCGCCCTGCCCGTTGCCCTGCACCTGCTGCAGACCCGGAAGTGGCGAGATCTCATGTCCACCGCGGTCGTTTCCCTGGTCATGGTTCTACCTTGGTTCATCTGGAGCTACACGAATTTCCATTCCCTGCTGCCCATATCAGGCGTGGCCAAGATTTCCCCTTTCCAATTGGATCGTCTGTGGCCCGGTCTCGAATCCATCAGCATGTACATCCCCTACACCCTGGGCGGTTATGGCCTCAGGGACTGGCTTCCCCACCAGGTGGCCTTCGCCATTGGCATCATTTTTCTTTTCCTGGCAGCCAGAAGCTGGCGCCGGGCTGAATGGCCCCTCCTGGGGATAATCCTGCTCATTTTGATATACAACGGTTTCACCAACCCCTTGTATGTCTCTCAACTGATCAGGTATTGCGTTCCTTGTCTCGTCCTGGTGGGAATCCTCGCGTATGCTCACTCCTTCAAACCCACCGTGCTGGTCCCTGTTGTCGTGACCTTTGTGATCATCTACTGGAGTTTTGGGTTTTTTTCCTGGTCTGCGCGGACAGGAACCCTACCCACATTCGTCGGGCTCGGTGAATCATGCGTGCCCGATATCCTGGACCAGATCGCCGGGCCCGACGATGTCGTCGGTTGTTTCGATTCCGGCAGCATTGGCTATTTTTCCCGGCGACCCGTGGTCAATCTGGACGGGCTGGTCAATAGCGACATTGGCCAGATGCTTCGTTCTCCCGAAGGGGGAACATGGACGGACAGGTACCTCAAATATTTTTCACAGAAAGGGATCACCATCCTTGTCGGGGGAACAGCGTTCTCCTGGTCCAAAATTTTCCCCGACCTTGATCGCTGGAAAGTTCTGCACGCGCCCCTGACCTCCGCTGATGGGGGCCAGATTGTTTTCCTTCGTGTACCGGCAACCGGTCACGATTAGGTTCCATCATGAATGCACAACTTCCCCGTAAGAATGGAGTCGTTTTCAACCACGGGATTCTCTCCGGGGGTCAGATCGTCTCCCAGCTGGCCAACATGGCGGCGCGCGTCTACCAGGCCGACAAACAGGGGGCTCACAGGTTCGGGGTCATTCAGGTGGGTGTGGCCTTCATGAGTTATGCGCTGATCACGGCCGAATGGGGTTTGATGTCCCTGGGCATACGGGAAGTTTCCCGTCTGGAGGATCCCCGGGGGATAGCCACCTATGTCTCCCGGCACATGGCTTTGCTAGTCGCCCAGGCGGTCGCGGTCTTCGCTGTGGGTCTCTTGATCCTGCCCCGACTTTCCTTCTACAGCCATGCCCCGCTCATCTTCAAGTTGTATCTGGCCACCGTTCTTTTCCAGGTTTACACGCAGAACTGGGTGGCGGTCGGTCTCGAGAAAATGACCTGGGTGGGCGTCTCGCGCATCGTGCGCAGTGTCATATATGCCTTTCTGGTAATGGTCGTCCTGTCCCGCATCAAGGGGATCGGGCACCAACCGCCAGCCACCTGGGTCCCGGCCTTCTTCCTGGTCGCCATGGTCTGCGGCAATTTGACGGTCAATCTTCCCCTGGCGAAATGGTTCGGGCGTTTCCTGCATCCTCGCCTGCCTTCCTGGCATGAGGCAACGAGGCGCTGGCGTGAGACCAGTTCCATCGGAACCAACATCCTCGTCCTGCGCGTGCTTTACAACATCGACATCCTCATGCTCGGTATGCTGTCCAGCCCGGAGATTGCCGGCAACTATGCCGCGGCTTCGCGGATTATTTTCCAGCTGGTGGTCGCCGTGGAGGTGTTGTGGGCCGCCTTGCTGCCGCGTCTATCCCGCCTGGCAAAGCAATCCCGGACGGCCTTCACCGCCACCTTCAATCTCTACTTCGGTTATGTCCTGGCGGTCATGTTTCCCGTTGCCTTGGGTGGGGTTCTTCTGGGGAAGGAATTCATCAGTTTCCTTTACAAGGGGAAATTCCTCTCCGCCGGACCGGTCTTCCAGATCCTGGCTGTGGCCTACTCCATGCTGGCCCTGGCCACCTTCCTGGGCAACACCCTGCTGGCCGATGACCGCCAAAAATCATATCTGCTGCCGCTTGCCGCCGGATCCGTTACGGCGATCACCGGCGTGATCTGGCTGGTGCCGAAATACTCCGGCCTGGGTGCCGCCTGGGCCATGTTTACCGCTCATGGGCTTCTGTTGATCATCCTTTTGGCCATTAATATCCGCCTGTTCCGGCGGGAGCTCGTGTGGGTTCTGGGGGGTGTCCTGTCCGCCCTGATAGCCATGGTTGTTATGATCACCCTTCTGTCGGGTTTGCATGTCCTGTTGCAGATTGGTGCCGGGGCCGCGGCCTACCTGCTGCTGGTGGCCAAACCCATGTTTATTTTTCGCAGGCGGATGCAGGGCTTGACCCCCACCCCCGGAATCCTTGAATAACCCATGAAATTGATCTAGCTTGGACTCCATGAAAATCCTGATCCAGAACACCTTGTTTTTTCCCCAAGTCATCGGCGGGGCGGAAATTTCCTCCCACCTGCTTGGGCAGGAATTGCGGCGCAGGGGCATGGCAGTAGACGCGGTGGCCAGCACCGGTATCCGGGGTCGCGGCAGGACCGTGACGACCCGCCCCACCGCCGATGGTCTGGGCACGGTTTTCGAAGCTCCGGCTCACGGATTTTGCGATCCCTTTGCTGCGGGCGAAAATTCTCAACAACCCAATTTGCTCATCAGGGGCCTCAATCATTTTGCTTCGGTGTATTCCCCGCGGTGGCAAAGTCTTTTCTCAGAAATCCTGGTCCGGACAAAACCAGACCTTGTGCACACCAACACCATCGTCGGCATGACCCCCGCCATCTGGAAGGCCGCGCGTCATCATGGCATTCCGGTGGTCCATACCTTGCGGGATTATCATCTGCTGTGCCCCCGCACGACCCTGTTGCGTTCAGATGGCACCGATTGCCGGAACCCTCCCCTCCCCTGCCGCATACTGGCCCGTTTAAAAATGGGTCAGACAAAATATGTGGATGCCGTGACCGGATCCAGCCGTTTCGTGCTGCAAAGACATCTTGCCGGAGACGGTTTTGCCGAGGCGAAATCGTTTGTCGTGCCCAACGCCCTGGAAGACTGGCCGGAAAATCTTCCGCTCCGCCGGGATTCTGGGCCGGTGCGCGGCCTTTTCCTGGGGCAAATAGCGGGACACAAGGGAATTCCCCTGCTCCTGGAGGTGTTGGCCGGGCTTTTTGCAGACCCCGCCTGCCATGAATTGCATTTCGATTTTGCCGGCCATGGTTCTCTGGTTGAAACGGTGCGGAAATTTTGTTCCACTCACCCGGACCGGGCCCGTTATCACGGGCATGTCGAAGGCGAAGCAAAGCGGGATCTGTTGGGCGGCGCATCATTCATGGTTGTACCCTCTGTCTGGGCCGAACCCTTCGGCCGCAGCATCATCGATGCTTTCAGTTGGGGGCTGCCCGTGATCGGCAGTGATCGGGGAGGAATTCCGGAGATCATCACCACGGGCAGGGACGGGCTGGTCGTCAATCCCGATGCCACCTCCATGAGCAACGCGATCAAGACGTTCACCCTTGATCATGCCATGCGGTTGCAGATGGGCCTTGCCGCCCGCGCGCGCGCCGCGGATTTTACCCTGGACCGGCAGGTCGACGCCTTCATCTCGATTTATAAAACCTTGCTTCAAGAGCGGGACGACCATGACTGACTGGTCCGGAAAAACATGGCCCTTTCTCGGCGGTTTTATCCTGTCGGTCAACCTGTATCTCATGCCCTGGTTGGCAGATTCTCCGCGGGCCACCGATCTGGGCGGCGCCTTGTTGGGACTGTGGATTCTCGTTAAACTGGCCCAGGGCCGTCAGCCCCTTCACCACCTGGCAAGCGCGGGCCTGGTGGCCCTGGTGCCCCTTATCTGGCTGTTCTTCGGCATCCTTGAGGGTTACGCCCAAACCACGGTCATGACGGGCCGCTGGCTCCTGGCAATGCCATGGGCCATAGCCCTGTGCCTGCTTCAAGACGACGAAAAACGTCAGTATAATTTTGCCTGGGGCCTGTTGCTCGGCGGCTTGGTCAATGTGCTGGTGATCATCCTCCAGCAATTGGGATTCCAATCCATGTTGCAGATGGTCGGGCTCTCATCAAGCGGCGCCAACTATACCGAATTTGTTTCCTACCAGTTGCGGATTCCCGGTCTCCATGGGCAACACAATGCCTCCAGCGCCGTGACCAGCTTGATGATTCCCGTCGGCTTCTATTTGTATTTTCGACGCAAAATCAAACTTGTATGGCTGCTGACCAGCATCCTGGGGCTTTTGATCGCCTTGAACTTGACCAGCACCCGCAGCCCCCTGGTGGTCACCGTGGCGACCATCACTTTCGCCTCCATCATGGCACGCCGTTTCCGGTTGAGCATTTTGCTCGGCGTTTTTCTCCTGGGGATCATCGGACCACTGGTCGTCGTATACGGCCCTCCGGGTGGTTGGGCGCGCTGGCGAAACACCGAGGCCATGACCAGCAACGCCACCGAGCGCGAAGACAGCAACTGGGGGGCCTTGGAGCTCAGCCTGGACCATCCCCTGGGACTCGGGGTTGCCAGGGGCCACCAGTTGTTGGAGGAAAAAACCGGCCTCAGATCCACCCACAACGCTTTTCTTCAGGCTGCGCTGACCTGGGGCATTCCCTTCGCGCTGCTCCTGATTGTCGGGATGGCCGTGGCGGTGATCAGAGGATCAGGAAGCGAGCAGGCCATGACGTTCCTGCCCAGTGTGCTGGCCTTTCACATGACCGGGTTGTTCCTGTTTGAAGAACACCTGAACAACCCGACCTTCATCATTCTTACGGCATGGTTGGTATCCACAGCCTTCCACCGCAAGTTCAAGACCGGAAAATCTCCCGTCGGTTAGCCGCCAGGTATTCCCAGACAAAGCCCAGGACGATGCCTCCGACAAGTCCCAGGAAGACCAGGATCAGCATGGCCCGCGCCGTCCGGGGTCTGACCGGACGATCCGAGACGAACGTCTCGCCGACCCTTTGCAAAGGCGACAGCAGGCTGAGCTTGCTTTCCTGGGCCTCAATCTGGAGTTGCAGATCCTTCCGCTGGGAAGGGATGTCCAGCTCCCGTTCCAGGACCAGGTCGCCGATCTTGCGCTCCACGTCCCGCAGCTGGGCCTTGATGGAAGCCGCTTGCTGGAACTCCAGGCGATCCCGATCCAGGGCGGCACGATCGGCCTGGTAGGAGAGGCTGTCCGCCTTGGCCTGGTTGAGAGCCAGGATCCGCCTGACATCGAGACGCGCACCCGCCAGACCCTCCAGGATATCCCCGCCGTCCAGAACGGCGTTCCGGCGCACCCAGTTGGGAATCGCCGTCGTATCGATGACCGCTCCGGTGGCCACCCGTCCGGAAACCTCGTCGAGCTGAGCCATATCCTTGAGCAACTGCGGCCTTTCGCCAGCCAGGGCCGCCACGCGCCCACGACAGAAGTCCTCCTTGCGCTGCAGGATCTTCAGGTCGATTCTGAGTTCGCGAGTTTTGCCTTCGATCATCACCGACTCGGCCCGGGCGGCCTTCATGTGCAAGCCCAGACTGGATTCCTTTTTGTCCACTCCCAGCATCTGATTCTGCAATTCCCGCACCCGAAGTCTCAAGCCGTCTCCGGTCAGCTTGATCTGGCTGGAAACCGAATCGACTTCGGCATAAGCGTCGAACAGCGCCAGGGAGGAATCCAGGATGGACGCGGCCAGCTCGGGACTGGTCGCGGTGGTCCACAGGGTGATCACCTCGCCTCCCGATAAATTGGTCAAACCCTGGGCGATGAATTCGGCCCTGATATTGGGACGGGCGTCGGCGGGCAAACCCAGCTTGGCAACCAGACCCCGCCGGTAGAGTTGCTGCTCATACCAGCGTGTGATGTCCTTGAGCTGCCACTGCCGGACCGGCCCCCCGCTGGGATCATAGGCGGTGATGCCCGGTCTGATGGTGGCGTAGGCCTCCCACCGCCGGGTGCCGAAAATCCCGTAAAGGGCGCCGACCAGCAGGCCGAGCAACGGCAAGGCCAGCACAATCACGCGTCGCCGCCACAGGATGTTAAGAATCGCGGCCAGGTCCACGACCTGGTCCTGTCCTGATTGTGGGGGGGTCAATCCTTACCTCCCGGACGGAGTGCTGCCTGCGTGGGGATCACAGCAGGGCCTTGAGTTTCTTTTCCGATTGCGCCTGCACCGTATCATGCAGGGAGTGGCCATGGGAATCCATCGTCACCACCACGGGAAAGCGCACAACGCGGAACTCCCAGATGGCCTCCGGCGAACCGAATTCCGCCGCCATGTGGACACCGGGCACTTCGACCACGCGTTCGGCAAGCACCTGGGCCGCTCCGCCGATGGCATGGAAATAGACGGCGCCCACCTTTTTGCAGTAGGCCAGGGTCTTGGGACCCATGCCGCCCTTGCCGATGACGCCGCGGATCTTGTATTTCTCCATCAGGGGGCCCTGGTAGGGCTCTTCGCGAATGCTCGTGGTGGGGCCGGCGGCCTTGACGACCCACTTCCCCTTTTCCTTCACCACGACGGGACCGCAGTGGTACACGATGCTGTCGGTCAGATCAACCGGCGGCTTGCCCCCATCGTGCAGGTATTTGTGGACCGCGTCCCGTCCGGTATAGATCAAGCCGGTGATCTCCACCCGGTCGCCCACCTTCAGGGCGCGGATCTTCTTCTCGGTAAACGGTGCTTCCAGCAGCATGATCCAGCCTCCTTCGGACTAATAGAGCCAGCGGGTGATTTTTCCGGTCTCGGACAAGGTGACGCCGTTGCGCCGAAAAGCCCAGCACATGTAGGCCACGGAAACGAAATAGCTGGCCGGCAAACGGTTGCGGTGAGTGATCTTTACCCCCAGCAGGGTCGTGTTGCCGCCGAAGCCCATGGGCCCGATGCCCAGGTTGTTGGCGTCTTTGAGGACCCGGCTTTCGAGCGCGGCCAGGGCCTTGTTCTCGTTCTTGTCTTCCATGGTGCGGAACAGGGTTTCCTTGGCCGCGACATAGCCCGAACCGCGATCACCGCCGATGCACACGCCCAGAATTCCCGGGCCGCAGCCCTTGCCCTGGGCCTGGTAGGTTGCGTCCATCAGACAACGGTAAACCCCTTCCAGGTCCCGGCCCGCGCCCAGCGCCGTATTGGGCAGGCTGTACTGGCAGCTGACGTTCTCGCAACCGCCGCCCTTGAGCATCAGGCGCACCTTCAGGGTCTTGCCCTTCACCTGATGAATGTGGAAGGAGGGGCTGCCCGGCCCCAGGTTTGTCCCGGAATTCTTGCCGGTCACCGAATCCACGGAATTTTGACGCAGGTAGCCCTTCTTGGTGGCCTGGACCGTCGCTTTTTCAAAGGTCTTGACAAAGGTGGGCTCGTCGCACCAGGACGGCAGATCCGCATACACGATGATGGTCCCGGTATCCTGGCAGATCGGCTGGGAAATCCGGCGAGCCATGGTCACGTTGTCGCGCACGACCTGGAGGGCGTACTGGCCCGTGGAATCCGATTTTTCCTTGCGCCATCCCTTGTCGATGGCTTGCACCACATCCGCAGGCAGGTCCGTCGAAGTACGGCGGATCAGCTCGAGGAGGTTCTGCTGCAGCAGCTTGACATCCATGGCAGCTCCTTGGGATAGAAAAGGGAATTTTTGAGAACCGGTGGATATTAGCCCCCACGGGGAACAAGGTCAAAGGTTGAAGGATGACCTCGGCGAAATTTCCCGCTATTGTTTCCGGTGAAAACCGGAATTTCCCGGAGAAAGGTTGAGCCCATGAAATACCTCCTGTTCGGCGCCGGCCTGCAGGGCACCGCCATCGCCTGGGATCTGCTGCGCAACACGTCCGACACCACAAGCCTGACTGTCATCGACGGCAATCGCGAAGCTCTCGACCGTCTGGCAGGGTTCCTCGACGACCGGCGGTTGCAGATAGTGTGCGGAGATGTCCGTGACCAATCCCTGATCGATCCCCTGCTGGCCGCGGCGCAGGTCGCCATCAGCGCCGTCAACTACTGGCACAACGATTTTCTGGCCGCGGCCGCCGTCAAGGGCCACGCCCACTTCCTGGACCTGGGCGGCAACAACGAGGTGGTGGCCCGCGAGTTCGCCCTCTCCGACCAGGCGGCCGCCGCTGGTGTGGCCGTCATCCCGGACTGCGGGCTGGCTCCGGGGCTGGCCGGCATCCTGGGTTACCATCTTGCCACCGGCCTGGACCGTTGCGAAAACCTGAGGCTGAGGGTGGGCGGATTGCCTGCGGACCCCCTGCCCCCGCTGAACTACAAAATCGTCTTCTCGGTCCAGGGACTGATCAACGAGTACATCGAGCCGGCGGTGGTCATCCGCGAGGGCAAGATCCAAACGGTGCCTTCGCTGAGCGAACTGGAAACCCTCCGCTTCCCGGAACCCTTCGGGGAACTCGAGGCCTTCCAGACCAGCGGCGGCACCTCGACCCTGCCGGAATCCCTGCTGGGCAAGGTGCGCAACCTGGACTACAAGACCATCCGCTACCCGGGACACTGCGCGCAGATCCGCCTACTGCAGGACCTCGGGCTGTGCGACGCGACGCCGCGGGATGTGGCCGGGGTCAGCATCGCGCCCCGGGAGGTTCTGGCCGCGGTCCTGGACGAGAAGCTCCACCTGCCCGGAACCGACGTGGTGCTGTTGCTCGCCGAGGCCGAGGGCCTGGACAGCCGGGGCCGGGGCGTGACCCGCAGCATTCGCATCATCGACCATGAGGACACCGGTTGCGGCATCACCGCCATGATGCGGATGACGGGCTTCCCCGCCGCCATCATCGCCCACCTGCTGGCCACAGGCGTGATCACCGCCCGGGGCACGTGCCGGCAGGAGGAAGTCGTCCCGGCCACGACCATGCTCGCCGCCCTCGCAAAACGGCAGGTGGCTGTGGAGGAATTCGGCACCGACCAGGCCGGCTCCGCATGACCACCCTGCGGCTTATCCCGGTGCGTTGGCGAATCTTCATGCTGTGGAGCCTGCTCGCCGGGGTCCTCCTGCTGTTGCACGCGCTCAGCTTCCGGTTCATGGTGGACGACGCCTTCATCTCGTTCCGGTACGCCCGGAACCTGGTCATGGGCCACGGATTGGTTTTCAATCCCGGTGAACCTGTCGAGGGTTACAGCAACCTGCTCTGGGTTCTATTGATTGCTTTGGGACTCAAAGCCGGACTGCCCGCCCTGCTGTGGGCCCGCCTGCTGGGGGCGGGCTGTTCCCTGGTCATGCTGTGCCTGCTGCCGGGCCTGGTCCGCCTCATGGATCCCGGTCGCCAGGTGCGTTCACCCTGGGCCGGACGCCTGGCCCAGCTTCTGACGGCAGCGACCGGCGCCGTGGCCTGCTGGACCCTGGCCGGGCTCGAAACCCCTCTGTTCGGTCTGCTGATCATATGGGCCTGGAGGTCGGCCCTGGTGCGCAGCCCCCTACAGGCTGGACCGGCGGGGTTGTTGCTGATCCTGGTAAGGCCCGAGGGGCCCGCGCTGGCCCTTATTTTCCTGGTGTGGTCCCTGCTCCCCGGCGCCGGGTTGGATTCCGCCTCTTCACCCCTGCGTCGGCAGCGCGCGTGGCTGGGTCCGGCACTGCTTATCGCCGGCACCGCCGCGTTTTTCCTGTGGCGCCATGCCACCTACGGCTGGTGGCTGCCCAACACCTATTATGCCAAGACCGGCGACTACCAGGGACAATTGGCCACCGGCCTGCCCTATGGACTGGCGTTTGCCCGCGCCTACCTGATCATGCCCGCGCTGGTGGTGGCCAGCGTGCTGATGCGCTGTGGCTGGAAGCGGATCTGCAGGTTGGATATGTTGCTGGGCTTGGGCGTGATTGTCTTCTGGTGGTGCTATGTCGTCGTCATCGGCGGGGATATGCTGGGCATGTACCGCTTCTTCGCGCCCGTGCTGCCGGTGATCATCACCTGGCTGATTGCGGTGGCCGTACCCTGCGGCTGGTTCGATCGCCCGACAAGCACCCTGGTCTTTGGACTGGTCATGGCCCTGGCTCTGCTGCTGCCGTCTTTTTGGGGCCGCGAACGCCGGCTCGTGAAGATCCACATGAGCGAGGCGAACCTGGGCGGCTGGATCATGGCCGGGGACGCCCTGGCCGGACCGTTGGCCTCTCAATTTCCTCCCGGCACCACCCTGGCCCTGGGCCCGGCCGGCTACATTCCCTGGAAGACCGGACTGGTGTGCTACGACTTTTACGGTCTGGTCGATGCCCGCATCGCCCATCGCAAGGTCGCCTTCACCCACCACTATGCCGGGCACGAGAAACACGACGCCGCCCTGGTCCTGGCCCGCCATCCCGACTACATCCTGCTGGGAAACGTGGACATCACCGACAAGCCGCGCACCGGTCCCTCGGTGGCCCTGGACCGCGAAATGGACATCTTCAACAACCAGGATTTCAAGCGGAACTATGTCCGGATCGCCGTCCGGATCGCAAAAGACAAATATTTGAACATGTTTCAGCGCAAGGACTTATTCAAAAACCCTCAGGCCACACCTTAAGCCATCGGTTGTGCCTCGGAAATTGTGTCCGCCGTGCTGGAATATGGCGCCACAGATGTTCCCGTCAGGTATAATCCATTGTATCATGGCGTCATGGAGGCCCGGGAGCCATGGATGGCGGGAGGGCCGGAATGTCGAGGGCGGAGCGACAGGAGGTCGCGACCAACCGTCCATGAGACAATGGGTTATGCCTGACGGGAACACTTGTGGGGGGTTGTTTTCACCTGACGGACACAATTCCGGAGGCACAACCTAAGTCATGGGCTACAACATGGATCGGAACCAGCGCCCTTTTCGCGGCAGGTAGTGGCGCTGGTGATCCAGGGAGAAGGCCACCCCGAAAACCCGCCCGCAGATATTTTTCCGGGGCACAAAACCGAACCAGCGCGAGTCCCCGCTGTGATCCCGGTTGTCACCCAGCATGAGGTATTTTCCCTGGGGAACGGTGACCGGTCCGAAGTCGCGGCGCGGCCCGCCGGCCGTGTCCCTGGCCACCAGATGAGCCTTGCCGGGCAGTTCCTCGGTATAGAAGACCTTGCCGGTTTCCTCGCTCCCCATGGCCTGCCGCAGATCGGGTTCGGCCGCGTCCTGGTAGTCCACCTGATGGCCGTTGACCAGCAGCCGCCCGTCCTTCATGGCGATGACGTCCCCCGGCACCCCGATCACTCTTTTTACCAGCCGCGTGCCGTCACTGGGGGACCAGAAAGTCACCACGTCACCGCACCGCGGATCACTCCAGCTGGCCAGGGCGATGCGGGTAAAGGGAATGTGCAGATCATAGGCGAGTTTGTTCACCGCGATCCGGTCGCCGATCAGGATACTGGGCTCCATGCTGCCGGTGGGCACATCGTTCCAGTCGGCAACGGCCGAACGGAAGGACATCAAACCCAGCGCCAGCAAGGCCATGGAAAATAGCCAGTGGTGGGTGATCCTGTTGAAACGGCTTGGGGTCTCCTGCATCATGTGCTTCCTCCGGGTTGGGATGGCCGGCAATCATGAGGCTTCATACGTGGATCCGTTCCCGGAGTTCCCTGTCAGCCCATACCCACCGACAGCCCGCGGCATCGAGCCACGGGCTGTCATCGGCAACACCTAATAACGTCAGGCACCAGCCACTATTTCGAATCGAGCAGATCCCCCAACACATCCTTGTGCACGGTGAAGCTGAGCATTTTCAGCTTGATGTAGTCCCCCCGCCACATGTAGTAACCCTTGAACTGGCCCAGGCGGCTCGACCGGTTGGAGTCCTTGATCAGGAACCAGTCCCGCCCGTCGACCTGTGTCGAGCCCACCAGGTGAACGCCGTGATCATCGCTGGTGGTTCCGTTGGCGATCCGCATCTCGCGGCTGGCCTGGTTGATGTCGGCCGCGGGTATATCCCAGTCGGGGATGATCGCCTTGTCGACCATGCCGTCCATGCCCGGCTCGCTGTTGTCGCCGCCGATGGCCATGGTGTATCCCATGTCCAGGGCCTTCTTGATGGTCCCGTAGAAATCCTCCAGGGAAAGATTCAGGTAGTTGGCGTTGCGGCGCCAGTTGTCGTGGACGTCCAGCAGCACCCGGGTATTGAACGGCGCGTTCATCCGCGATACGCAGGAGACATAGTCGGCCGGATCCAGCTTCAACACCTCGCGCAGGAAGGCCTTGGGGCTGTACGTGCGATCCTGGTACTGGAAGGAATCGGGAACCGGACCCAGGTAGGAATCCAGGATTCCCCTGACGGCCGCCAGGTTGTGATCCAGATCGAGATCACCATCGTCGAGGGCCCATATCAGATAACTCTTGAGTTCGGCGATCAGCGCGCGGTGATCATAACGGCCGTCCGCGGACAAGACACCCGTGTACGCCGACAGGGGCACGGCCCCGTACTTGGCGTAGATGGCCAGGGTGCCGTCGCTCTCGCCGCCTTCGTCCACGGGCGTGTGCCCGTATTCCTGGAGGTAGCTGCGGGCCTTCTCCACATACTCCCAGTAGACAACCCACATTTCGGAAAGCTTGACGTCGACCCCGGCGATGCGATGGGCCTCGCTTTCCATGAACGAAACCGAGCTGAAGGCCCAGCAGGTCCCGGTGTAGTACTGGGGCACCGGCGGGTTATGCCACAACTGGGTGAACTGAGCGGGGCTCGCCGGATATTCCACATCCGTCCAGTCGACACGCAGCACCTGCTTGGCATCCTCTTTCGCCTTGGCCTGCGCGGCGTAGCGATCATCCACCACCTTGCGCAGGGAATCCCTGGCCGCCTGGTTCGCCTTGTAGACCTTGGTCATCTCATCAAGCACCGGATACTTGTTGTGGGGACGGTAAACCGCATCCTGGGCCATGGCGACGGGCGCAAGCAGGGCCAGCAGCAACAAGCAGGAATACACGCGCGTGAACATGGAAGCACTCTCCTTGGTTGGAATCGGGAACTTTACCGAACGACAATAAAACCTGCCGGGCCCGGGGGCAACCCTTGACAGTTGCGGCCGGACACCCGTACCCTGCGTGATCATTCATGAGCCCGGATTCAGCCAGACAAAGGAGCATCCGGTGGCGGCACCCCGAGGACAATGGAGCGGCAGGTTGGGATTCATCCTGGCGGCTGCAGGCAGCGCGGTTGGCTTGGGCAACCTGTGGAAATTCCCCTACATCACCTTCGAAAACCACGGCGGGGCCTTCGTGCTCGTCTATCTTGCCGCCGTGCTCCTGGTGGGGTTGCCCATCATGATCGCCGAAATCATCCTCGGACGCCGCAGCCACCTGAGCCCGGTGGGAGCCTTCAAAAAGCTGGCCGAGGGTCTTCCCGGCGGTGCGGCATGGCAAGGCCTGGGGTTCCTGGGGGTCGCGGCCGGTTTTGTCATTCTCAGTTACTACTCCATCGTGGCCGGCTGGACCCTGCGCTACACCTGGATGGCCATCAGCGGTCAACTGGGAGCGCTCGCCGGTCAGCCCGGCGCTCTCGACACTTTCTTTGGCAATTACGTGGCCAACGGCTGGGCCCAGATGCTCGGCAACGGCCTGTTCATGCTGTTGACCATCGGCGGAGTCTATTTCGGCGTCAAGACCGGCATTGAGAGAGTGGCCAGGATCCTGATGCCCATCCTGGTGGGCATCCTTCTCGTGCTGGCGATCTATGCGACCACCACTCCCGGCTTCCCCGCCGCCATCGCCTTCCTGTTCCGTCCCAATTTCGGCGAACTGACCAACCATTCGATTCTCGAAGCGGTGGGCCACGCTTTTTTCACCCTCAGCCTGGGCATGGGCGCGATCCTGACCTACGGCAGTTACATGGGCACGAAGGAATCCATCCCCCTGGCGGGTGTCGCCATTGCGATCATCGACACGCTCATCGCCCTCCTGGCCTGCATC
>CAZJGK010000010.1:37475-53456 GCA_964545545.1 uncultured Fibrobacteraceae bacterium | reverse complement strand
CATCCGGACTTGGGTAGGGATCGTAGTATTCCGCCCGCGCCTGCTGAAATTTCTGCACCGCATCGCCATAGTTGCCCGTCTTCATCAGACATAAGCCGGCGTAGTAATGGCCCACCGCATAACCGGCATCACGGGCGACAGCCTGCAGAAAACAATTCAGGGCTTCACCAAAAGCCCTGGAGCGGAAATGGACAAGGCCAAGATTGTGATAGCCCTCCGCATCCGGCTCAAGGGCAATGGCTGCCGTGAAGGAATCGATCGCGGCCTCCATCCGGCCTTCCTCCGCGTAGATGGCCCCCAGGTTGTGATGAGCAACCACCGTCCCACCTTCGAACAATGTCGAGCGCTTGTAGAAACGGACGGCATCCTCCCTGCGTCCCAATCGATCCAGGGCCACTCCCAGGTTGGTCAGATAGCGCGGATTGACAGGGTCGAGCTCAACGGCCTTCCGGAAGGCCTGCTCGGCAAGCTCGGCCTTGCCCATCTTCAGGGCCGTACACCCTAAACGGTAATGCAGTCGGGAATCATCCCCCACTTTGGCAAGGGTGGTTTTGTAGAGCGCCAAAGCCTCTGCGTAGAGACCTTCCCGCTCGCATCGCCTGCCCTTTGCCAGCAAGTCGTCGCTGTCTGCAGACAATGATGTCCGTTGACCTGATGTTTTTCCGCTGATGTCCATGATCGGGACCATAGAACACCATCAGGGCGTGGTCAACTCCTGGACAGCTCAATCTGGACCGGAAGGAAGATTCAATCCTCGATTTCGACTTCGAGCATGATCCGCAGGGGACCTTTCGAATTGCCCAGGAGTCGGCGGGGAATTTTGACAGGAATGATCAAGGGCGGACGCAAATCGTTGAAAATCTGTTCCGTGCGCAGACGCGTGGCATTTTCAATCTCACGACCAGGAAGAGCGGGGCCGTAATCCAGTTGCAGGCTGGATTCCCGGCCAGGAACGGGAACCTCTGGCTTGGCGGGCTCTGGCGCGGGACCGTCGCCATGGTCGGCACCCTGAGGCATGAACCCCTGCTCCTGGGTCGGCACATGGGGCATTTTGGACGCGACTTCCTTTTGATGATTGACGGCCAACCCCAAAGCAGCCTTGAGCGTCTCACGAACGCCCTCTCCCCGCGCGGAGTGGGCGGGAAACGAAAGCAATCCCCAGGGGTTCAACATGCTCTCCAACTGATCAACCGGAAGGGTGTCCTCGCCGCCCAGCCGGTTATACTGCAGCACCACGGGAATCCGCATCAGGTCCAGACCCCAGGACTCCAGGTACATTTTGAGAGATTCGAAGGCGGCCAGGGAATTTTCCAGGTGGGAGACCCCGGAATCGACGACAAACACCACCGCGTCGAAGGGAAGCCGCTGCACCATGCCGGCGGCGTGGAATTGTTCCCGTCCGACATCCACCGCCTGCACCAGGATTTGCCGGGCCTCCTGGCCCTCCTGTTGCAAATTGAAGGCAATCTGGCGCTCAGGATCATCCACCGCCACCGCAAGCCGCAGTTCCGGGGGAACGAACTTGTGAATTAGTCGCAGGTTTTCCCGTTTTCCGACACCGACCTGACCGTAATAGAGCAGGCGGCAAGTACCGGTGGCGATATATTCCTGGACAGACACGCGGAGACTCTCCTGGCTGAAATGGACCGCGGCAAAAGGAAAGATCAACGACAGAATTCATCCCCCTCCTGCAATCGTTATGCCATGCAATTATTACTCCATTTGCACAAACAAGGACAATTTCGCGCCCCGCCCTCCCGACAGGCAAGCAATTTGCAAGGCGTTGAGCCGTATCCGGGTGCAATGTTCCAGCATGGGCATTGGCGCTCCCTGACAAGAAACCATAGGAAAGCACCCTCCCAGGAGTCGTCATAATGGCCACCAACACTGACAAGATTCTCAACACCATGTTCTCACGCCTCTTACAACTGGACATCGACGATCATTTGAGTGCCAAGCTGTGCGCGGTCATCGACAGTGTCACCGAGAAGGTGGGCGGAAATTTCGACCTCGACACCGTTCAGGGCCAAAATACTTTCCGGGCCTTGTTGTGCTCAATGGTGGTTCATGGGTGGGGAAACGGCATGCACCCATTCAACAACCCCTGCACCAACCAGGAGGGAACGCCGATCGAAGTCAGGGTCAGCAAGGACATCCTGATGTCGATGGAGGATCTGCAAAGTCTGCGCTATGTAAAGAAAGATGACCAGGGGCGGGTCAAGCAGGCGCTCTTTGAACCTGATCAGAACATCCGGGTCCGGCAACAGATCGACGACATTCTCGGAGAGATAAGCAGCAACAAATGGGGTCATTGAAACGGGGTCCCGCTCCCGGCAGGACCCCGCTATTCTAACTTTCGCCGGGGTCAGAACAAATCGGATCCCGCGGCCAGAATCTCGTTGAGAGCCACCCGAAAATGGTCCGTGCTGTTGGCCACCTCCGGCGTGACTTTTTCCTTGTACAACTCCCAGCTTTTCTTGATCTCCGAGCTAAGCGCCTCGACCAGATTGCCGTTCTTGAGCGCTGTATCCCGCGTTTCGCGGTTGTAGGCCAGGATGTCCGAAACCAGGGCCCGCGCATACATTTCTTCTTTGCTCTTGCGCCGGCGGTTCCGGGGCGGTGCGGTCGCAGGAAACTGCTCGTCAAGAACCGCGACCCCCGAGGGTGCTGACGCGGGCTCGGCCTTCGCCACAGATGAAGAGCCAACCGGACCGGGTGCCCCGGTTACCGGCAAATCCCGGGCACCATGATCAAGGACCAGCGGAGCGGCCACTTTTTCCAGGCTCGTGCCGTCCAGCGGAAAAACACCGCGACATGCGGGGCAGCGCACTTTGATAAGGCGATGGGGAATATTTTGATCCTCGAGTTGATAGCGGGCCTGGCACTCCGTGCAGGTGGTGATCATTCCCTGCTCCTTTTCAGCTTCCTGGGTTCTGGCGTCCAACGATCACCAAGAATATCGGCAGTTGCAGGGGGATATTTAGCATGGATTTCAGGGATTCCAGGCCAGATCCAACAACAGTTTGCCCACTTGTTCCAGACTGCCGGCGCTGCACATGGCCGGCACATCACCGGTGGTATGCCAGGCCGAATATTCGAAATCGATAAGGTCCACGGCTGGAATTCCTCGGCGCAGGAACGGGATATGGTCATCGTAGATGCCACCTCCGGGTTCCTGCACAAAAGCGGGCAGGCCCAGTTTCCGAGCCCGGACAAAAACCTTGCGCGTCCAGTCGGGGGCGTGGGCCAGGGAATATCCTTCCTGGGGAATGCGCAAATCGGCATCGCCTATCATGTCCAGCAGGATCAGTCCTTCCGGCATATCGACCGGCAACAGACCCCCAAAGGTTTTCCAATTCTCGACCAGGTGGCTGCTGCCCAGACAAAATCCCGAAGGGTCTTCCGCCCGACCTGAATCTTCACCATCGAGGAAAATGAGCACCACGGTCCTCTGCGGCGGCTTGTCCGCAAAAACTTCCATGAGTTCCCACAGAACCGCAACCCCGCTGGCGCCGTCGTTGGCGCCGACCAACGGTTCCGTGCGACGCGCAGGATCGGGGTCCATATCCGATACGGGCCGCGAATCGAAATGGGCGCCCAGCCACAAGGCGGGTCCCCGGGAAGCACCCGGCACCGTGATCACCACGTTGCAGATTTCCATCTTCCTTCCGGTGAGCGGACTGGTTGCCTGGAAACACGCCCGACGGCCGTTGAACCCCAGCTTACCTGCGCTCGCCAGCAAGGTATCCTGAAGAACCAGGTTTCCCGCAGAGCCTGGAGTCCGGGGACCGAGACCACACTGATACCGCAACAGGACCATGGCCCTTGCGCCCGAAAATTCGGGTCCCGGGGAATTGGCCTCCGCCCTGACACCCGGCACCCGGGCCAGGAAAACCATGGCCAGCACACCCACCAGGATTGGCCTCAGGCCAACCGACCGTTTCACTTTAAAACACAAAAGTCGCCTCCACGCCAAGGCCCAAAGAGGTCGTGGTCCTGTCGGTGGCCATGTCCTTGGTCTTGGAAAAATTGAAATTCATGGCGCCGCTGAGGTTCCGGGAAACCTGGTAACTGAGACGAGGACTGACGCTGTAACGAACCGTCCCCGTCGGAGCGCTGGCCAGACTGCCGGGGTTGGTCCGTTCGGTCCGATCCCGCTGGTAGTCGAGGTTTACATCCAGACCCACCGTGGGGTTGTTCCCAGGACGATACAGTCCCAGCTTGGCCAGCAGGGACTGGGCTTTCAACTGGTGCTTCAACTGGAGCCCGAACCTCATCTTGCGGGCGCTGGTCGTCACCCCGTTGGACAGAGCATCATTTTTGCTGATGGTGGAGTTGAGGGTGGCGGCCAGACCACTGTGGAAATTGAAGGTCCAGCGGGGAGCGATGGTGGTGTTCACGGATGGATTGAACACCAGATCCGTATAGTTGTTGACGGTCTTGGAGCGCTTGTAACTCAAGTTCAACTGGGAAGAGCGGAACCAGCCGGCATTGAGATCGCCCTCTTTGCCCCCGAAAAGCCCCCATTTCTCGATACCCGTCAAGGAAAGCGAGACATCCGGCCAATCCCTACTGGAATTCCGGGTCGTGCTGCCAACTTGGTTGCGTGATGAGGAATTGCTGGTGTACTTCAAGTCCAGTCCGATATTCCTGCTCACCTTGGTTGTCGTGGACAGATTCAGGACATTCTGAACCCTGGAACTCGTGCCCGCGTACATGCTGTCGGGCACGTCCAGCGAACTGGCCAGGCCTGTCTGGTACCAGAACGGGGCTGTATCCCGCAACCTGACGTAGCTGCTGTTCTGCTTCTTGGAAATGGTCAATTTTATGGGCGTCGCATTACGCAAGAGGTTCAGGACCGGGCTGAAAAACACCAGGGGATTGATCCTCCCTGTTTCTGTGACCACCGCGGTTTCTGTCTTGGCGGCCATGCCCTGATCCTGTTCCTCGGCGCGATGCTTTTCGGCCTCCTCAAGCAGCCGCTTCTCCTCACGCTTGCGACGCTCCTCGGGCGTGAGATCACTCAGGTTCTCTTCCTGTTCGGCAGCGCCCGTGCCGGGTTCCCCGGGACCATGCAGCGCCCTTTGCTCACGGCGACGTTGCTCGTCAATCATGCGCTGCCGGTCAGCCGTGGAAACCTGATTGGCAGGAATAACATCCGAGAAAAACTCCCCCAGGGGCAAATCGAAATGATAATCCCAATTGCCTTGATTACTGATGCTGCGCACGTTCGCGGAATCCCCAACCTGGCGAATCCCCGGATCGTGCTGATCGACAAAACCGCCTGTAAATTGGATCGAGGGATTGAATTTTTGGATCCCGCGGGCAACAGTGCGCAGGGGGGTGAAGATCATCCCGGCTGGTATTTCCTTTTCCCGCGGCGGGGCGATGGTCATCCTCAGATCATAGCTGCGCTTGTTTTCTTCCCCCATATTCACGCCAAAACGCCGGTTTTCCCGCAACAGATCCCGGTCGGATGTTCCGTTGACGGTCATGGTAAGCATGGTTGATGGCTGGTAATCGAAACTGCCGGTCAGGGTTCCGGGCCGGGTCAGGACCTGGGGCCGCGGTTGCACGTTGCCGTACGGATCGATGGTGGAAGCGATTGATGATTTGCTGATGAAACTTGCCCCGAGCGTGATTTTTTTCGGCACCAGGGACAAGCCCCGCAAAACCGGAATGGCCGCAAAAACCGGTAGGTCGGCGAGGGAATGGCGCCCCATGATCCTCAGATCGTAATTCAGCGACCCCTGCAGGCTCTTGGCCCGTTTCAAATCCAGGGGTCCGTCAGTCTTGGACCGTGAACCGCTGACCAGCAAGGTCCAGGGGTCGACGAGATACCGGGCCATGGCATTTTTGCTCAACGTATGCTGAAGGCGTGCCGAGAAGCGCTCCTGCGCATCGAAGGTGGACATGGCGAGGCGGGTTTCCTCGTCGAGAATTTCAATGTCGCTGTTGATCACGTATTTGGGACGGTGGGTCGTCCGGTGGCGACTGACGTTCACCGGCAGGCGAAATCCGAGCAACGGCACGAAGTCGTCGACGTTGAAATTGGACGAAACATTCCAATCCTTGAAATCCACGCCGGATCCCGTGCGCTTGTTCAGCCCGTGGAACTCGGCGTCGGTGTGCTTCCAGTCATAATCCAGCTTGAAGACATCGGCCATGTTGATCCGCACGCCCGCACGCTGGGCCATGCCCGCATCCTTCTTCACATCTTCGAGCCGGACGTCGTTGAAATAGAAATAGCCGTCGGCGCCTTCACTCAGGGTGTTGTTCATCACCCCGAAATAATAGCGTTTGATAACCCTCAGATCCGGACGCCCGACAACCCGGGCCCGGTAGGTAGCCCCACTGTTGATATCCCGGATTTCCCCGTGGATCACCCCGGCCGCGTCCACCTCCCCGTTCTTGATATTGGAAAGCTCAGCCAGATTGATCGCGAACTGGTGCCACCCGGTCTTGCCCGCACCGTCGGCATACCTGTAACTCACCTCGTAAAAGTTCAGGGAATCCGCGCCCACACGGAAAAACAGTTCCAGATCGGCGGTGCGTTGCGAAGGATTATAGAAATACCACGACAGGTCGCGGTAGGTCGTGTAGTCCTGGCCGCGCGGGGAGATCTGCTTGCCGACCCGGATCATCTGGCCCTGTTGCAGATCCTGGAAGTCCACGGACAGGGATTGTTCCTTCTCGGGTATGTTGTTCACTTCGTGGACCGAAAACGGGGAATGGTAATCCGGGTTTTCCTTATTGTTGGCCACGCCCAGAAAGAAGGCCGCGCCCCGGCGCTCGACCCGGTCCAGCAGCGTCTCGTCCGTGATGCGGCGCACCCCTTCGCGATCCCAGCGGCTGCCCAGGAACTGGAAATCGGACAGTTGCAGGTGCATGGACACCGGCGCATCGATCGCGTCGTTCTCATACCAGATTCTCACGTGGGTGATCGCCTTGATGTTGGCCGCTGTCCCCACCGAGACCGAATCCACCGCTCCAATGGGAATGCGGTACTTGCGCCAGGCGATGCCGGCGTCCTTCAGATCCTGGACATCGTCGAAGTCATTATCCACATCGATCAGGGCGGGGGTCTTGGCGAGGTCGATGGTGGTGGTGAAATACCCGTTGTCATAGTTCGGGCTGCCGTTGTGGTTCAGGTCCTCGCTGTCTTCCCGGTTGTTGCGCGCCGTCCCGTTGATGCGGGGAAAAGGCGAATCCCCGCCGATATCATATTCCGCGCTGTAGCGCTGGGGTCCGTTTTCGTTGCCGTCCAGTCCAATATCCTCGTCGTAGGTCCAAACCCCGTCCTGATTGACGTCCTCCTGCTGGAAGGTCCCGACCTCCAGGTTCCCCGCCGAATCCCGGGGCCAGAATCCATCCTCGTTGATGTAGCCGAAATCGACATGCAGTTTACCGGTACGCAGCGTCCGGTCAGGCTGGCCGTCGTTGACCCAGATTTCCACGAACTGGGATTTGGACAGGTCGACACCCGTGCGGCTGATGCCCCGCATGATGCCGCCCCAGTCCTCGGGCCCCCAGTTCCCGTCATCGGCCCGCAGGTATAGATCCATGGCCTGTTGGGTATCGTCGCGCTCCTGGTTCACCAGGTCGGGATTAAGATAACGCCGCAACACGCGCTCCCGCGGCAGGAACCAGCGTATGGTTCCCACCCTGTCTTCGGGGTCAAAGCTCCGCATGTCCAGGGTGCTGTCGACATAGCCGACACCCAGAAACGGCGCGCTGGCCCAGGACCAGGCTGTCCGCGTCAAGGAAATGAAATTCGAGGAATCGACCCCTTCGAAATCCTCCAGGAATACCCGGCCCTTGGTGTTGGGATTGGGCAGACTGAGGGCCAGCTCGCCGTTTAACTGGACGGAACTTTCGCGTTCCGAATCGTGCCGGCTCAAGAAATTGGCCACCTGGGTCAAGAACTTGGGTTTGAAGGTGTTGTTCAAATTGACGTTGCCGACCAGGGAATGACTGGGCTCTTCACCCAGCCGGGGTTTTTCACCCACGATGGCTTCGCTCTGGTACAGCAAGGTTGTATTCAGTTTCGCATCGTGCCCCAGATCGTAGCCCAGGTTCAGGCCGGTCAGACTGGTCTTGCCGCCGCCGACAAAGGGTGCGAACTGGTAATTGACGGCGATCTGGCTGTCCGCCGTCAGGTTGGCGGCATCACCCAGCAGGTTGATTTCCCCGAAGGTGTAGTCGATGGAGTAGTCGGTCCCCCGGGTCAGGGTGCGGCCGTCGACCACGACCGACTCCGAATCCTCCTGGATGTTGGAAACGCCGAGGCTGATGTTGTTGCTGGCCGAAGCATGCCGCGCGATGATTTTGAACTTCGCGTAAGTGGGGTAGTCACTGGGGAAGACCGCAGGGTCATAGAGTTCCGGCCTCTGGTTCTTGGTCAGGAAAACGTCAGGTCCCCAAGCGAAACTGTCCGCGTATGCAGCATATGCGGCTTCGCCGGCCGCGAACGGTTCCGGGAAATCCAAGGGGAATTTCAACAACCCCTTCGTGAGGTCGAAAAGGTAGGGATCGGTGCTGTCCACCACCCCATCGGACCCCGGCTGGCCCTGGGAGTTAATCCGGTCCAGCCCGAAGATGCGTATGTAATCCACCCCATCCTCGTCCCGGTAGGGAAAGTCTTCATTCGTCGTGTTGCGTTCGATGCGCAGATCGAAGCTCGACGCATCGATGTTCGAACCGCCGAGGGAATAGATATTGCGCAACACATAGGCGAACAGGTGGGGGTGGTTGTCGTTGATGGGCGCCTTCATCAGCTTCAACCGGTAAAAAACACCCGCGACGCCGGGCAGGGTCTGGACCGGTTCAGCAACCCCGGGGCGATCGCCCACCGATTTCACGATATTGCCGGCCTGGTCCTTGACGTCGTAGGCCACCGCCAGCACGTCGTCATCCTGCATCTGCGACCGCATGTCCACGGCCACCAGCTTTTCGTCTGAATCCAACATGAGATCGTAGTCGGAAATTTCCCGCCAGCGTTGGCCATAGATATGGGGTTTGGAAAAATCCATGCCCGCAGCGTTCCAGGCATACAGACCGAGGCTGTCGATGTAGGCAGCGACGTTCTTGATGTCGTCCCCGGTGAACGGGCCCGGGCCCATCAACTTGTAGATCTTCAGGGAACCGGTATCGATGACTTCGCCCGCCCGCCGCCCGTTGGGCTCGGACGCGGGCAGATCCAGCTTGAAGAACCGGTTGTTGAGATAATCCGAGGACAAGATGATGCGGTCCTCGACCTGCCCGCCTTTGGCGTTGAAGGTCTTGGACGAGGACTCCGCCTTCTGCTTGGAAGTCACGAAGGTGAAGTCCGCCCGGCCGACCTGGCCGGTCACCTTCAGCCCGAACAACCCCGACTTGTTGGAGCTGTACCCCAGCAACTGGCTGCCGGACAGGGTAAGGCCCACGTCACCGGTCTCGATGGTCTTGATGACCTCATCCTCGAGCCCCCGGTACATCAACTTGATCTTGGTGGCGTCCGGCCCGAGAGCGGCGCTGTTGTGGTCCACCTCGATGATGATTTTCTCGCCTATGGTCCCGGATAAATTGACTTGCAGTTCCTGCTGCATATCCAGGGATGGAAACAGGGACTGGCTCGTGACCCGCTCGGTGGCCGTGAAAGGTTTGACCACCGTGCTTTTTCCATTGAGCGCGATGTGCTCACGGCCGGTGATCTTGATCTTGGTCTTTTCCCCTCTGCCGATGATCTTCTCCAGGGTGCGCGGCAGTTTTATGGGGATGGTCAGATTGATGAGTCCCTGGTCGGTCTTTCCCGTCTGGCCCTGGCCGGCCACGGCCAGATCGTCCAGGCGGGCCAGCAAACGATCCGCTGTTTGACGGCGATCCATACCGGTGTTCAGGTCATCCACGAAGATCTTGATCGCGGGATCCCCCACATCCCGCGGCGGATAATAGACCAGTCCGCCCGGCAGCGTTTCAGGAGTCGGGAAAAAGAACAGGAAAGTGGGATACCGGAATTCGAACATCAGTCCGGCCGGACCGTTGTACTCCACCAGATGATCCTCGCGTTTGAGATCGACGCGGGAATTCTCATCCCAGAGGTGGCGCAGGGAACTTTTGAGGGTGGGCTGGGTAATTCCCGTGCGACCAGGATCTATTCCCAGGGCCTCCAGCCGTCTCAACAATACGAGCCGGTCAATACCCAGCAACCGTGGATCATCCGTTGCCCGCAGCACGGGATCGAAACCGTAAAGCAAAGGACCATGATAATCAGGATCCGCCAAGGCGAGCCCGGCTCGGCTCCCCAGAAACAACAGCACCAGGAGCAGAATATGGATCCTGTACCTGTGGCCGAAGCTGAGGGGCAGGCCTTGCCCGGACCGCCGTGTGCACCTGTTGCTTCGCTCACGGATCAACCTGGATACTCCCTGGGACGGCGGCCAAATGAAAAACTTGCCGGATCGCACTTGAATTCGTCCCCGAAAATGGTCATCCTGACCCCGGGACCGATCAGCATTTCGGAATCCAACCGCTCGGGATTTTCCCGGGGCTTCCGTTGAATGGGTTTTGCCCCTGGCACTGGTACTGAAACTGAAGCCGCTCCTGATGCGGCGGGATTTCGGTTTCCAACCTATCCGGCCAGGAACCGAAGGGGCATCAGCACGGCAGGAATGATTGTATGCGCTTGATCAACAAGCACTTGTTGCTTTCTTGCCGGGGCCCGTTCTTCTTCGGCCTATCGGTCATCACCTTTTTGCTGATGATAGAAACCCTGTTCAGTTATGTCGATCTGTTTGTGACCAAGGGAGTTGCTTTTGGCCTCGCCACCCAGGTACTCCTGCTGAGCCTTCCCCATACGTTTGCATTATCCATACCAATGTCGGTTCTGGTCGCCATCCTGATGGGAATAGGACAACTAGCGGCCGACAATGAGATTACAGCCATGAAAGCCAGCGGCATAAGCCTGTGGGCCGTCCTGCGCCCCCTGCTTGCAGGCGCCGCCGTGATCGCCGTGTGCATGGCCGCCTACAACCATTTCATTTTTCCGGGCATGAACCACCGTTTGGCCAACCTCCTGCGGGATATTCACCAGAAACGACCCATGTTGGAAATCCAGCCTCAGCAATTCAATGATCTCAACGACAAGATGACGATTTTTGTCGCTCGCAAGAACGATAAAACAGGGCGTATCGAGGATGTCACCATCATTGAGAAGGAAAAACCGGGAGACATTTCACCACGGATGACCTTTGCCGCCTGGGGAACCGTCATCCATGATCACGCCGACAAGGCTTTGATCCTGGAACTCCATGACGGGGAGACCCATGAGCAGCAAAACGCCGCGGACCCTGGGAAATACCAGATCATCCGCTTCGCCAAGTTGACCCGGGTGATCGGCAATGCGGAGCAGGATCTGCAAAAGACCGACCGCAAGGCCAAGAGCGACCGGGAAATGAACCTGAAGGAGCTTCTGGTGGCGGCCGACCGGGAGAAGGAGCGGCAGAAGGACATCCAAGGCAGGATCAGGGATTTCACTGCCAATTATTTGGACTGGGAATGGAATCTTCTGATTCCCGAAAGGCGAAACCTTGTCCTCGGTGACGGCCTGCTCCCGGCACAGGAGGATCGCCGCAAAGTCGCCCTGTCGGAGCGGTTTCGGGAAACACGCACCAAGGTCAAACGCGTGGCCGAACAGTGCGGCTTCCAGGAGCGCGTCCTGGATTCCTACATCGTCAAGTCGAACCGCTACATGGTGGAATTCCACAAGAAATTCGCCATCCCATTTGCCTGTATCGTGTTCGCCTTGCTCGGTGTACCCATGGCCGTGACATCCAGCCGCAGCGGCAAGGGCGTGAGTATTTCCATGGCCATCGCCGTCTTCCTGATCTATTACCTTTTTCTGGTGGGTGGAGAGAAGCTGGCCGACCGCGGTCGTCTGAGTCCATTTTTCGCCATGTGGAACGCCAACTTCGCGCTGTTGATCATCGGGATACCGATTTTCCTCCGCACCGTCAAGGAGTCCAGTATTTTCAGCATCACGCATAAACCCAAGCACCCGACCCCCACCCCGCCGGTTGACGGGAGCTCTATTCCATGACCATCATCCACCGCTACCTGTTGGGATCCTTCATCCGCAATCTCCTGTACACCATGCTGGGGGCGTTGCTGCTTTTCACGGTGATGGACCTCCTCGACCACATGGGCAGCTTTGTCGACAACTCAGCCACACTTTCCATGATTCTCCGCTACTACATGTACAAAGGCGCCTGGATTGTGGACACTGTTCTGCCCATCGCGGTCCTGATGGCCGTCCTGTTCACGGTCGGGACCATGGCCCGGTACCTGGAATTGACGGCTCTATATGCCGCCGGTTGGTCTTTGCTGAAGATTACCCGGCCGCTGATCACCATGGCGATGTTGCTGACCGTTTTTTCCCTCTGCTGGCACGAATATGTCCTGCCCAAGGCCAATATCAACAAGCGCAAGGTGTGGGAAGTGGAGATCCATAAACAACCCAACACCATCAACCCCACCAGCAACATCGCCGTGCGGGGCTCTGACGACAGGATGTACTACGCCCATAGGTTCGATCCCAATACGGGCATCCTGCAGGGCATGCGCGTGGTGACCAAGGAGGGCTCCCAGGTGGTGGAGATCATCGCCGCCAGCCGGGCCGAATGGAATCACGGCCGCTGGACACTTACGGATGTCACGCGCCGCAGATTCAAGGGTGACCGGGAAACCACCGAGCACTTCGACAAGATGACGGCTTATGACATGACCATCGACCCCAAGGGCTTCTACCGTGACCGCATCCGTCAACAGGACATGAACATTCGCCAGTTACACGACCATATCCAGCTGGTCAGGCAAAGCGGGGGCAACCCGACGAACAGCTTGGTGGACATCCAGTTCAACCTGGCCTTTCCGGTGGTGAATCTCATTGTTACCCTCATGGGAATTATCCTGGCCTCCAGCCCCCGCAAGACCACGGTGGCCTCCGGCTTCGGCATGACCCTGCTGGTGAGTTTCGGCTACTACATGTTCATGAACTTCGGCAAAAGCCTTGGTCATACCGGTACCATCCCCCCCCTGGTCGCCGCCTGGACCGGGAATGTCTTTTTTCTGTTGCTGTTTTTTGTGCTGTACCTGCGCGCGCGACGGTAATATCGCCCCCGAGGAACCTGATTTGACTGGACGCCTTGTGCGGACTATCCTAGCTTTATAAATTAAGGTGTTCACACAGGTGGAGTCAGAAAGGGGCGCAACCATCTTTCGGCTCTGAATTCCGGCCACCCAACAGGGAGAAAACCAAACTCATGAAACGCCTCTGCTTGCTTATTTTGCCGGCGGCTTTAATGATGTTGGCTTCGATTTCGGGATGTAACGACAAATCCAAGCCTGCCTTTACCCGTATTGATGTTTCTCCAGACTGTGGCGTCGTGCCCTTGCAGGTTGAATGTTTCGCCATCGCCACCGGAGGCAACGAGAGCGGAAATGCCACTGGAGGCAACAACAACCTGGATATTTCCTGGAATTTCGGGGACGGCAACACGAGCAGTACCTCCCTGACCTACAACGAGTTCAAAATTCCCGGGATTTACAACGTGGTCGTATCAGCCAAGGATCCGGACGGCAATACCGCCATGAGGAGCATCCCCGTGAAAGTCCTGGCGGACAGCCTTATCACCTTGGCTTCCAGTAGTTTTCCGACCGGTGAGACCACCACTGCGGACACCATCAGATTCAACTCGAGGGCCGAATCCTGCGATATCAACGCGGACAATCCCGACGACTACGTCAAGATGGTCTTCCGCTGGGAAATGAACGACTCTGCCCACCACGTCTTCTCGGCCCCTGACCCCATTTTCCGGTTCCGGGAAGCCGGACAGTATGATGTGGTCCTCTCGGTGACCTATCCCGCCTGGGCTGTGACGCGCCACGATACCCTCCATTTTACCATCAGCGAGGCGCCGTAACCGGACCTGATAAACCATAAAATGACGGGCGGCCCCGCGGGGGACCGCCCGTCTGTTTTTGGGGTAGGCCGAGACCACCTGAAAATAACCCGGTTTAACCCACCGCATCCCGGAAAGCGTCCACCAGATCCAGCTTCTCCCAGGTAAACGCCACATCCTCCCGGCCGAAATGTCCGTAGGCGGCCGTATCACGGAAAACCGGTTTCCGCAGATCCAATCGCTGGATGATGCTCCGAGGCTTCAGATCCACCACCTTACCGATGGCCGCGGTGATCAACTCCTCGGGAACTCTGCCGGTACCAAAGGTATCCACGGCGACCGAGACGGGATCGGCAACCCCGATGGCGTACGCAATCTGAACCTGGCAACGGTCAGCCAGATCTGCGGCCACGATGTTTTTGGCCAGGTGCCGCGCCGCGTAAGCGGCGGAACGATCGACTTTCGTACTGTCCTTGCCGCTGAAAGCCCCACCCCCGTGACAGGCGCTGCCGCCGTAGGTGTCCACGATGATCTTGCGCCCCGTCAGGCCGCAATCACCCTGCGGACCACCGGTCACGAAGCGGCCGGTGGGATTGATATGGACCTTGAGGCCTGTGCGGTCCACGGGAAATCGCTGCAGCACCGGATCGATGACGTGTTTGCGAATGCCGGCATGGATCTCCTCATTCGATACCGAATCGCGATGCATGGTGGAAACCACCACGGTATCAACACCGATCGGCCGGTATCCCTCATACCGGATACTGACCTGGGTTTTGCCGTCGGGGAGGACCCAGGGCAGGGTGCCGTCCTTGCGGACCTTGGCCAGTTGCTGAGCCATGCGGTGAGCTATGGTGATGGGCAGGGGCATCAGGACATCGGTCTCCCGGCAGGCGTAACCGAACATGAGTCCCTGGTCCCCGGCGCCGCCGGAATCGACACCCAGGGCGATATCACCCGACTGCTTGTCGATGGACACATTGACCGCGCAGGAATCCGCATCGAAACCCATGGTCGAGGAGATATAGCCGATATCGCGAACGGTGCCGCGCACGATTTTCGGAAGGTCGACATAGGTCTCGGTCGTGATTTCCCCGGCCAGAAAGACCAGGCCCGTCGTGACCAGGGTTTCACAGGCCACCCGACCCTCTGGATCATCGGCCATGATCGCGTCGACAACCGCATCGCTGATCTGATCCGCGACCTTGTCGGGATGACCCTCGGTGACGGATTCGCTGGTGAACAGGAATGTCTCGCTCATTGCATGCCTCTCCCGCTGTAGCCTTGAGGACCGTCAGGCGTTGCGGGCGGTCCCGAAATCACCCATGTTGATCTCACCGGTCATATTTTCCAACGTACATTCGTTCCCCACCAGTGAATTGGCAAGGTTGCAACCGAGCAGACGGGTCCGTGCCCCCACCACGCAGTTGCGCAGCCGGCAATTCTCCACCACCGAACCCGGTCCGATGGAAACATGGGGACCGATGCTGGAGCCGCGCAGGACCACATCCTGGGCCACAAAACAGGGCGGGGTCACCTCGGCGGAAACCGAGGTCACATCCAGCCGGTCAAGCAGGATGCGATTCGTTTCCAGCCAGGTTTCCGGTTTTCCGCAATCGAACCAATCGCTCACAGGCTCAATGGTGAATCGCCCCCCGCCCATGACCATGTGCTGCAGGGCGTCGGTCAGCTGGTATTCACCCTTTGTCTTGTGATCCCCGCAGACCACGTAATCCAGCCCCGCCCACAGGGCCTGCGGGTCCCCAAACAGGTACGCTCCCACAATGGCCAGGTTGCTCGTTGGCACTGCGGGCTTTTCCACGAACCTCGTCACCAAGCCATCAGTCATTTCAACAACGCCGAAGCGGCGGGGATCATCCACTTCCTTGACCGCAATCATGTTGTCCGCCCCGCCCAGAAGCCGCTTGTAATCGGCCTTCAGGATCGTGTCACCCAGGATACAGAAAAAAGGATCCTGGCCCAGGGCTTCCCTGGCGGTCCAGATGGCATGCCCCAGCCCAAGCCGTTGTGTCTGTTCGACAAA